>JAFGBV010000180.1 GCA_016932955.1 Anaerolineales bacterium | reverse complement strand
GGCGCTAGAAAGACCAATATATTCCTTCATTGTGTTCACAGGGAGATTAATGCCATGAATATCTTGCTCGGAGTATGCGGAATAGACTGCTCGCAATGTGCTGCCTATCTTGCCACCCAGGCTAATGATGAGGCTGCCAAAGCCAAAGTTGCCGCCCAATGGAGGGAGGAATATCACGCTCCCAATATCGATATCGCCTATGTCACCTGTGATGGCTGCCTGGCTACCACCCGTCTCTGTGGTCATTGCGCAGAGTGTGATGTCAGGTTGTGTGCCGTCGCCCGCGGCCTGGAAAATTGCGCCCTCTGCCCCGACTATGCCTGCGAAAAGATCTCCAACCTGCACACCTTCATCCTCGATGCCAAAGCCCGGCTAGATCAAATCCACAGCAGCCGCTAAGGGTTAAAAATAGCGCTGTGTCATCAGCAAGCTTACCGATGGCACAACGCTATTTTTCCAGTTAATGCTACAGTAGATTTCGCAACACTGTATGCAAGATACCACCGTTTCGGTGATACTCTACCTCAATCGCTGTATTCAAGCGCGCCACAGCTTCGAAGTTCACCTCACCCCCATCCAACCTGACTGCTCGTACCCTCACCCGGCTTTGTGGAGCCAGTCCCTCGCCCAATCCCTCGATATGGAATACCTCACTACCCGTCAACCCCAGCGTCTCAGTATTCTGTCCCGGCAGGTACTGCAGCGGCAAAACCCCCATCCCCACCAGGTTCGAGCGGTGGATACGTTCATATGACTCTGCCAGAACAGCCCTCACCCCCAGTAAATTGGTTCCCTTCGCTGCCCAGTCTCGGCTAGATCCTGTCCCGTATTCTTTACCTGCCAGGATCAGCAGCGGCACCCCCTCCTGGCGATATTTCATTGCCGCATCATAAATGCTCATCTGCTCGCCATCCGGGAAGTGTACCGTTACGCCACCTTCCACTCCCTTGGCCAGCCGGTTCTTCAGCCGGATATTCGCAAAAGTACCTCGCGTCATCACTCGATCATTCCCGCGCCGCGCACCATACGAGTTGAAATCTCGCGGCTGAACCCCGTTCCCCACCAGGTATTTCCCCGCCGGGCTGTCTACCGGGATCGATCCAGCCGGAGAAATATGGTCCGTCGTAATCGAATCCCCCAGCACCGCCAGCACACGCGCTCCGCGGATATCTTGCAACTTTCCTGCCTCATGGCTTAGATCGATGAAGAAGGGCGGTTCCTGGATATAGGTTGATGCCACGTCCCACTCATACAGTTCTTCCTCACCAGATTGGATCGCATTCCAGGTCTCATTCCCGCTGAACACAGCCGCATATTTCTCCTGGTACATCTCTGGCAGCAGTGCCTGTGCAATCGTCTCCTGAATCTCCTGGTTCGTCGGCCAGATCTCTTTCAAGTACACGGGGTTTCCCTCAGCATCCACACCCAGCGGGTCATGCAACAGGTCAATATCCACCGTACCCGCCAGCGCATAAGCCACGACTAATGGTGGTGAAGCCAGGTAATTTGCCCTTACATAGGGGTGGATGCGCCCTTCAAAGTTGCGGTTGCCCGAAAGCACTCCCGCTGCTACCAGGTCAGTACCTGTAATCGCCTTCACTACATCCCCAGGTAATGGGCCAGAGTTACCAATACAGGTCGTGCAGCCATATCCAACCACATTAAACCCTAGCTTTGCCAGTGGCTCTAGCAGCCCTGCATTTTGCAAATAATCTGTCACCACTCTTGAGCCAGGTGCCAGGCTGGTTTTCACATATGGGCGTGTGCGTAGCCCGCGCGCCACTGCCTTCTTCGCCAACAAACCAGCTCCAACCATCACCGATGGATTCGACGTATTCGTGCAAGAGGTAATTGCCGCGATCACCACCGCCCCATGCCCAATCTCAGTGCTGCTCCCATTCGTCCCCACCTTTGCCTTGCGATCCAGATCGCTCTCTTCCATCCCATAACCGCGCTCTTGCACGGGCGCCGTCAGCGCAAGGCGGAATGTCCGCTGCATGTCGAACAGCGGTACGCGATCCTGCGGCCTCTTCGGACCCGCTAAGGAGGGGATTACACTGCTCAGATCCAGCGTGAGGATATCAGTAAATTCTGCATCTGGGGTTTGCGCTGTGTGGAACAGTCCCTGCTCTTTGCAATATCGCTCCACCAGATCGACCAACGCCTCCGGGCGACCTGTCAGGCGCAGGTATCGTAGCGTCTCTTCATCTACTGGGAAGAAGCCGATGGTTGCCCCGTACTCTGGCGCCATATTGGCGATCGTAGCCCGATCTGGCAATGAAAGCTCTTCCAGACCTGGTCCGTAAAACTCGACAAATTTATCCACCACACCTTTTCTGCGTAGCATCTGCGTGATCGTCAAAGTCAGATCGGTAGCGGTAACCCCCTCTGCAAGCTGCCCCTCTAGTCGGAATCCAATCACATCCGGTGTGAGCATGTCGATCGGCTGCCCCAGCATCGCCGCCTCGGCCTCGATCCCGCCCACGCCCCATCCCACCACCCCCAGGCCATTGATCATCGTCGTATGCGAATCAGTTCCCACCAGCGTATCCGGGAAAGCAACCTTCTCACCATCCTCTTCCTTCACCATCACCACATTCGCCAAGTGTTCCAGGTTCACCTGGTGCACAATCCCAGTCGCTGGAGGCACCACCCGGAAATTCCGGAAAGCTTTCTGCCCCCAACGCAGAAACTCATAGCGCTCCCGGTTGCGCTGGAATTCCAATTCCGCATTCCGAACCAGCGCGTCTGGGCTGGCAAAGAAATCCACCTGCACCGAATGATCAACCACCAGATCAACCGGCACCAGGGGATTGATCTTCAAGGGATCACCCCCCAATCGTCTCATTGCCTCTCGCATGGCTGCCAGGTCAACCACTGCCGGAACACCGGTGAAATCTTGCATCACCACCCGCGCTGGTTGAAAAGGCAATGTGGGTCGCTCCGCAGGCCGCGCCTGCCATCCTGCCAGGTTGAGCACATCCTGCTCCAGGATTTCGCGCCCGTTGCATTGCCGCAGCAATGCTTCAAGCATAATACGGATTGAAAATGGCAAATTGTCGAGCCGTGTGATTCCCCTATGCTCCAACTGATCCAGGCGATAAATACGATAGCTACCAATGCCTGTATTGAGAATGCCTCTGACCTGGAAAGGATCATGCACCATGTTTACTCCTCAGATAACCTTCAAATCTCTATTACCAACGGGAGTGGTATTATACCGGAAACCCCTCGCCCGCGTAAATAACTTACCATCCACTAATCTCATACTTGTCCTACCCGGCGGACGATCGCGTCGCTCATCCGTACCACCCGCATCATCGCCCCCACATCATGCACCCGCACAATGTCCGCCCCCCTGGCAATCCCAATTGCCACTGCCGCTGCAGTACCCTCCAGGCGTTCTTCAGGCGGAAGATCCAGTGCGAATCCAATAAATGATTTCCGTGACGGTCCCAGTAGAACCGGGTAACCCAGAGCTCGTATTTCCTCCAGCCTGTCCACAAGTTCCAGGTTCTGCTCCACCGATTTGCCAAAACCAATCCCGGGATCTAGGATAATATGCTTCTCCGGAATCCCCGCTGCCCGCGCCAGAGCCACGCTTTCCAGCAGCTCCCGTTTCACATCCTCAAGCAGGTTCTCATATGGGATGCCGATATATCGCCCTCCCAGGCGCTCTTTGATTTCCGCATGCGCCCATGAAGAACGATTGTGCATCAAGATCACCGGTGCCTGGTATCGTGCTGCCACCCCTGCCAGGGATGAGTCAACTTTCAACCCCCACACATCATTGACGATATGAGCGCCTGCTTGCAGTGCAGCCTCAGCGACGCCAGCTTTATATGTATCCACAGAGATCAGCACATCGAATTCCTGCGCCAGCCTGCGGATCACCGGCACAACCCGCATCACCTCTTCCTCTAACCCAACCGAACGAGCGCCTGGTCGCGTGCTCTCGCCCCCCACATCAAGAATATCGACCCCCGCCGTAGCAAAAACCCTGGCTTGTTCCAGCGCCATCTCCAGCACCGCCCCCTCCTCCACTCCTCTGCCAGATGAATTCACTTGCACTAACCCATCCCCCGAAAAACTGTCCGGGGTGATATTCAGAATCCCCATCACATAGGTGCGTGTGCCCCATGACAACCGATGTCCATGAATGGTTATGGAATGTTGCATTGCACCTCCCGTTTCCAGGCTTCAAGAACCCGGTTTGCCTCAGCTGTAACAAATGGATTCATCCTCCGAACACTGGTACCGCCCCAATCCACCCGCGACTTCCCGCTTACCGCCCGCTCGCTCAGGTGATAGTACCTGCGCTCCGC
>JAFGBV010000179.1 GCA_016932955.1 Anaerolineales bacterium | reverse complement strand
TGGGCGTTAACACTCGCAATATCCCCGCCATTCGCTGCTACCTGCGCATCGGCTTCTCCATCTACGGCGTGGAACCACAGGCGATCTATTATCATGATATATACCATGATGAATTTCTGTTGAGCAGACAAATCTAGCATCCACGCCAGTCTTATGTCTTCTTTTCTTCTGCACGAACACACCTTCCTCTCAGGTCCAGCCGGATGCGGCAAAACGACCGCCGCGGTACAGCACTTGCTGCGGCTGTTGGATTCTGGGGTACCGGGCAGGCATGTGCTGATTTTCTTACCACAACGCACACTGGGGACACCTTACCTGGAGGCGCTGCACAATTCCCCGGCAGCAGGTGGGCCAGTAACCCTGCTCACCTTAGGTGGGATGGCGCGCCGCATGGTGGAGTTGTTCTGGCCGCTGGTGGCTGAGCAAGCCGGATTTGCCCATCCGGAACGACTGCCCACCTTCCTCACCCTGGAAACAGCGCAATATTATATGGCTCATCTCGTCCGCCCGTTGTTGGACGAGGGCTATTTCGAATCAGTCACCATCGACCGTAATCGCCTCTACTCGCAAATTATCGATAACTTGAACAAGGCTGCCGTAGTGGGTTTTCCTCATAGCGAGATCGGCGCTCGGCTCAGCGCAGCCGCCAGCGAGAGCGGCGGGCAAACACGCGTCTATCAAGACGCGCAGGCTTGTGCCAGTCTCTTTCGCCGTTATTGCCTTGAGAATAATTTGCTGGATTTCTCGCTACAAGTAGAAGTGTTCACTCAACACCTGTGGGATTTGCCAATATGCCGTGATCTTCTGCAAGACACCTATCAGCACTTGATTTACGATAACATCGAAGAAGACACTCCGATCGCCCATGACCTAGTAAGCAACTGGCTGACAAATTTCGAGAGCGCCTTGTTGATCTATGATGAAGACGCCGGATACCGGCGTTTCCTCGGCGCTGATCCGCAAAGCGCCCTGCGCCTGCGAGACCCGTGCCGGCACCAGGTGGTGATGGATGAAAGCTTTGTGTGCTCATTAGGGGTGATCTCTCTGACGCGAAGCCTGGTTGATCGCATCCGCCCGACCTCTGGCAGCAAGCCACCCCTTCCTGAGCCCGACCCGCGCCAAGCGCTAGAGGTAGCAGCACACCGCTTTTATCCGCAGATGCTGGATTGGGTTTGCGACCAGGTTGCCTGGCTGGTGCATGAACAAGGTTTACCACCCGGAGAGATCGCTATCCTGGCACCATATCTCTCCGATGCGCTGCGTTTCACCCTTGTTCACCGGCTGGAGAATCGCGGCGTGTCAGCGCGCTCTCACCGTCCTTCGCGCTCTCTGCGAGAGGAACCTGCTGCACAATGCTTGCTTACGCTGGCCATGATCGCCCACCCCAACTGGGGTATTGCCCCAGGCATGTTCGAGGTAAGCTATGCGCTAATGCAGGCAATTGAGGGGTTGGACCTGGTGCGCGCCCAAATGCTGACTCAGATCGTTTATCGTCCCCGGCAGGGTATCCCGGTTCTCACCTCCTTCGAGCAGATCATCCCCGAATCACAAGAACGCATCACTTATATTCTAGGAGAGCGCTATGATTACCTCCAGCGCTGGATTAACGACTATGCGCAAGAACCACCAATTGTGCTGGACCACTTCTTCAGCCGCCTGTTCGGCGAGGTGTTAGCTCAGCCAGGCTTTGGTTTCCACGCCGCCTACGACGCTGGTCAGGCAGCTGCCAATCTAATCGAATCAGCGCAAAAATTCCGCTGGGTGGCTGCTCCAGATGTAGAACAGGACAGCAAGCCGCTGGGCAAAGAGTATATTCAGATGGTAAAGGATGGTATCATCGCTGCGCAATACCTGCTACCCTGGCAAACCAGATCTCAAGACGCCTTGCTCATCGCCCCTGCCTATACCTTCCTGATGAGCAACCGTCCCGTCGAGGTGCAGTTCTGGCTGGATATCGGCAGCCGCGCCTGGGCTGAGCGATTGGAACAGCCTCTCACCCACCCCTATGTGCTCAGCCGCGGCTGGGCGGATGGTGCGCAGTGGAGCACTGTAGAAGAATTAGAAACCGCCCAAGATAACCTCTACCGCCTCACCAATGGACTTTTACGCCGCTGCCGCTCTCGTCTCTACCTGGGGCTCAGCGAGCTGGGTGAGCAGGGCTTCGAACAACGCGGCCCACTGCTGAGCGCTTTCCAGCGCCTACTGCGCGATTGTTCAAGCCTAGATGGCTTGGGAGGCTCGACATGAGCGAGCGCATCGATAAGCCCCCCGAGCAGGAATTCTTACGCCTGCGTCCCGCACAGGAGCGCATCCTGGCGTACCGCGCTGGACGGATGGGTGTTTCTGCTGTGCCCGGCTCGGGCAAAACCTGGACCCTATCGCTCCTAGCAGCAGACCTGATCATGCGCGGTGTGCTGGAGGATGACCAGGAGATTCTCATCGTCACCCTGGTGAATGCTGCGGTGGACAACTTTTACCAGCGGGTCAGCAGCTTCGTTAATGTTTGGGGGTTGCTACCTCATTATGGCTACCGTGTGCGCACTCTGCACGGGCTGGCGCATGATATCGTGCGTGAGCGCCCCGATCTGCTTGGATTGGATACGCATTTTCAGATCATTGACGAGCGCGAAGCCGCTTCCATACGCGCCACCGTTGCGCGTACCTGGCTGCAAGCGCATTTCTACGATTTAGACAGCTACCTGGAACCGACGCTGGACGATTCCCGCCTGGATTGGGTACACCGTGAGCAACTACCGAAATTAATCGAAGAAATAGCCCTCAGCATGATCCGACGTGCCAAAGACCTGCGTTATTCTCCCGAGGATCTACGCACTCGCCTGGAGATACTACCCGTGCCGCTGCCGCTAGCGGAGATGGGCCGCGAACTGTACGAGAATTACCAGCGTGCTCTAGCATATCGTGGTGCAGTGGATTTCGATGATCTCATCCGCCTTGCATTGCAGGCATTGGAGTGGGACCCCAGCTTGCTGGAATATTTACAACATCGCTGGCCCTATATCCTTGAAGATGAAGCCCAGGACTCCAGCGCTTTGCAAGAGCAAATCCTTGCCCTCCTGGCTGGTCCGCAAGGAAACTGGGTTCGTGTGGGCGACCCCAACCAGGCTATCTACGAGACCTTCACTACTGCCGATCCTCGCTACTTGCGGGATTTCACTCTCAGCCCGGGCGTTGCGCGGCACGAATTACCGAATTCTGGGCGATCTACGCGCTCGATCATCCACCTGGCAAACGCCCTCGTGCGCTGGACGCAGTTGGAGCACCCCAACCCCAGCGTACGTGATGCCCTGCAATCGCCGCCAGAGATCGAGCCAACCCCACCTGATGACCCCCAACCCAATCCTGATAATGCTCTCACGCGCATCCACCTCATCCTGCGAAAATTCACCCCAGCAGAAGAGCTGACCGCTGTGGCCGACTCCCTCGAGCGTTGGCTGCCTGAAAATCCACAGGCCACTGTAGCAGTGCTGGCTCCGCTTAACCATCACGTTGAAAACCTGGCCGATGAGCTCCGCCGCAGGCACATTCCCTATTTTGACGGCATGCTGCGCTCCACCAATGCCACGCGCTTCTCCGCCGGAACACTGGCACATATCCTTCGCTGCCTGGCCGACCCGCAATCGCCCAAGAAACTGGCTAAAGCCTATGAAGTCTGGCGGCGTGGAGATCGCGATGACCCTGAAGCCGGCCAGCAACTTAATCTGGTTATGGAGCTCCTCCGCAAGGTCCCGCGCACTGAAGACTACCTGTGGCCCAACCCTGGTTTCGATTGGCTGGACAGCGCAAACCTCGAAGTTGAAGACCCCCTGGCCTACGAGCGCCTGTCGGAATTCCGCGGATTAGTGAGACGCTGGCAGGGCGCGATCTTCCTCCCTATCGACCAACTGACCCTCACCCTAGCACAAGATCTGCTCAGTGAGCCCTCCGAGCTGGCCCTTGCCCATAAATTAGCCCTTCTGCTGCGCCGCGCCGGCAATGACCATCCATCCTGGCAACTTCCAGACCTGACCAACGAGCTGGCTGTGATTGCCCGCAATGAGCGCCGTTTTCTGGGCTTCAGTCAGGATGATACCGGCTTCAATCCCGATCAGCATTGCGGCCAGGTAGTGGTATCCACCATGCACAAAGCCAAGGGATTGGAATGGGATCGTGTATACCTCCTTTCAATAAACAACTACGATTTTCCGTCTGGAACAGCCGGCGAGGATTACCGAGCCGAGAAATGGTACTTGCGTGATGGATTGAACCTAGAGGCAGAAGCGCTGGAACAGTTAGAGGTTATCCAGAAAGCAGATGAATATCAATGGTACGAAGAGGGCCGCGCCACGCAGCAGGCGCGCCTGGATTATATCCGTGAGCGCTTACGCCTGCTCTATGTGGGCATTACGCGGGCACGTAAAGAGCTTGTGATCACCTGGAACAGTGGGACGAAGGGAAATTGCCAACCCGCTATTCCTCTTGTGGCGATGCATGGGCTGGCTTCTCAGGCTGGCTCCATCGATAGCGATGCTCCATCAGAGGAGGAAGCATGATACCCGCTGGTTTCTTCTTCTCCCAATCCAACCTGCAAGATTTCCTGGACTGCCGCAGGCGTTTCCAACTCCGCCATCTGCGGCGCCTGGCTTGGCCGGCAGTGGAAGCCGAACCGGCGCTTGAACACGAGCGCGAGATGCAACGCGGCGAAGCGTTCCACCACATGGTGCACCAACATCTGCTGGGCGTGCCAGAAGAGCGCCTGGCTGAGATGGCAAACTATCCACCCCTCGACCAGTGGTGGGAAAATTACCTTGCCTTGCATCGTTCAAAAGAAGATGAATTTGCAGCCTGGTGGTCAACGCAAGCAATCCGCTATCCAGAAACGACTCTCAGCGCCCCCCTGGCTGGTGTACGCCTCCTGGCTAAGTATGATCTACTGATTTCTACCCCGGATGAACGCTTCATCATTGTGGATTGGAAAACATCTGCCAGGATCCCTCGCCGTACATGGCTGGCTGAGCGCATGCAAACACGCCTTTATCCATTCCTGCTGGTGCGCGCCGCTATGCATCTTAACCATGGTCAGCCCGTTCAGCCCGAAGTGGTGGAAATGGTCTACTGGTACGCAGCAGCCGAAGCCTCCTCGCAGACCGAGCGCTTAATACATTTCCCATACAGCCAGCAGCAGTACCGCACCGACGAAGAGGAGCTGATTCGTTTATTGGAGCTGATTCAGCGTCTGGAAGAAACCGACTTCGCAGCCACGCAGGATGAGCGCCGTTGCGGCTTCTGCACCTACCGCTCGCTTTGCAGTCGCGGCGTGAGGGCCGCTGACTTTACCAACACCCCTCCAGAAGGAGGGCTAGAAACAGAACCCAGCCCTATCGATCTGGATTTCGAACAAATTGGCGAGATCGCCTATGACTTGGGTGCCGCGACTCTGGATTGACCCCCTGCCGGTGCAGGTTCCCCCAGAACTGGCTGGCGTGGTAGGCGGCCACTCGCTGGTGGCACAAACGCTTGTCCGGCGTGGCTTGCGAGATGGCGGCGCAGCACGGGGATTTCTCGACCCCGACCATTACACTCCCACCGACCCTTTCGAGTTACCTGACCTAGAAAAAGCCGTTGATTGCCTGGTTGAAGCAATTAACCAAAGCCAGCGCATCCTGGTGTGGGGAGATTTCGATGTGGATGGTCAGACGGCTACAACCGTGCTGGTTTCAACACTGCAAAACCTCGGTGCACAGGTTGATTTCCACATCCCGATTCGAGCGCAGGAATCACACGGTGTGGGCGTGCCAGTCCTCGCGCAATTATTAGATGAAATACACCCAAAGATCCTGCTCACTTGCGATACAGGGATCAGCAACCATGAGGCGGTTAGCTACGCTGAGGAACGCGGCGTCACCGTGCTGATCAGCGATCATCATGATCTCCCCTCAACCCTGCCCACCGCCCATGCGCTGATCAATCCCAAGCGCCTGCCTGAAGACCACCCCCTGGGAACTTTGCCTGGCGTTGGTGTAGCTTACAAGCTGGCTGAAGCACTCTGCACCCAGCAAGTTCTGACTTCTCATTCAACAGCAGGTTGCCCAGAATTACTTGATCTGGTTGCTTTAGGGATCGTAGCTGATCTGGCGCTGCAGCAAGGCGATACTCGCTACTTGCTCCAACGTGGATTGAATGTTCTGCGGAGCTCACCGCGTCTGGGTCTACAAATCATGATGGAGATGGCAGAGCTTGCTCCCAAAAACCTCTCCGAAGAGCATGTCTCCTTCATCCTTGCCCCTCGCCTCAACGCCCTGGGGCGCCTGGGAGATGCCAACCGCATCATCGAATTTCTCACCACCCCGGATGCTACACGTGCCCGCATTCTTGCTTTAGAGCTGGAAGGATTAAACGCTGAGCGGCAACTACAGACCGAACAGGTCTTTAACGCTGCGCAAGCACAAATTGAGGCAGATGCCCACCTGCTGGACGATCCTATCCTGGTTCTCTCACATCCGACCTGGCCAGGCGGCGTCATTGGTATCGTCGCCAGCCGCCTGGTGGAACGCTATAACCGTCCAGTCATCCTCTTCTCAGCAGCACCGGGAGAGGTAGCTCGTGGCTCTGCCCGATCCGTAGAGGGAATCAACATCACAGCCGCCATTGCTGCTCACCAGGAACTGCTTACGAACTTCGGAGGCCACCCAATGGCTGCCGGGCTGGGCATTTTGACCGAAAACATCCCCTCTTTTCGGCAGAAGCTAGCAAGAACAGTAGCAAACTTATATGGAAAAGCCCTCCCGCAGCCCGAATTGCACATCGATGGCTACTTGCCGCTTACCGATCTCTCGTTAGATCTGGTATCGGATCTGGAACGCCTGGCACCTTTTGGCCCCGGCAATCCACCTCTGGTTTTGGCAACCCGCGGTCTAACCCTTGAAGGCTATAGCGCGGTTGGCCGACGCGAAGCCCACCTGCTCCTCACCGTGCAAGACGAGATGGGCAACAATCAACGCACTATCTGGTGGCAAGGGGCAGGATGGCCACTACCCAACGAGGGACGCTTTGACCTGGCATACAGTGTGCGCGCCAGCACCTACCGCGGGCAGCGCGATGTGCAGGTAGAATGGATCGATTACAGGCTGGTGGAGGAATCTGGCATTTCCATAGCATCCCGCCCGGAGATCGTCGTGGTCGATTACCGCCAAGAATCCTACCCCCTGCCCCTGCTCCAATCCCTACTTATCCAGGAGGAATTGGTCATCTGGGCTGAGGCAGAGGGAAGCGAGAAATTAGCCAAACAAAAAATCCCCAGCGCAGACCGTTCATCTCTCTCGCGAGCCAGAACACTGGCAATCTGGAGTATCCCGCCCGCGCCAGGGATCTTAAAAGAGGCTATTCAGCACGTTGCCCCAGAGAAAGTTTACCTGTTTGGCGTGGACCCCGGGATGGATCGGCCAGAAGCCTTCTTGCGCCGCCTGGCTGGGCTAACAAAGTACATCCTACGCGCAAACAATGGGCAAACCAACCTTTCATTGCTCGCTGCTGCAACCGCGCAACGCCCGGCTGCAGTGCGCGCTGGTCTTACCTGGCTGGAAGATCATGGCTATCTATGTGTCTTGCGCCAGGAAGGAGAGCGAGTATGGCTAGCGCAGCCCAGCGCCAAGGCGCTAGCGCGCTCGCCTGCTACCCTGACTATCAAAGCAATGTTGGATGAGTCAGCCGCTTTTCGTGCTTATTACCTGCGTGCAGATGCACAAACGCTCGTATGGCAGGGGAATGGAGCAACATAATCTTTCTTGATCAGCGCCATTGTCAAATCTATGCGCCTGCGGTATGCTTAACCCCATTGGGAGTGGTTGAGTCCCGGTGGGCTCCCCGGTCTTCAAAACCGGTGGCGGGTCGCTATGCGGGCCGCGGTGGGTTCGACCCCCATCCACTCCCGCCTTGATATTGGTAAATTTAGCAAATTGATGATTGTGGATACGACCAGCCTATGAGCATCCCTAACCAAACAAACACCGCCGCCCCAGAGACTGACCCTCTCACCCCTCTGGTAGCTCGGGTATTGCACATCGAGGATACGACTTGGGGCAGTTCTAAGCAAGGCTACCTGGTGCGCTACCGCGGCAGGCTTTACAGCCAGGATAGCGCTGCAGCCTATGATCAGCTAGCAGCCTCGCTCCGCCCTCTGAATATCACCCCCCTCTTCCGCATGGATGAGCAGCGACATGCTATCCTGCTGATCTCGGGGACAATCCAAGCGCACCCATCAAAGACCTGGGTGAATGCAACATTATTTGTGCTTACACTGTTAAGTGTGCTGTTTGCCGGTGCTCTTTACACCTATCAGGGACCAATTACAGAAGATCCTCTGGCGCAGATCATGGCCATCCTCGCCAACCTGGATCAAGGCATCTCCTTTGCAATCAGCCTGCTGGCAATCTTGCTGGCACATGAATTTGGCCACTACCTGGCAGGGCGTTATCATCACACAGTCGTGACGCTGCCCTATTTCATCCCCTTTCCGCTGAGCGCGTTCGGCACGATGGGCGCTTTCATCCAAATGAAGGAACCGCCCAGGAATCGACGCATACTGTTAGATATTGGCATTGCCGGTCCGCTTGCTGGTTTGGCGGTAGCTATCCCAGTGGTTCTGCTAGGACTATACCTTTCACCAGTTCAGCAGATCCCCATGGTGCTGCCAGAAGGGCAGGTCTTTGAAGGCAATTCTATCCTCTACTTGTTCCTGAAGATGCTGGTGAAAGGCGAGATGCTCCCACGCCCGGCAGAGTACGGAAATTTGGGACCTATCCTTTACTGGTTGCGTTATTTCTTCACCGGTCTACCGCTGCCTCGCGGCGGGTGGGATGTGACACTGCACCCCATAGCCTGGGCAGGCTGGGCAGGTCTCCTGGTAACCGCCCTCAACCTGATCCCCGCCGGGCAATTGGATGGCGGGCACTTGATCTCTGTGCTTCTGGGCAAACGCGCCATCAAGTTACTGCCCTTCATCCTAGGGGGTTTAGCACTACTCGGTATTTTCTGGAGCGGTTGGTGGTTGTGGGCAGTGCTGATCTTTGTTCTGGGACGTTTACAGGCTGAGCCATTGGATACTATCACCCCACTCGACACAAAACGCAGAGCGCTCGCTTTATTTGGGCTGGTAATCTTCGTCCTGGTGTTCACTCCGGTACCGTTAATGTAACCGAAAAATCTGGTGCGGGTCGTGCTTCCACAAGCACATCCACGCGCTGGATATCTGGGCCCAGGCTGAAGACATCCACAGCAAAAAGCCCAGCATCATTGGCTTGCCACTTACGCACGCCGACTACCTGGTCTTCCTTATCATAAGCCACCAACACAATCCAAATCGACCCACCAGGAGATATCTCATCTGCCAGGATAATCTGCCCATTCACCATTGCCGACAAACCACTTTCGCTAATCTGCAAAGTATCTACCGACACGTGTGCATCTAAGTACCGACCCGTTGGATCAGGTACTGCCAGGGCAGTTAGCATCTCGGCTTGCACTGATGAATAATCTTCCACAGGGGAGGGAAAGAAAGCCACAAGCGGAATTGCCCCCCCAGGCTTAAGCAGGTTGACAGAGGAGAAAGCTACCTGACTTGCCAGCAATTGCCCCGCATCGTCAAACAGGCCGATCCAGGCTGAGAGATTCTCCATGGCGACTGGCTGCTCGTTGCGAGCCAGCAAAAAACACCATAAACCACCATCGGCAGCCTTGTAGCATCTTGTGGATTGTAAGGATAGCGGCAAAGGCGTCGGAGCAGGCAGGCTCTGGGGTATCTCGCCGCCTAGCGGGATCAGTAAAGCCGTTCCAACCACTAAGAAACGAGGGTCTACCGTCGGATTAGCTGACTGTAATTCCTCCAGCGTGATACCATATTGGAAAGCAATGCCAAGCATCGTTTCACCCTCCACAACCGCATGTGTAAAAGGGGTTGCAGTTGCCACAGGACTGAGCTGGATATCAGGCGCCAAGGTGGATGGGAGTGGGGCATGAGTAGGCGTACGGGTATGATAGGGTGTAAGCTCAGGAGGCGGTAGCGTAGAACTGAGGCTGATGAGGGTAACAGGTTGGCAACCAACTACTGCCGCCAGGAGGAGAAATAGCAGGGTTATTCTGGCTACTGAAGTGCGCAGGCGTATTGACATGACGTGATTATACCCAGAAACAGCCCTGATAGACTTGTCGCATCAGCCATGCTGTGCTAAACTCACAATAGAGGAATTCCCGCTAAAAAATGTCACCAGATAAATTGTTTGAAGAAGCTCTGGATGCAATCGCCGAGGGTAATAAAGATCGAGGGCGTGAGCTGCTCACCCGCTTGCTACGCAGCGATCCAAATCAGGCAGAATACTGGCTGTGGATGAGCACTCTGGTGGAGACACAAAACGAGCGCGTCTACTGTCTGGAATCGGCTCTCAGGGTCGATCCAGAAAATGAAGCTGCGAGACGCGGGCTGATCATCCTGGGCGCCCGAACAGCCGATCCAAATACTCCTCCGGCGACCATTGTTCGACGGCGATGGGCATCGGATCTTGATAAAGAGCTTGAACCACCCAAAACATTTCTGCAGCGTGTATGGGATAATCCCGTCACTCGCGTAATCACGCTGGTAGGCGCGCTGGTGCTGGTTGTTGGGCTGATTCTGGCAGGGGTCTATGGGACGCGTCTGGCACGCTCACAAATTGCCGCCGTGCCCACCCCAACCATGATCCGTGTAAGCCCCTTTCCCACCCGCACCACAGCTCCCAGCGAGACACCCACCCCCACAAATACTCTCGTGGTGCGCTCTCCCACACCCACTTTCATCGGCCCCACACCTTTGTGGATGTTCCTGGAAGCCACTTATACTCCTGTGCCTCTTTATGTCAACACACCCCACCCTGTGATTGAAGCTTATCGAGCAGCGGTGCGGGCCTATGAACGAGGGGATTATCAGTCGATGAAAGAATTCCTTGGTCAAGCGCTCCAGGCAGATCCGAACTCCCCAGATCTGTACTACTATCTTGGCGAAGCGCACCGTAACCTGGGAGAGTATGAGGAAGCTCTGGATGCGTACCAACAGGCTTTAGCTCTCAAGGTAAATTTCGCCCCAGCATATTTGGGACGCGCCCGCGTGAACCTGGCGCTTGATCCGCAAGCTGATGTCAGTGCGGACTTGCAATTGGCGATCGATCACGACCCTTACATGGTAGCCCCCTACCTTGAGCGGGCGGCCTACTACATCCGCCAGAACGAGCCGGATCTTGCATTGGAAGACCTGGTTTTGGCCGAGAGCCTCTTCCCCGGTATGCCGATGATCTACCTGCTCAGCGCGCAAATCTACCTGCTGCAAGGAGACCTTGAGAATGCCTTGGATTATGCAGAGACGGCCAATGAATTAGATAGCACATTGTTGCCCACGTATTTGACCCTGGCTGAAACTTACCTGGCAGTTGAGGATCTGGATGCAGCGTATAAAACTGTGCGCATTTATATCAACTACGCGCCTGATGACCCCAAAGGCTGGCTGACCTATGGGCTGGTCTTCTTCATGGGCAAAGAGGATTATGACTCAGCAATTAATGCGTTTGAGGAAGCGCTGGCATTGGATGACGAATACGCGCTGGCTTACCGCTACCGGGGATTGAGTTATCTGGAGATGGGCGACACGCAAGAGGCAGTCAACGACCTGGTGACTGCAGTGAACCTAGAACCGAGCAACTTTGATACCAGCATCTACCTGGCACACGCGCTATGGGCCGATGCGCGACTGACCACTGCTTATCGGCAGTTCGTGAGCGCAGAGATGATCGCGACCACAGACGAGCAAAGGGCGATTTCCTATTTCTACCGGGCACAGGTTGCAGAATTAGCCGGAAATTTATTGGATGCCCGATCGGATTGGCAAGCATTGCTGGAACTGCCGGAGGAGGCTGCTTCAGAAGATATGCTCGAGATGGCCCGAGAAAGATTTCTCGCGCTTAACCTGACTCTCTTTCCGCCCACGGGAACCCCCACCGAGACAGCAACCCGCGAGCCAACCAGAACGATCACACCCACTGCAACTCGGCGACCTACGATTACACCATCACCTACCGTCACTCCCACGCCCACAAATACTCCAGAAATCACACTACCACCATAAGAGCTCACTCATACTACGCACTAATAGATTAGACGCAAAGATTGTGTTAGAGATTTATTAGAACACACCAGTGGGGGTCTTGCCAATCAGAAAAGGGCGCGCTATAATCATCTTTTGCCAGTTACAGGACTGGTTTGAGGAACATGTATGCCGATTTATACCTATCAATGCGAGAACTGTGGAGTACGTTTTGAGGTTCAGCAGAGCTTCAATGACCCAGTTCTCACGCGCTGCCCAGAATGCAAGAAGAAAACTCTGCGTAAGGTTTACACACCTGTTGGGATTGTCTTCAAGGGTTCAGGCTTTTACGCAACCGATCATCGTTCGCCTTCTGGTGCTGGGCGGCTCACAAACAAATCCACCGATACCGAAAAGAAAACAGAGACCGCCTCTTCAAGCACCAGCGAGAGCTCGGCAAGTAAATCAGGTAAATCTGAGAATAGTCAGGTTTCTCAGGAGTGAAGATCGGTAGGGGTCGCCGCCCTGCCCAATTTTTCCTTGACACTCCCGCCATTTTACGCTTATAATGCACGTCGCTCCATTCCTCAGTAGCTCAATTGGCAGAGCGGGCGGCTGTTAACCGCTAGGTTCCAGGTTCGAGTCCTGGCTGAGGAGCCAGTGAGAACCCACCCCAACCTTGCAAAGGTTTGGGGTGGGTTTATTTTGCCCGCTAATGCATGAATTCATCCCCCACAAGCCCTGTGATATTCTGCTAATACTTGCCGGATATAATACAGGATCAGATCACGAGCAGAAATCGGTTTTTCACCACCACATACCAGCTCGTACACTCTTGGGGCGAACTGGCTAAGCAACGAAAGCGGTAATCGGGTCTTATCCAAATTCCGCAGAAGTTTGTTGAACGCTATTTGGATAGGAGGCTCATTCCAATAATACCGGATACGGTCGCTGAAACTATACTTGCGCTTGAGGGCTTGTTCTTCTCTGGAGCCGTGGTAATAACCTTTCCAATGTTCAGGATATTGTAGCATCACATAATCCACGATCGGGATCAGGTTTGAGCACTCTCCTTCACGAAACAACTCCTTTTCCATCATTGCCAGCGCAAAAACGGCTTCGCGAAAGGCAAATGTCAACCGTGGGCCTACCTTCAAGACCGCAAAATGGTCACGCACAAGGTTTCTCAGAGCTTCCTCAGCCTGATAATCTGTGGAGTGGGCCTCATATACCATCGATTGACTCTCGATAAATTGAGAAAGGTGGCGGGCTTTGGCTGGTTGATATTCTTGAATGAAATCATCCCCAAACTCGACCCCGGGCTGCACAACTACAGCCACTACTCTCTCCCACGCGGATTCAAGACCTGCTTTCGCAAATGTCTCCTGCATCATCCGGATCGTCTCCAGCACATCCTCCGGCTTTGTCACCTGAGAGCCACCCAGATGCTCCCGAGCCCCACCGGCAACTGGAACTTCTGTACCAATCACATAACGGCATAACGTCATCTCGTCCCGGTTCGATTCCTCAGCGACCTTCGCCAGTTGCGCTGTTCGGTGCGCTGCAACATCCAAAGCCAGTGCGCCTGCTGGGTCATCTGCAAGCCTCATGCTGCAGTCAAGGTGGATCTTTGCAAAACCTGCGTGAACATAGTCGCGGACCAACACGATAGACTTTTCCATCGCGGAATCAGCAGTTTCCGATTGCCAGGGATGAGGACCCAGATGATCGCCGCCCAATATGACATTCTCTATTGGGAACCCTTCTTGCTCAGCAATTTCCCCCACAAAACGAACAAATCTTGCTGGCGTCATCCCGGTATAGCCGCCATACTGGTTGACCTGGTTGCAAGTTGCTTCAATCAGAACACCTGGCTGATTGGTTGTGCTTTCCCATTGTGATCGTTGGGGATTATTCTTCCGAAGAGCCGTTTTCAAAACCCATGGATGCGCAGAGCAGATCGAAGCGATTCCCCTTGCTTTCCCTTGCTTCTGAGCCTGAACGATTTGGTCAAGGTACATAGTTCATCGCCTCAGCAAGAGTAGGCTGGCCCTGCGTTCCACCCGCCCTGGTCGTAGACAATGCTCCACAGACACACGCCAGGCGCAGAGATTTTTCTAGTAGCCAATCATGCAAGCAGCCATACAAAAAACCCGCATCAAAACTATCCCCCGCCCCCACAGTATCAACAACCTGAACGGACAAGGTTGGAGCATAGCAGATCATACCCCCCTTGCACGCCAATCCGCCCTGCCCGCCCATCTTAACCGCTACAGAGCCACATTTCTCGGCAAGTTGCTTGGCTGCAAGCTCAACATCCTCCACGCCTGTGATCGCAAGCGCTTCAGTTCTATTTGGAAGGAAGATATCAGTTTCGGTAAGTAACTCATCGAAACCAGCCCACTTTTCGGATGGATCATAATTGGTATCCAGAGAAGTCGTCAGCCCCAGCTTGTGTGCCCGTCGAAACAAGGACAGAAGCCCCTGCTGCAGGCTCGTTTGTAAGAAATATGAGGCCACATGCAAGTGCCGCGCCCGGCAGATAAGGTGGTCTGAGATCTCCTCGGCTTTCAATGCGGGAATCAATCCAAGATAAGTGAGGATCGCCCGGTCTGCGCCCTGACTAAATATTACGCTTAGGCCGGTTTTCCCCTCCTTGTCTACCATCACTCCCGATATATCCACCCCAGAAGTTTGCATAGCCTCTAGCATGAAACGCCCAAAGATGTCATCACCGCAGAGACCAGTGAAAGCGACGCGCAATCCCAGGCGAGCTGCTCCACAGGCAAAGATGACCGAAGATGAGCCTATGGTCAACACTGCTTCGTCGACAAGCTTTTCTACCTGCCCGAAGGCTGGCTCCACAACACCTGAAAGGATCAGGTCAGGGTTGATCTCACCGGCAACCAGGATATCAATCGACTTTTTCATGAATTTAATAATTTCGATACCAATCAAAGGGGGCTTCAGCGCCATAGAACTCTCGGATCGATCTGGCCAGGGCTGTGCATAAAGCATTTAACCTGGTCAGGCGCTCACGACCGATGGTTCGCAGAAAATTCAGACGCTCTTCACCGCGTAGCGTCACTGCTTCCTGCCAGACAGCTCGCCCAACGGCAATGCCAGAAGCCCCAGCCCGGCAGGCAGTGATGATCTGTTGTTGGTAGATATCGAACGAAACGGCAGCAGAGAGCAAGATCCAGGGTACCGCTGAGGCAGCAGTCAACTCCGCGCAGGCCGCCTCCCAGTTAGCCGGATCCAGATCATCAATCGCCTGGGGGAACTCTGCCTTGAGGATATCAATCCCAGGGATTCGGGTCAACCGACGGGCAGTTTCAACCACCACAGAGCGCTTCTCTTCAGAGGACAGGCTTGCCCCAGCCTGCAGGGAATAAGAGAGTGGCTCCAGCATCAACCCCAAATCATACCGGATACATTCTTCCCCCACCTGGCGTGTGAAATCTTCAATCTCAGCCGCAGTCGCAGACTCGGGGTGATAATACACCAGAAGCTTGATCATGCCCGCCCCCATCCGCTTAGCCTTTTCCACACTCCAACCAGGCAAGATCTGGCTCTGCCGGGCAGTCACCGCGCCACCATAGCCAGTGGATTCTACCGCAACCACAAAGGCAGTGTGTCCTGATAATGCCCTCGCAGCAATCGCCTGCGCAGCAGATACTTCTGGGTCAAGCAAGACTGCGGTTGCGTATGGAGCCAGCAACGAGGTTACATCGAGCTTGAATTGTGAAAGTTCCGCGTCGGTGGTCAGAGATGGATTCTGCGGGTTGAGTGCCTTGCGTAGATTCTGGCGATGATCCAATGCCAGGCAGGTAAAAGTACCACGATCCGAGGTACATTGCTGTAAGCCGCGAAATTTACCAATCGAGAGTGATTTCATGCCTTTCTCCATGCATTCAGATTGCGGTTTTTAAGAATAAACGAAAAACCATGCTGATGTCCCCATACGCGTGCAGATTCGAAATCCACACCCATATCTGTGTATTCTGCAGCGAAAACTGCTTTCCCCGCCTGGATATAAGGCAACATCTGCTCCGCCCAACCATCGTAAAAAGCGTCTTCTATGATGGCAAAATCGTACACATCCACTAACGCGGCAACTTGATCGGATGCGTTTTTCTGCCCAATGGCCAGACCGCGCGCATGTGCTTCATCGGCCAGCCAAAGAGCAAATTTCAACTGGTCGTCATATACCAGCGGGAAACCAGTGTTGCTCGTGTAAATCTCCATATTATCCGGCTCTACACCATCAAAACCTTTTTGCCTGCACAGATCAAAACGAGCGCATAAAATTGGCGCCAGTTGATCGATTTGGCGAATATCCAGCCACTTCTCGCCAGGCCATCCTTCGTAATCCCTGCCGATGACCTCCGGCGGGAACTGGTTGCTGTCTGGACGCCAGTTCTCCCACGAACCAGCAGAGAAATAACCGATCACCCTACGGCCTTTGTCGTGGATTGCCTGGACAACCGATGCATCATTATCAAAGATATCAATATCATATACATCCACATTAATAGAGGTATCTACAGGCAGCTCGGTGAGATGCCACTGCCAAATAAGGCCAGGAGAGGGCCGCCACCAACCAGAAGAAGTCGACGATTGACGTTTTGCCGAGAATTTTTGTGGGGGGTGCATTGGATACTCAGTTTATGATAGTGGTCATAGAGGAACTTGATGGATTTCTTCACGAATGTGGTTAGATCTCGAGATGCTTAAAGTGCGGTAGATAATTTGCATGCTGCGTGAATAACTCTTGTGTCATCTGTTTGATCTCAGCCAAAGAAAGCACTGCCGCCGTTAATGGATCGTGACAGATAGCCCGGTAAACCATGGTCGGGTCACCGGTTAGCGCGGCGTTGATCGCCATTTCCTCAATGCCGCTAGAAAGCTGTGTTAGCAAGGCGCATTCGGGTGGCAGCGAACCCACATGAACTGGATGAAAGCCTGCCTTATCCACAAATACTGGCACTTCCACACAAGCGCCCTCAGGCAGGTTTGTGATCAATCTTGCATTTGGCACATTGCCATTAAATTTGAATATATCGCCGCCCCTCAACGCATTGATGATGAAAGCAGCGTACTCATGACCGCGTCGCAAGTCTTCTGCAGTCAATGGCTGCGCCAGACGTTCCTTCACCTGGTCCTTCCAGGTAGCTTCATTATGCTGATATTCCTTAAGTATGTATGCGTACTCGCCAGGATTCCAACCTGTGCCATCCGTACAGTATTTCTCGATTAAGTCTGGGCGTTTTCGGAACCACCAGTTGTATTCGGAGTTATGACCGCTGGACTCGGTGACATATTTCCCCAGCGCCAGGTACATCTCGTTGCGCACTATCTCCTCATTATATATTTCCGGTCTTTCTGTGATCGCCTTATGGATCAGCGGATACGCATCTTTGCCATTCCATTTATATTCGAGATACCATGCCTGATGATTGATCCCTGCGCAGACATAATCAATCTCATCGTAAGGTGCACCGATCCACTCAGCGAGCATCATTGCCGTCCCCTGCACGGAATGACACAACCCCGTCACCGGAATGAAGGTCTGGCGTTGTAATGCTGCACATAACATCGCCATCGGGTTCGTATAATTCAGCAGTACTGCACCAGGGCAGTATTTCTCCATATCCCGCACAATATCCATCATCGGTGGAAGTGTGCGCAAAAAGCGAAAGATACCGCTTGGGCCTCGGGTATCGCCAACGTTGATATCCACACCATACTTTTTCGGGATTTCGATATCGTGCCGCCAGACTTCTGTAGACCCCGACAAGATCGTGGTCAGTACCACATCTGCCCCTGTAAGCGCTTCTACTCGGTCCAGCGTTGCAATAACCTTCGCCGGGTATCCACCCACCTCAATGATCTTGTGGACAGCCTTCTGAGCGAATTCCAGCCTTTCGGCATCGATATCCATCAAAGCCAGAGTGGCATCCTCTAGTAATGGGAATGTTAATATATCTCGGACAAGCTCTGAGGTAAAGCCAAGACTGCCAGCGCCAATAAACGTGATTTTCGTCATCTTGATATTCCTTTCGCTCGATTATTTTACTTTAACGGCTTAATGCCATTCACCTGAAATAGCCTGACACCATCCAGATTGACAGCATGTACATCGAAATGCTCTAAAGCAATTCTATCCGGACGCTCAAAGAAGTAGACTGGGCGCGCGTTGAAATTAGCCTCAATATAGGCAATCATGCTTGTACTAACTTCTTGCACGCCTTCCTGCGGGTAAGTTTCATGAAAATCCAGGCTTATGCGGTTCTCCTCGAGGTGGGCGACAAAGTAGCAAGGGAAAAGCAGATCCCAACCCAAGAAAACAATTGCATTATCCTCAACTGCATCGACCAGGGTTTTTGCTTTCTCGTGGGGAGCTTGCGGATCGTCGATCGGGTATGGATACTCTTCAAACGCAGTTTCTTTCATAAAGGCAGGTATGCGTGCCTCCCAAGCTTCTACGACCATTCCTCCCCAATACACCGCCGTCAAACCAAGGACGAGAATTCCCGCCAGCGCAGCGGCTTGAGGGAACCACCTTTCCCGATCCAGTTTCTTCACAGCCCAGTGGAGACCTTGCATCAGCATTCCAAGGCCTGCTCCAATCCAAATAACCAGGAAGATATATGTGGGGACAAAGAAAACCACTACATCGAAGATATTGTAATTTACGATGAAAAACATCAGAACGCCCCAGCTCACCAGCAATAACAGCCCTTCGCGCCACCGTGCCAGGAAAACACCAACCACACCAATACCTATCATCCCAATCGAGAGCGGAGAAAAAACCTCGCGTAAACCATCCCAATATACGCCCGTGAGGAATGCCATCGTCAAGGCAGGGCTTTGGAACATCGCATAGCGGAACTGTTTTGCAGCATATAGAAATATCAATCGCTCAAAGGGTGTGTCGAAATCCGTCTCAGACATGTCCCAGACACTAAGGGAAGGCTGCACAGTAGCATGGTAATACCCCGCCTGCGGATTTGCGCCATCCAGGATAAGGAAAATGATCAGAACCAATGCCAGGCCTGCCATTGCCCCACCAATAATCAGCCGCCAATCTCGATGAGAAGCGGATACAATAGCGAAGTAGATCACCACACCTGGAGCAGCCAGCGCAACAGAGGAGTGCACACCGAGGCTTAAGCTGCCTAATAATGCTGACGCCACCAGCCAACCTGAATTCCCAGTCTGCCGCCAAAGCAGCATAGAGAGAATCACGCCGCTCAGGAAAGCACAGGCTGGGACATATAGTTCGGCGATCGTCGAGAAATACCAAAACAATGGATTGATAGCCAAAGCCAGGGTGGCAATCACTGCTGCCAGCCGCCAGCCAATCAATATACGCACAATCAGGTAAACCCACGCGACAGTAAGAGCGCCCAGCACTGCCGAAAACAGATTCACTCGCCAGGCAAGGTCTCCGAATGGTAATAGAGCAAACAACCGCCCAAGTAATATATAAACCGGATAGCCGGTAGGGTGCGACATGCCCAGGCTGTAAACCAGGGTTTGTAACTCACCGCTATCGCCATAGAGCAAACCCGGCGCCAGCGTACGTATGTAGAGGAACAGGCTACCGGCTCCCGTCAGGAGCGCCAGGAGCGCATCCCGTCTTGTGAGAGGAAACAATCGTGATTCCAAACTTATCACGGCAATCCCCATTCCTGTGGGCTTTTGTCCGGCTCAAAACCGGGATTGATGCGCAGGCGACCCAAGGAGCGATCCGTCACATAGGGGACATAACCGCGAGCATATGAGCGGGC
>JAFGBV010000178.1 GCA_016932955.1 Anaerolineales bacterium | reverse complement strand
TTGATGAAGATAACGGTGATATTCTCACCGCGTCCGGCGACGTGCATGATCTCACTCATGCCAATGGAGGCCAGGTCCCCATCACCCTGGTAGGTGAAGACGTACCGGTCAGGCAGCACGCGCTTGATCCCGGTTGCCATGGCCGGGGCGCGACCGTGAGCGGCTTCGACGAAGTCAACGTTGAAATAGTTATAAGCGAATACCGAGCAGCCCACCGGAGCGACGCCGATGGCCTGGTCTACGATCTCCATCTCCTCCAACACTTCGGCGATCAGGCGGTGGGCTACGCCGTGTGTGCAGCCCGGGCAGTAATGGGTTGGCACATCCTTCAACGCAGAGGGACGTAAATAAACAGTTTGTACTTCGGTTTGGGATATTGAGTCAGTTACCATACCATTGTCTCCTGATCAGGCGAAGCTGAGGATGCCTTCACGGTGGCGCTGCAGCCAGCGCAAGCGCGGATCACCGCCAAGGTTTTTGGGCTCTTTCGCCAGCCGCTGGATTTCAGCTAAAATCTCGTCGGGGAAGGGCACAATACCGCCCATGCGGGCAAAGAACTCGATAGGACAGATGTCGCGAGTGACCTTGCGGATATCTTCCAGCATCTGACCGGTGTTCATCTCAACCACCAAAATGCCCTGGACTTGTTTTGCCAGCTCAGCGATCTGGGCGGCAGGGAAGGGGCTGACGGTAATAGGACGGAAGAGACCCACCTTGATGCCCTCGGCGCGGGCAGCCCGCACGGCAGATAGGGCAATGCGTCCGGAAGTCCCGAAACCGATGACGACGTATTCAGCGTCATCCAGGTAATATTCTTTGAAGCGAATCTCGTTAGCCTCGATCTGGTACCATTTTTCGATCAGCTTGTGATTGTAGCGTTCTTCGAAAGGAGGATCAATGTAGATGGAAGTGAGAATCCGAGATGGGCGTTCC
Source organism: Anaerolineales bacterium (assembly GCA_016932955.1). The sequence goes on along the minus strand of JAFGBV010000178.1, from coordinate 5,311 downwards.
TTGGCGCCATCCACAGCCCAGTCGGGTGTGGTCTTGCGCAGTAGGCGCATTTCAGGCAGCTCAGCAGGCTCCATCATCTGCCCAACGCTCCCGTCTGCCATGACCATGCAGATAGTGCGATATTTCTCAGCCAGATCGAAGGCCAAAACAGTGTAATCGATGGCTTCCTGGACCGAGGCCGGGCAGAGCACAATGTTGCGGTAATCGCCGTGCCCGCCGCCGTGCACAAGCTGGTTGTAGTCGCCCTGGGAGGGGGCAATGTTGCCCAGCCCAGGACCGCCGCGCACCACGTCGATCAGCACGGCAGGCACTTCGGTACCAGCGATATAGGATAACCCTTCCATCATAAGGCTAACTCCAGGTGAGGATGAGGAGCTCATCACCCGCGCGCCGGTGCAGGCTGCGCCATAGACCATGTTGACCGCAGCCACTTCACTTTCGGCCTGTAAGAATGCTCTGCCGAGTTCGGGCATGCGGTGTGACATCCATTCAAGGATTTCTGTCTGGGGGGTAATGGGATAGCCAAAGTAGGCTTCGACGCCTGCGCGCACAGCCGCCTCAGCCATGGCGAAATTACCTTCGAGTAATTCTTTGGTCATAAAGGACTCCTATCCAGCGGGCTTGACGGCTGGGGACTGGGCGACAGGTCTGGCTGATTTAACCGGGGTTTCGCGGTAGACTGTGAGGGCTGCTTCTGGGCAGACGATGGCGCAGATGCCGCAGCCTGTGCAACCCTCGCCGGTCAGGTGAACAGGGTGGTAGCCCTTGGGCGTCAGGCTGTCCATGTCCAGAGCCAGGACGTGCTGAGGGCATTCGCTTACGCAAAGCTCACATCCCTTGCAATATAACTCATTGACCTCGATCCATCCCTTGACGGGCATTGTACTACCTCCTATGGTTTGGAACTCAGTGGAAAATTGGATAGATTCAACCTACATTATCGTTAACTTGGCGGGTTAATGGTAGTGAGTACTGTCATATTTCAGTGGGGTATAAAGTCCTTTAATCGACTGCAACGCCAGTTGACAGTTTTGCAAGGTGTGAGATTTTTATTGAAATCGTTCGTTAATTATGCTAAACTATACATGGGGTTGTTGGTTATATGTGCATATGTTGCACGGAGGATGCTTTCATGAAGAATAGATCTGGTCGTATTCAAACCAAACGCTGGCTCATGGCAGGCCTTATCCTGATGCTTGTATTCAGCACGCTGGCGGTTGATCTACCTGAGAGGCCTGCAGCAACCCGATCCTATATCGTTCAAGGGAAGAGCGTTGACCAGGTGGTCGAGTTGGTCGAACGCAACGGGGGGCATGTGACCTCCCGTTTATTTATTATTGAAAGCGTCGGGGCATTGCTGACCCCCCAGGCAGCTGCTACATTGCGCGCCACAGACGGCATTCTGGCTGTGACGCCCAATGCCGGCGTGCAGGCCAGCGGAGATGGCGGGGACCCGGCCACGGATTACCCAGACGTCACCGGTGCGGATGAAGTATGGCCCCAAGGCGTCACGGGGGAAGGTGTAGCTGTTGCGGTGGTTGACACCGGCATCGGCAGACACCCGGCCGTCAAGCATCAAATCGTCGCTTGGGTGGATTTTGTCAGTGGCAACCATAAAGCTTTTGATCCAAACGGTCACGGTACGCATGTTGCCGGTATCATCGCCAATATGGAGGATGGCACGGACGGTGAGCCGAATGGTATGGCTCCGGACGTTGCCTTGGTGGGGGTGCGGGTATTGAATGAAGAGGGATATGGTACCTACGAGACGGTTATCCAGGGCATTCAGTGGGTTCTTGACCATCATCAGCAATATAACATCCGGGTGATGAACCTCTCGTTGGTTGCCATGGTGCATTCACCATATTGGGCTGATCCGCTCAACCGGGCGGTGATGCGTGCTTGGGCAGCTGGTCTGGTGGTGGTGGCTGCGGCTGGCAATGGTGGGCCTGACCCGATGACCATCGGTGTGCCGGGTAATGTGCCCTACGTGATCACCGTTGGCGCATTTACCGATAATTACACCGTGTATGACTGGGGCGATGACTATATCACCCCGTTCTCCGCAGCCGGCCCGACGCTCGATGGTTTTGTAAAACCAGACCTGGTGGCGCCTGGTGCGCACATGGTTTCTACAATGAACCACGGCACCTATTTAGGGCGACTCTACCCAGATAATCGCATTCCTCCTCAATACTACAGCCTGGCTGGTACCTCCCAGTCAGCAGCCGTGGTTTCTGGTGCAGCAGCCCTGATATTATCGCACGAGCCCAACCTGAACAACAACCAGGTGAAATATCGCCTGATGAACACTGCCTTCGTCTGGGTGGACATGGAAACCACCGAAGCCCTCTACAGTATCTATCAGCAGGGCGCAGGGCGTCTGAATGCATATGACGCTGTCTTTAGCGGCACCACCGACGAAGCCAATGTCGGCATGGATCTGTATGGTGACTTGTGGCAGAACCAGCATTACGAAGGATACGCCTATTATGATGAAACCACCGGCGATTTTCGCATGCATGGTGACTTCCAGGACTGGGATGGCAATTTCTGGGCCTGGGATGGTGGTTATGGAGCCTGGAGCGGCGGGTATGGGGCCTGGTCGGGAGGCTACGGGGCTTGGAGTGGCGACTATGGGATTTGGTTAGGCGGTTACGGTGCCTGGAGCGGTGGGTATGGGGCCTGGTCGGGAGGCTACGGGGCATGGAGCGGCGGATATGGCGCTTGGTCAGGCGGTTACGGCGCCTGGAGCGGCGGGTATGGCGCCTGGTCGGGCAATGAGCCGTGGGCAGGCAGCTACGTTGCTGAGCAGTCCTTTGTGGAAGATTTCCTGGCAGGTGTCAGCCCAGATGAAACCACCTCGATGACATCGATCGGTTACATCGACGAGCCTTGAGCTAGGAAGCTTCTAACTCGTTTAGATATTTTACATCCAACTTAGCACCAAACTGTTCAAATATAGTGCGCGCCTCGGCCCGGTTAGCCTGACTGGCAACCGGGTCGGCTTGCGATTCTGCCTGCACCACCAGTGTGCGGGCGTACTCTAATGGGCTGCCAAGTTCTTTGTATAGAAGGGCGCTACGTTGCAAAGACTCTCTGGCAGTGCCGGAATCGCCGCGGACGTGTGCAAGCCTGCCTGAGAGGCGCAGGACACGGGCATATTCCAGTGAGTGGGTCTGCTCGCCAGAGGGAAGGGTGGGGAACAATCCTAGTGCAATCTGGGTGTTCTGGCTGGCTTCGCTGGGATTCTCTAGGCCGAGCCAGGCTTCGCCTAGCGAGGCATACAGGTCAATCAGGTATTCTTCAACGCCAATCTCACGGAAGATTTCCAGCGCCTGGCGGCTGTACTCGAGTGACCGGGTCCAATCTTGGGTTGCCAGATAGTGACGGCTGAGGTGGTGGTAGGAGAGACCTTGCAAGTAGCTGTGGCCGATCTGCATCGCGCCTGCTAAGCCAAGCTCCAGGTGCTGGCGGGCTTCCCCTGCCTGTCCCATATCGGTCAAGAGCAAGCCCATATTGCTGTGCAACGAGATAGTGCCTTCGATGTCACCCAGGGTGGCATGCATCTCCATGCTGCGTTGGAAGTACTCTAAGGCTTGCTGCCAGTTGCCCATGCGCCAGTTCAGCAAACCCAGGTTATTGTTCGATCGTGCCACCGCGACGATATCGCCGATTTGCTTACGCACCTGCAGGCTCTGCAAGACATAGTCCTGAGCCTGCTCGAGTTCACCGGTCTGGTAGTATACCCCGCCCAGACGGTTGTATATGGAAGCGGTGATATCCTCCCGCCGGCTTTCCTTGGCGTAGCCGAGGGCTTGTTTGAGCGATCGCTCCGCCTCTTCGGGATTGCCACGGTGCAGGTGGATCCAGCCCAGGTCGTTATAGATATGCGCTTTTTCCGACGGACAGCCATCGACACACTGGTGCAATATTTCTTCGGCTTGGGCGAGGTGGCTGAGGGCTTTCTCGTAGTCACCCTGCCGTTCGAAGGCAGTGCTGATCATGCGCTGTAGCATGCTGCACTCTTCTACGAAGTCCGAGTCTCCTGAGATCCTATCCAGGGCGGTCTGGTAATGCTGGCGGGCGGCTGGGTACTCACCGCTGTGCACCAACAGGTCTCCTATGCCCTGGTGAGTTTGGAGGGCTTGACGAGAGGTGTGATTGACCTGGGATAGTAGATTGAGGGCATCCTGGAAATATTGGCGCGCCTGCGAATTCAAATAGCTACGAGCTGCTTTTTGCCCGGCAAGGATCAGGTAGTGCAAGGCGCGGTCCTTGCGAGTGCTCCATGCATAATGGCGCGCCAGCAAGTCCACCTGGCTGTCGATGCGGTCTGCATAGGTGCGCTCAATGGCTTCGCCTACCTGTCCATGCAATTCGGCCCGGTCGCGCCTCAAGAGGGTGCTGTAGATGGCATCTGAAACGATGACATGGCGAAAATCGTAGTCAGTTTCTGGAGTCTCAGGATTGGGGGTGATGAAGTCACGCTCCACCAACTGGGTCAGACAGGTGGTGAAATCGGTCTCATCCATGGGGGCGAGCACCGAGCGTAGCACAGGCAGGCTGAACTGTCTGCCGATCACACAGGCGGCTTGCAGGACGCGCCGCTGAGTGGTCTCCAACCGATCAAAGCGCGCCAGGATCAGGCTTTGCAGGCTGTCGGGCACGCTCAACGAGGCGATGGTGGCTCCTGGATCCGGCTGCCATTGACCGGCTTTGCGGTGCAACACACCCGCATCGATGAGCATGCGCAGAATTTCCTCCAGGTAAAATGGGACGCCGCTGGCACGCTGAACGATATAGTCACGCAGATCAGCAGGTAATTCACGGATCGCCAGCAAGCGCAACAGGAGCTGACTCGACTGGTTTGGGGTTAGCGACTGCAGATGGATTATGGAGAAGTTTTCGGCGAGGTTCTTTTGCGCATAGGCAGCGACTTCGCCTAACTTGCTCTCTTCGTATGGGCGGCTGACACCCAAGATCAGCAGTGGTGAATGGCGAGTGGAATCGAGTAGGAATTGTAACAGGTCGAGGGAGGCTTCGTCTGCCCAGTGTAAGTCTTCGAGGATCAAGACCAGCGGTCGTGCCAGGGATTCCGTGACGAGTAAACTGCGCACGGCGAGGAAGATCTGCTGGCGCAATTGTACAGCGTCAAGGTAGTTGATTCGCTGGGCTGCCATCGGATCGGAGATAGGCAAGCCGAGCAGGTGTTCCAGGTAAGGCAGGCTCTCGTTGCTGCGCTCGTTGGGAGCGGTTTCCAGGCTGCGTTTGATACGTTCGACAACTACCTCAGACGAGGTCTCTGCCG
>JAFGBV010000177.1 GCA_016932955.1 Anaerolineales bacterium | reverse complement strand
GCCGCCGTCTACGGGAGATATGGTTGCCGAAGCGATCACATCAAAGCCCGTAAAAGTGCGCAGAAAGTTCGATCCAAGAACTAAGCCGATCAAGTCTTTAAGTGCACTGACTGAGCCTTATCAACTCGAGACGGAGACCACTGAGGCCGAGTATTCGACACTTTCTGTGCCATTAAGAGTAAAGCAGGCTGGGGTAATGCCTGGAGTAGCCTCTGAGCTTGCTACGGATGCTGGCTGGATGGATATCGTGGATGATACCCCTGGGCGAATTTGGACGGAGGACGAGCGGTTGTTGGTTGAGCAAGTGGCAGACCAGCTATCTCTGGCTTTGGAAAATGCCCGTCTATTCCAGGAGACCCAATCTGCACTTTCAGAAACACAAACTCTGTACGCCATCACCAGCGCTGCTACGCGTTCGTTAGAGTTAGAGGCGACACTACAAGAACTGCTCGAACAAGTGCTCAATGCTACCGGTATCGAGAGTGGTTTGATCAGCGTCGTAAATCCCAAGACGAATACATTGGAGCTGACCGTCCACTCCAACCTTCCTGAGGAGATGGTCAACCGCCTACAAACTATCGGAATGAGTGGAACGTTATGTGATGCGGTGTTTCAGCGTAAGGAAGCGATCAACCTGGGTGATCTTAAAAATTTAGAAGCACTGCCCGAATTCGTTCACGAAATGGTGAAGGCTCCAATTTCATTTGGATTTTTATCTTATCTGGGTGTTCCGTTAACTTCCAAGGGGCGTATGCTTGGCACATTGTGCACTTTTGGGCTGGCGTCAATAGAAGCTGACAACGCCAAGCTAAATCTTTTGCAGGTGGCAGGCCAGCAAATTGGCATTTCGATTGAGAACTCACAGCTATTCACTCAAACGCAGCAGCGCAGTGAAAACCTGGCAGTATTGAACGAGATGAGCCAGGCGATGAGCTCGATGTTAAGCGTTAGCGCAATTGCTGAGGCAATCTATACCTATACCAGCCGCTTGATGGCGACAGAGAATTTCTTTGTCGCTTTATATGATGAGAAGAAACAGGAGATATCATTTCCGGTTGCGTACGAGTATGACGAACGTTATTATCCTGACAGCATCCAACCGGGCAAGGGGATGACCAGCCATATCATCCATACAAAGCAGTCGTTGTTGTTGAACGGGGAAGATCTGACAGCTCAGATGGAAGAGCTGGGTATTCAGCACATGACATTAAGATCACCCGAGCGAGCAAAATCCTGGCTGGGTGTGCCGCTGATGTACGGCGAGCGAGTCTTGGGTGTGATTGCGCTGCAGAGCGTAAGGACGGCTAATCTGTATGGAGAGGAAGACCGCAGCATGCTTACTGCCATCGCCAGCCAGGCAGCTAATGCCATCGAGAATGCGGTCTTATTCGAGCAAACACAGGCAGCCCTGGGTGAAACCGCGGGATTATACGAGGCAAGTGCAGAGATCAACACCGCTGGTGGTGCGGAGGAGATTTTGGCGGCAATACGTAGCCATACCATTGCCGGTGGAGAGGCCAGCCAGGTGAGCATTAACTTTTTTGACCGCCCCTGGACGACCGAGCACCAGCCTGAATGGGTTGACATCTTAAGCCGGTGGACAAATCAACCGGACGATAGCTTTATGTCCCGCTTCCCCCTGCAAGCATATCCATCCATCGCACAGATGCTGAGGGCTGATGCGCCGTTGGTGATTGAAGATTGTGCCACCGATGCGCGTCTGGATGATTTTGCACGTGAATTATATGTGAAGCGATACCAGGCGGTCAGCACTTTGTTCGTGCCTCTGGTAGCAGGCACACAATGGATCGGATATATCAATGCTATCTATCCCCGTGAGGTGAATTTCGCCGAAAATGATATCCGCCGTCTCATTGCTCTGGCAGGTCAGGCAGCGGTAGCAGTGCAGAACCTGCGCAGCGTTACACTGGCAGAACTGCGCGCGAAAGAAGCGCAGGAGCGTAGCGAAGAGCTTGGTTTGGTAAACCGCGTCGTGACAGCGATGGTTTCTTCGGGAGATTTGCGGCAGGTGTTGGATGCGGTGGCGGGTGAGCTGGTCAACTCGTTCCGCCTGGCTCACGCGACCATCGCGCTGCTCAATCTGGAACGGACCTCTCTCACAGTCGTGGCGGAGAGTTCGGGGGTGGGGGATCAATCAATCGTTGGGTCGAAGATCCCGGTAAAGGGTAATCCCTCCACCGAACAGGTCTTAGCCACTCGCCGTCCGTTGATGATCGCGGAGGCGGTAAGCAGTCCATTGCTGGCACCATTGCATGTCATGTTGAGCGAGCGCGGCATACAAACCTATGCACTGTTTCCAATTCAGGCTGGTGGTACGATCATTGGTACGATCAGCATGGATATGATTGAGAAAGGTCGCGTCCTTACCCAGCAGGAAATGACGGTAGCAGAGACGCTGGTCGGGCAAATTTCCACTTCAATTCAGAATGCGAATTTGTATGAACAGACCCAGCGGGCTTTGGCCGAGACCGAAATCCTCTATCAGGCGAGCGCAGGATTGAACTCAGCCAGCTCTTTTGACGAGATTTTGGATATCTTGCGCAAATCTACCATCTTGGGTCATGACAATGCCAACAGCGTTACGCTGACCCTGTTTGACCGCCCCTGGTCAGAAGACGAAACACCAGAGTATTACAGCATCATCGCTCGCTGGTCAACAATCGCACAACTAGGTGAGACGAAAAGCCGTTATCCATTGAGCGCCTGGACGACATCGACCAGCCTGTTAAGGTCTGATACTGTGGTAGCCATCGACCAGGCTTTGACGGACCCGCGATTGGACGAGGCGGCGAAAGCGGTATATGTTGAGCGTATGGATGCAAAGAGCCTGATTTTTGCTCCACTGGTGGCTGGCGGTCAGTGGATTGGACATGTCGATGGGGTTTATAACCGGGGTGTCCGGTTCGAAGAACAAGACCTGCGCCCACTGCGCGCCCTGGCTGCTCAGGCTGCGGTAGCCATTCAAAACCTGCGCCTGTTGGAAGAGACCCGGCGACGCGCCGGACAGTTGGAGACAGCGGCGGAAATCGCGCGCGACACCTCGGGCACACTGGCACTAGACACTTTGCTAAACCGTTCAGTCAACTTGATCCGCGAGCGGTATGGATATTACCATGCGTCCATTTTCCTGATCGAAGAAGCAAATGCAGTTGCGGTAGTACGCGCCTCGACCGGCGAGGCTGGCGAGGAGATGAAACGCCAGGCGCATAGACTGGCGGTTGGCTCCCAGTCTGTAATTGGTGCTGTAACCGGGTCGGGTAATCCGTTGGTCATCAATGATGTCAGCCAGAGCCCAATCCATCGTCCGAATCCATTGCTGCCTGAGACGCAGGCTGAATTAGCCATCCCGCTGAAAACCGGGCGGCGTATCATTGGGGCACTGGATGTCCAGGCAGCGCGCGTTGATGCGTTCACCCAAGATGACGTAGCAGTTCTGCAGACCCTGGCAGACCAGTTAGCCGTGGCGGTGGATAATGCCCGTTCTTATGAGCTGGCCCAGCAAGCCATCGATGAGACGCGCCGCCGTGTTCAGGAGCTCAGCCTGCTGTTCAACCTGGGGCGCTCGTTAGCCAGCGCTTCGATGGAGATCCATGACATCGCGGAAACGGTGACGCGTTTTTATATCGAGGTGCTGGATGTACCTGAAGCTTCCTTGTCGATCATTGATTCTGAGACAACTGAACTGGAGATTGTGGCGGACTTCAAGCGGACTGAAGATGGACAAGGCATAGAGCCTGCTGAAGTCAAAGATGCCTCATTCGCACTTGCAGAATATCCTTCAACTGCCAAAGTGGTCCAGACCATGCAGCCTTTGGTGATCCAGGCTTCGGATGTGAATGCTGATCCCATGGAGCTTGCCTACATGCGCGAGCATGGTGTGCAAACCATGGTAATCATCCCGCTGGGAGCCAAAGGCGAGGCTTTTGGTATTGTCGAGCTTGAAATCTTTGAAAAAGAACGGGCCTTTAGCCAGGAGCAACTGACTTTGGCAATGACCCTGGCGACCACGGCTGCTACGGCGATTGAAAATGCCCGCCTTCTGGAAGAACAGCGTCAGACAGCCGAGCAGTTGCGCGAGGTCGATAAATTGAAGTCCCAATTCCTGGCAAACATGTCGCACGAACTGCGCACGCCGTTGAATTCAATTATTGGTTTCTCGCGGGTGATCCTGAAGGGCATCGATGGACCGATCACAGATCTGCAGAAACAGGACCTGACTGCCATCAACAGCGCTGGTCAGCACCTGTTGCAACTGATCAACGATGTGCTGGATATCTCCAAGATCGAGGCGGGTAAGATGGAGCTGGC
>JAFGBV010000176.1 GCA_016932955.1 Anaerolineales bacterium | reverse complement strand
GCGCGAGTCGAGCACGTTGAAGGTATGCGAGCATTTTAGAATGTAATCGTGCGCAGGCAAGACCAAGCCCTTTGCCAGGCAGGCCTCCGCCTCCTGCTGGTACAGCTCGTACATCTGCTGCATGCGCTGGACATCGGCAATCTCGAAGTAATACTCGCAGTTCTCTTGTTCCGCCTGCAAATTTACGTCTCCCGCGGTCAGCAGATCATTCCAGCGAATTTCGGTGAAGCCCCTCACGCGCTGAAGCGCGATGGCAATACGATCCAATCCATAGGTGATCTCTACTGCCACCGGGTCGAGCGGGGTACCGCCAGCCTGCTGGAAATAGGTGAATTGGGTGATCTCCTGCCCGTCCAGCCAGACCTCCCAGCCCAAGCCCCAGGCTCCCAGCGCCGGGGATTCCCAGTTGTCTTCGACGAAACGGAAGTCGTGCTGGCGCGGGTCAATGCCGAGCGCTTCCAATGACTGCAAATACAATTCCTGCGGGTTGCCCGGGTCGGGCTTCAATATCACCTGGAACTGGTAGTGCATTTGCATACGGTTGGGGTTCTCTCCATAGCGCCCATCATCCGGGCGGATCGAAGGCTCCACATAGGCCACATTCCACGGCTCAGGACCCAACACGCGCAGTGCGGTGGCCGGGTTGAGCGTCCCCGCGCCTACCTGCTGGTAATATGGCTGCCAGATCAGACAGCCCTGCGTGGCCCAGAAATCATGCAGGGTCATTATCATGGATTGAAAATTCATGGGAGTGGTCATGGTTATCTACCGCCTGGAATTAATGGAATGCTTGATCGGGGATGGATTGTAACACGAAACTATTTGTTCTCGCGCACCCCTCGCAGGGCGAGCACCGATAAGAGGAACATCACACCATAGATGGCAAAGAGCAGCATATAACCCAATCCGGGCACGGAAGTGACGTTGACGGTAAAGTAATCGGCGATGGGACCGCCAATATAGGCACCTACTGCCCCCGCGCCAGCTCCAGCCAGGTTCGAGATGCCCAGGTAACGCCCGGCCTCCTGCTTGGGCACCAGCACGGTTCCCAGCGCCCAGTTGGAAGCAAAGAACAGCCCGGTGGCAATGCCGATGATCACTCCGCCGGCGTAAATGACAGGCAGGCTGGGCACGAGGATGGCTACCAGCGTGCCCAAGGCAGCGATAAAGCCGCTCAAGGCTACCATACGCTTCTTGCCAAATTTGTCTGCCAGCCAACCGCTGGGCAGGGCTGAAAGCAGGATGAACACGCCAACGAAGAGCATCAGGAAAGCGGCGGGTCCGGCGGCTTTCTCACGCTCGAATCCCAGCCTGCCCTGCAGGTAATACACAGCAAAGGTGGACAGGTTGGTGGCACCGACCAGGAAAGCCAGCCGGTTGACCACCCACCAGGTGAAGGAGGGGGTCTTTTTGGCATCCTCGCCAATGCCAACTTGCACGCTCAACCACACGCCCACGCCTACAGCGAATGCCATGCCTGCCAGCCCAAACAAGCCCATGCTGACGAATAACATGGTGGGTGAACTGCCCGGGTCGAGCAGATCGCTGAACAATTGCACCACCTGACCGGCGCCAAGGATGATCAGGGTAAATACCGCCGTCATCATCACCAGCCGCAGGAATGGCTTCCAATCCAGCGGCTTGGGCGCTTCATCAGGCCGTTTTTCGGGGATCAGCATACTGAGCAGCATGACCAGCACGATGACCGCCATACCTACGCCAAGCCCGCCCCACATGTTGCCCTGGCTGACCATCTTGCCGACGGTGAAGGAGACCAGGATGAGGGGAACGGGCAGCTCCAGCATGGCCTTCACGCCTGAGAAGCGACCACGCTTTTCCTCCGGCACCAGGTCGGGGATGACGCCCTGGGTGGCGGCGTGCGCCATGTTGGATGAGACCTGCAGAAGCATGGCAACCCCAAACATGATCCAGAATCCGTTCAGACCTTCCATGCCGGCGGTGAAACCAATCAGTACGATAAAGACCAGGTCGAGCAACGTGCCGGTGAAGATGAAAGGCCGCCGCCGTCCCCAGCGCAGGCGTGAGCGGTCAGAGAGCAGCCCAAAGAGCGCCTGTGCCAGCAGCGCTACCATCAGCGTCCACAGGCGGTAGGTGCCAAAGTAGGTGCCTTTCTGTGCCTCGCCGACGAATTGCTGCACCAGCAGAGGAATGACCAGCCCCATGGTCTGGGAGAGGGTGGTCAGCCCAAGAAAGTAGACACTGAAAGTGATGTAGTCATACCAGTGGATGGGTCGAGTCATGACAGCCTCCGGGGTTTGAAGATATGGATAATGTCATATTTTGAATTTTAAAAAATTAGTATTCCAGGTCACGCTGACTCGCAAAATTGGATCGCTGCAAGCTACTGGCTGAAATCCACATCAACATGATTAATACCACCAAAGGGTATATAAACACTCCCACACCAAACCACATAAATAACAAGTCGATTATTCCCGCTCCATATAGGATAAATCCGCAAATAGAAGATTCCTTCAGAATTTTCGCATGTACTGGAGCCAAGTAGACCATATGATGCAAAGCAATATAAGGGGTAATTATTAGATTTAAGGTTAGTGCTAGGAATATGGATATTAAATTTACATTCCACCTGAGTAAGCGAATTATAAGATAGATTGCTGGAATTGCTAGGCAAATTATCAATATAGCCCCAAACGGAGGGTTCAAGCGCCAATACGAAGATGGATATATTGTATTTGAGAATGAAGTAATGACTTCGTAATGATCATAGTAGGCTAGTGTTACTTGCATTATCCTAATGTAACGTAAAGGCCAATCCCAACCCGCGATCAAGATGGAGATTGGCAACATGGAGACTGGAATGATAGCAGTATATAAAAGACCTTTTGGCCGCCATTCCCGTACAGCCCATAACAATAAAAGTGTCGGTAATAGAATGTTCGTGTACTTTGTTGATACGCCAACCAAAGCCAGGCCTAAAAGCCAAGGATTTTTTCGCTTGACCCCTAGCCACCCCAAAGTGAATGCTGCTAGTACTAGAATGTCCCATTGTCCTTGCATTATATGTATACCCGTGTAGACTGTGGTCAGCGAGATTGCTAATATTGTCCAATTCACGGGTCCTATTAAGCTTAATGTGGACCAAATAAGCAAACCTAGGGAAATGATATTAAACAGGAACAGTCCGGAGGGTTGTGGTAATAATGCAAATGGTAGATATATTATCAATGACCAGGGTAAATAAGCATAAAAAACTTGAGACTCATCATACAACATTGTCTTACCAGCTACCCAATCGCGCACTGTTGCTGCACACGTTTCAAAATCATTCGTGGGCCTTTGAATGGAGTTAAAAACAAAGGGTATAAGAATTAAGAAGACCAACCATAAGCGAGGTTTCCCCATTTTTGAGATAATGCTATTTAGTTTCATTATCACTCTTCTTGTGTCACCTTAATGGCACTGGATGGGATAGATGATTATCGCCCTAACTGTGATTTAAAAAGTAAATTCAAGATAGCCAAGAACACCATTAGTAAAATCAATCCACCGATACTGAGAATTAAAACCTTCAAAACATCGGTTGGTTTGCTGCCCCCCACCTTGCCGGTTTGCCCGTTCACCAGCACGCGGTAGAGCTTGCCTTTATGCTGATAAGCCCCAACCCACAACGGCAGCAGCACATACTTGAAGGTCATGCCGCTCCACTTGCCGCCGCGACCCTCGAGATTGCGCTTCTCGCGTCCTGGCTCGACCAGGTTGTAGAGCGAGCGGTTCATCTTGCGCATCACCCGTTCACGGGCGCGCAAACTGGCGTCTGACATGGGGTAGTCATAGGTGAGGGCCGTCCAACCTGCCAGGTAGTCCGGGTTGAACTCTGCCAATTCTTTCAGATCGAAAGGCTCGATTGAGCTGGTTTCCTCACTTCTCATCGAACGCATCCCGCTGACCAGGATCTCGTCGAAAAATTTGAATTCTGAGCCGTTACGTGCCACCCAATGGGGGTATTTGCTGCTGCCTTCATTCACTTCGCAGCTCCAGGGCAGCTCCAGCGTGCCGCTGAAGGTCCAAAAAGGGTAATAAGCCGCTTCGAGTTTTACTTTGCTGCTTGCCAGGTCATCAGGTGAGAGCCAGCCCTTGCCCAGCCACTCCTGGGCGTGTTGAGCAGCTTCCCTGGCATCCAGGCGCATCAGGCAGATGCTCTGCGGGTCGATCAGCTCACTCATTTCCGCTGAGCGCACGAAACGGTTGGAGGCACAGTAGGGGCAGTGGTCTGCGGTTTGTCCGGCGGGCAGCAGGGTGACCGCGCCACAGGCGGCGCAGGTAACGCGCTGTTGGGAGGCGGCCCAGAGGTGTGCCCGCGTGGTAGGCAGGACGAAATCCATGACCTGTTCGGTGTCTCCGCTGGTGGGAGCAGGGTTGCTGTCTTGAATGAAGCCGCAGTACTCGCAGGTCAACTGGGTCTGCAGGGCATCATAGACCAGCCGACCCCCGCAGCGCGGGCATTGGTAAGCTTGCCCGGCGGATTCTGCCTGCTCGCCAGGAGATTTTGGCGCTGCTGAAGTCCCTTCTGCCATCAAGCGGGTTTTATCCAGCTTTTCCGAGAGCATCACCAGCCCGCGCCGGGCAGTTGCGTTGCTGGGATCAGCAACCACAGCCCGTTCGAGATAGCTGCGCTGTTCCTGGATGTCGTCTGTAGTCGCCGAGAGCCAGATCCACACCCGAGCATCGCTGCCGTTGATACGGACAGCCTGGTCCAGCAAGCGGCGCGCCTGCTGGCGGTTGCCGCCTTTGACGGCGGCGATGGCGTCCTTGATCAAATGCTCAAATGCTTGATCGTTAAAGGATTCTGGAGGAGGCGGAACCATGCCTCAATTATACATATAAATCAAAAGCCCGGCTTCGCTTCGAGACCGGGCTTTTGACCTATTCTAATAATTGATTTTCAAATTTAACCCCGTATACAGGCTGCCGACCTGTTGTTCGTATCCGTTAAACATGAGCGTCTTTCGCCGGGAGTTCTCACCGATGCGCCGCTCACTGGCTTGCGACCAGCGCGGGTGGTCCACCTCGGGGTTGACGTTGGCATAGAAGCCATACTCGTTCGGTGCAGCGTCCATCCACAGCGAGATCGGCTCGAATTCGACCAGCTCAATCTTGACGATGGACTTGATGCTCTTGAAGCCGTATTTCCAGGGCACCGCCAGGCGGAGCGGCGCGCCATTCTGCGGCAGCAAGGTCTTACCATATAGCCCGGTTGCCAGGATGGTCAGCTCATTCATGGCCTCATCCATGCGCAGCCCTTCTACATAGGGCCAGGTATACCAATTGCTGTTCTGCCCTGGCATCTGCTGTGGATCATAAAGCGATTCAAACTGCACATATTTGGCATCTGAGGTTGGCTCGACCTCTTTCAGGAGGCGCGAGAGGGGAAAGCCCAACCAGGGGATGACCATTGACCAACCCTCCACACAGCGCATGCGGTAGATGCGCTCTTCTTGTTCGAACTTGCGCAGGTCGTCGATGTCAAAGGTCTTCGGTTTGTTAACCAAACCGCCCACTTGCACCTGCCAGGGGGAGGTGATGAAATTCTTGGCCTTGACCGCCACGCCACCCTTGTCGGTGGTAAATTCGTAGAAATTGTTGTAGTGGGTGATGTCGATATAATCGTTTACCGGGTCGCCCAGCTCGTCCATGCGCCCCTCGGCCTGCACCTGGCTTTCCTCCAGCAGGGTGCTTGCCAGGTCTGCAGTGGGAGTGGACTGCCCGGCAGGCTGCTCTTTCACTCCGCAGGCTGCCAGCAAGGCACCGGCCGACAAGGTTCCCGCAGTCGCCAGGAACTGGCGGCGAGTGAGGAAGCTGCGCTGTTTGCGCGGCCGTGACAGGTAGACTTCTTCAGGGGTAACTTCAGACTCTTTGATCTTGTTCATATGCGCCTCTCGCTCAATGCTTCCAATTATGATGTATTTTACCTGAATATTGTATATGTTATATGAACAAGACATTATGGAATTATTAAACCCTGATTACGTCGAGGTCTGCAACTTTTTTTGGGAAACCTCGTAAATTCAAATAGAAACAGAAAGCGAGGCATGCGATGATTGATTACAAGAAAACACACTGGCTGCTGTGGCCTTTTGCGCTAATCTGGAACCTGGTGGCATATATCCTGATGTTGACCGGACGCTTCACTGCGGTGATCCTGGGTTTGGTGTTGATCGTCGCCGGCGTGATCCTGAGCGCGACTGTTGTCGGCGCCTGCCTGGGTATTCCCCTGGCGCTGATCGGCCTGCTGCTGGCAGTCCGCGGCCTGTGGTAGAGAGCGTAAGGTACAGAAAACAGAAAGCCCGCCTTGACCGGCGGGCTTATTTGTTAAGTACACTCCCAAACTGGCGTTCAGTCACCCTCAGCAGGGCGGGCGGCTAAAGTTATCTCCGCGGGGCTGACACGTTGGTCTTGCTTGCGCCCGTCCTCGAAGGTCATCACTGCAGGGATAAAGAGAGCTATGATGCCCATCAGCCCGCAGACAATACCGCCGATCATGAACCAGCTTTGCACGCCCAGCTTGTCTGCCACCGGTCCGGCGATGATGAGTCCGAGGGGCGACATAGCTGCTGACATGCTGCCAATCAGACTGAATACGCGTCCCTGCATCTCCGGCGCTACGGCTGCCTGAACTGCAGCCATCAATGGACCGTTGACGATGGGGTTGATGACACCCAAAAAGAACATGGTGGCAACTGCCAGCGTGAAGGCAGTCCCAGGCAGCAGCCCCATGACCAGGCAGCCAATGCCCATGCCCACCAAACCGACCAGCGAGGTCATTACGCGCCGCTTGAAGCCACCCCAGGCGCTCAAAATCACACCACCCACGATGAAGCCAACCCCGCTGAACGACTCGAGGGTGGCAAGCTGGATGGCCTGTCCGTTGAAGTGCTTGGTGACCAGGATGGGCAGCAGCGAGAAGGCGGGGGTGAGCAGGAAGTTGATCACCGTCGCCATGATGGCAATGATGAGTAAACCGGGCCAACTCGCAACATATCTCAAACCTGCCCGGAAATCCTGCCATACTGAGCTCTTGCCGTTGGCTTCCTGCGGCAAGTCGTTCCGTTCGGGCTGCGGAATTGAGAAAAAGAACAGGGGCAGCACCGCGACCAGCATGGTGGCAACGTCAATTGCCAGGATACCTTGCATAGGCAGCCATTCCAGCAGCAAGGCGCCCAGCGGGGCAGAGGCAATGCTCATGCCGCCTTGCAGCATCTGGTTCAGCCCCTGGATGCGCGCCAGTTGTTCTTTTGGCACCATCAGCGTTGTGGAAGCGGTCATGGCAGGCCAATGGAAGCCACCGGCTACTGAGCGGAGGAACAGCAGCAGGTAAACGTGCCAGATCTGTGCAACGCCGAAAGCAAAGAGGGCTGCCAAGACAAGGGTAAACAGCGCGACCAGGCTATCTGCCACGATCATAACTATCCGCCTGTTCCAGCGGTCAACCAACGCTCCAGCCAACGGCCCAAGGATTACTTGCGGAACCAGACCGACCAATGATGCTGTGGCGAGCACGGTAGCTGAACCGGTGGACTTGGTCAGCCACCAGATCAGGGCAAAGGAGACCAGCTGGCTGCCAAGCAGGGAAAAGGCTTGCCCGCCCCAGATGGTGAAGAAGCGAGTCGCCCAGCGCCGGGATGTTTGTGGGGAAGTGCTTGTTGTACTCATGCGTGCCTCCATAAAGTTCTTGCGATAACCAAGCTGTTATTCAAGATTATACACAAAAAATTCAAAATGTCAATAAGAAATTTCAATATTTACACGAATAATATTGATATATATTGAACAATATTTTACATTGTGATGTGGCAGGCAGAGCCGCCTGCCCTAATTTGCCAATTCACCTTGCTGGCAGTATAATCAACGATATCCGAATGTCGTCTGGATGTGGAGGTTGATGCTATGGTAATGCCGGTCATGCAATATGCTCCAGAAACCTGCGCCTGGTGTGAGGGCGCTGGAAAGTATGGCAATTATGGCGATATCTGCCTGGTGTGCAATGGTCAGGGCAGCGTATTAGTGGCTCAACCGGCGCGCAAATGCCCCCACTGTGCTGGCACAGGCACGCAGATCTCCGGCGATTTCCATGATCGTTGTAAGATCTGTGGCGGCTCGGGATGGTCACATGTTTTTAAGACCAGCGTGACCGGTGGTCGTTAGCCTGGTAGAGACTCCCCGCATGCAGTTGAAAAACAAGGTCGCCTTGATCAGCGGTGGCACCTCCGGGATTGGCCGGGCGACCGCCGAGCTGTTCGCGACGCAGGGTGCCAGGGTTGCGATTACTGGCCGGCGGGCAAAGTTAGGCCGCCAGATGGCGGAGGCAGTGGACGGCGTTTTCATCCAGGCCGATCACCGCCGCCTGCAAGACTGCGAGCGAAGTGTCCGGGAGACTATGGCGGCATTTGGACGGATTGACATCCTGTTCAACAATGCCGGGATTGTGCTGAGCGGCACTGCCGAGGGCACCAGCGAGCAGGATTGGGAAGATATCCTGCTGCTCAACGTCACTGCGGTGTGGCGAATGTCGCGCCTGGTCATCCCGGTCCTGCGCGCGCAGGGCGGGGGTGTCATCGTCAACAATGCCTCTGACTGGGCAATGGTGGGCGCACCGTCAGCGGTGGCTTATTGCACTACCAAGGGTGCGGTGGTGCAGATGACGCGGGCTATGGCGCTTGACCATGCAGCCGAGAACATCCGCATCAATGCGGTATGCCCAGGGGATACGTTCGTGGAGCGCTGGCTAAAGGAAGGCTATTACCGCCAATCTGGAGGGGTCAGCGAGGAAGAAGCCCGCAAGAGCGACCTGCCCATCGGGCGGGTGGCAGAGGCTGCAGAGATCGCCCGGGCGGTGCTCTTCCTGGCGACGGAGGC
The DNA here is from genome assembly GCA_016932955.1 of Anaerolineales bacterium. Next base: position 166 of record JAFGBV010000176.1, on the reverse strand, counting down.
TTCCAGCTTCATGACCGGAGCCACCCTGGTTGTAGATGGGGGCAATACAGCGCGTTAGCCTGATTATTCCAGGATTTTGTACAACATGATGCCGGTGGCGGTCGCCAGGTTGAGCGAGGTGACGTGCCCCTTCATGGGCATCTTGACCAGCACATCACAGACAGCT
>JAFGBV010000175.1 GCA_016932955.1 Anaerolineales bacterium | reverse complement strand
TTTCTGTTCGGATTTTGCAACCCACAGAGAAGCACGGATGACCGCTTTCGTCAACCCAATTTACACCACACTATGAGACATTATCGTCTGTCTCAGGATTCCCCCCTTCATACCTCAATTCAAGGCCTGCGTGATTCGGTGAAGATGTGTACATATCGAGCTGCCATGTAAAGACCGCACTACTTACAGCATAAGCTCAGCCGCCGGGCTTGTCTGTCAGGTAAGGCCCCAATTCATGTAAGGAAAAGTCTGAAGCTCCTGCCAGGGAGTTGAATGGCTATACTTAACTCGCTATACTTAGTGAAACCACGCAATTAGGAGAATCCCGATGGCGGGATATCAACGCTGTATTTTTGGTGGGATTTTGGCTGTCTGCCTCGCATTACTACTAGCACTTAGTGGAGCGAGTACAGAAGCTCAAGACTCGAAACCCACATCAACCCCAACAGAACCATCCGATATAGCAACAATTGTTGAACTTGCACAGGCCTATGCCGCATGGGAAGGCTCAGGCCATGCAGATACTTTTGACAATGGATTTGGCGCGGATACCACATGTGCGCGATGTAAGTCACCTTTCAACTGGGATCCAACCCATCCGGCTGCCGATGCCGCACTGAACTGCGCATCCTGCAAGCGCATCCCCGGGGAAGAGCGACCAATACTAGAAGGTGGAGACCAGGTCCCTGAGGAGGAGTGGCACGACATCGGCTGTCCAGTCTGCCACGAGCCGGTTGGTGATTCGTTCCGCATCACGCCTTCTTACTGGAATCAGGAATTAGGTGCTTACGAGCCAGTAGAGGAAATCGACGAGCTGTGCGCTCACTGCCATGAGGGACAGCACGGCTTTGAGGTCATCGAGGAAATGGATGTCGACCGCGCCCACCAGGGCTGGCACTGCATCGACTGTCATGATCCGCATGGTGATAACATCCAATGTATCGATTGCCACGATACAACCACTGGGCCTGCTGCAGAAGAGCATGCCAACCACACTCAGGTCCACTGCTCGGGCTGCCATGACCGGGGCGGCTTGGGTCTGTGGCAGGAACACGATCCCGATTCGCACTTTTATACAATGTTTATCACGCGGCGTTTTGCCCACACTCTGACTTCTTGGCCCTCCCACAATTTGCAGACCGAAGTGGACTGTCGACGCTGCCACCATGCCGGGAATGACTACACTTTCCCCGCGTTGTCCCAAGATGTATCATGCGATAACGCGGCGTGCCATCCCAGCGGGGCGGTCCTGTATTGGTGTCCCTATCTCCCAAGAGATGCCGCGCAATGAGACCTGAACCTCTGCAAGCTGTGTGGCCTGGGCATTGCGATCGAGCAACCCTGACGAGAGCTATTGCGGTTATCCTGTTGGTTATTGGCCTCGCGCTGACCGGTGTATTCTATGCCCACGCCCAGTCCAATGAAGCGCTAACCATCTTGATTGCTTCCCCCAGCGAGGGTGCAACTTTCTACGCAGCGCCTGATCGTTTCCGGCTCGCCATGCCTATAACGGGCCAGGTCGTGAGTTACACAGAACATCTTGACCCGACCACAGTCGAAGTCCACCTTGAGCTGGTCAGCCGGGACGGCAGTCAATTTGAGATGGATGTTCCCGTCAATGAAGAGGGAAGGTTTCACGTCTGGGCTTCTCTGCTCTCCCCCGACCTGCCCTGGCCGTCAGACGATTTCCATGTCAGGGAAATGTGTGGGGAATGCCATCGCAAGTATGTCGATCTGAGCATGCCGGAGAACATCTCCCATCTGGTGATTACGGCCCGCGCTGCGGACGGTCGCACTGGTCAAGCTATCCGCAATATCCGTTTTGATCTCAGCTATCGACTTCCGCTTGAAGTGACCGTTGAGGGTCTTCCTGAAAACGCCCAAGATATTCAAATTACGGCCACTACATTACTCTATGATTGGCGACGACGCTCCGTCATCGACGAAGTGCTGGACGGCAAAACCACTCTGATGGTCGAAAGCCTTCGCTATGTTGATCTGACGTATACCGTTTCCATGGTACCGGCTGTGATCGATGGAATCCTGTATCAGGCAGAACCACGTGAGGTCAGTGTGCCAGCTGCGACAGAGGGGTCAATCAGCCTGACACTTACTGCTGTGTCTCACAAGGGCGAAATCACCGGCCGGGTGCTGGAAAGTGGTACCGGCACTGGGCTGGCAGCCTCTTTGCTGCTAGTGGAAACCGCCTCCGGCAACAGCCGTGTCACCCGGGCGGCAGCCGATGGTGCATTTGTGTTTGCAGATTTGCCGATAGTCGAATATGCCCTGCTTGCGAAGACGCCGGGATATGTCCAACTACCTGCTCGTCTTAACCTGGCAGAAGAACCAGTCGCAAACGTTGAGACATTCTTGATCCCTGCTGGTTCAATGACCCTGCAGGGTACTGCTTTGCATGATAGTATGCCGCTTCCCTTTGTCGAAGCTGCTATCGATGGGCTGCCGGTAGCATATGGCAACCCGCTGTCCGGAGCGTTCAGCTTTCCCGCAGTGCCAATCGTTGATGATTCTAATGCAATCGCAGTTGAAATCAGCGCTGCTGGGTACTATAGCGCCCGTATCACCGCCACTGATGGAGACCTGGGCGAAATCAAACTTGCGCTGCGCACTGATACGCGTGTGGTTGAGCATGGCGATACACGGCTGTACATCCCGGCTGCAACCAGGCTTCGCGAAATAGAGGATGCGTATATTCTTGAGCGCGGTGTATTCTGGGTGACCAGCCCGATAGACTCGCCGCCAGCACCTTTCCATATCAGCGTCGGGGTTTACGATCTTGTAGGGGAAGGGGCAAGTTTTGCCGTCGAGCGCCTGACAGGCGCTCCGGCACGCGTATATGTGCGCAGCGGTCAAGTTCAGGCAATGAAAGACGGGCTGGATACCCCATTGACTATCACTGCTGGTGAAACCATGGCGCTTGATGCTGACACCACATCTCCAGTTGCATTGGCTAACGGAGCCGGGGCCCTGCTTCGCTCGCTGGCCGGCGCTGTAACGAGATTCGAGCTACCGCCCAGCCCAGAAGAGCAGCGTAATGCTATCATAAAACAGGTGGTGGTCACCATCGCCCGAGGATTTATGGTTGGCGCTTATGCAATTGCTTATGTACTGATGCCTGCTGCGATCGTCATTGGCATAGTACTGACTTTATTTCCTTATTTCCGGAAGACCTTTGGAAGATAACGCAGGTGTGGGTATTCACGCCCAAATCTTCGGCTAGGCCGCCTGATAGCCGCGTGACACTCTCTGGCTAACAATAGGCCAGCCGCTCTTCCCCACTTATGTGCTTCTCCTTCTTGCGCAGGTCTGAGGGTATTGGCTTTTGTCCAGAAATTGGCGTCCCAAGCAGTAGTACAACCCCAAGCCCTCCCTGTGCCACCGTAGCAACGTGTCTGGCTTCACCACGACCAAAACTTCTCGCCAGCTTCGTACTCGACTCGCCAGCAGCACCAAGACGCGCCGATCATGCTGCGTCAGCTTGGGCCGAACAATCTGCCTTTCCAGCAGTACCGGCTGCTGGCGCAACAGCATGTCTTGATAATGTCTCATAGTGTGGTGTAAATTGGGTTGACGAAAGCGGTCATCCGTGCTTCTCTGGGGGTTGCAAAATCCAAACAGAAAAG
>JAFGBV010000174.1 GCA_016932955.1 Anaerolineales bacterium | reverse complement strand
GTGGTTCTTGCGCCTAGTGTGGAAACCTTCCGCCGGCTCTTTGTCGACATGGGCGAAAGGTACAAAGAAATCATCACCATCCTTGCCTCATCCCACCTCAGCCAGGCTCTGAAAAACGCTTCCCAGGCTTCATCTGAGCTTCGTAGCTCTGCTACCTTGCACATCATCGATTCCCAAACCACCGCTGCTGGACTAGGCCTCTTAGTCCAGGCTGCTGCCGAAACCGCTATGCGCGGCATGCCCGGCTCAGAGATCACCCGCCTGGTGCGTGGTTTATCCCGCCATGTCTATGCAATCTTTTGCCTGCCCGATCTAGCATACCTGGAATATTCGGGTCAGATCGATCCAGCTCAGGCGATCGTAGGGGAGATGTTAGGCATCACGCCCATTTATGTCATGGAAAATGGTCGCCTGGTCCATATACAAAAAATCCGCAGTTCCCGTCACCTGGTGGATATCTTATTTGAGTTCGCCGCCGAGTTCGAAGATCTCAAATACCTAGCTCTCATCCAGGGATCTGCTGCATTCGAGCAAGAAAGCCGTAACCTGCGCGAGCGCATCCTGCAAAATCTCCGTTCCACGCCCATAGGCGAACATACTCCCAGCCTTGCTCTGGCAACCACTCTCGGCCCACATGCCATCGGTTTGATTGCCATGGAGAATTAGAGCCAAGAAAATTCATCATGAAAACCGCCATTGTCACCGATAGCACCTCCGATCTCAATCCTGACCTGCTCTCCGCTTATCAGATCAATCTTATCCCCGCCATCCTGATTATGGACGGTAACAGCCTGCAAGATGGCGAGGATATTTCCCGCCGCGAGTTCTATGAACGCTTGCCATCCATGAAAGAAATGCCCACCACTGCTGCGCCGTCTGTGGGCACCTTCGAGGAGCTCTACCATAAACTCTTTGAGCAAGGTTTTAATCATATTATCTCCATCCACGTAGCCAGCACCCTTAGCGGTATTTATAATGCTGCCTATTCAGCCGCCCGCCAGTTTGAAAACAAGATCACTGTCATTGATAGCGCTCAGGTCAGCATGGGGTTGGGTTTCCAGGTTCTTGCCGCGGCCGAGTCAGCACTTAAGGCACTTCCCCTGGATCAGATTTTGCACCATCTGGCTAAAACCCGCCAGCGTATTCGTCTTGTGGCGATGCTCGATACCCTGGAATATATCCGGCGCAGCGGTCGTGTCTCCTGGATGCGTGCTAGCATGGGAACTTTCTTGAACATAAAACCTTTCTTGGGGATTGAGGAAGGAAAAGTGCTCCGCCTTGGCGAAGCGCGTACCCGCCGCAAGGGCATTCAAAGATTGGCAGAAATTCTGTGCGAGCTAGGCAATCTCTCCCAACTCGCTATTCTTCACACGAATGCTGAAGAAGAAGCCACAAACCTGCAAGAGCAATTCGCTGCCATCGTGCCCAAAAAGCCTTTTCTCGTCAACGTCACCACTGTCATTGGCACGCATGTCGGGCCAAATGCTGTTGGATTCACCGCCGTGGTGGAATAGATCATCTCAAATTAAAACATCAAATAGACTTTTCTCTCATGCTGGCCTTTGTCGCATCCTGAGGCTTGTAAATGGTACAATTACGAGCAATGAAACCTTCTCTGCAAAAACTCCAAAAATTTCTCAAACTTGAGGCTGAGCGTAATTATGATAACCGGGCTGTTGTTGGTGGGCTGGAACGTATCCTCACCTCTTGGCAGGCCGAAGCGATTGCCGATTTTCTGCCCCAAGACCTGATCGATGCAGTGACAATTCGCCTGCGTGATTATGCCAACATCAGCCCAAACTCGCGCGCCGAGGCCCTTGAGGGTCTTTGGAAAAGGATACAGCGTGAAACAGGCGAGGCGCCATTGCCGCTCCAACCTGCTCATAGAGAGGAAACTCCTCCAGCACCCCAACCCCCTCGCCAGCCCTTCCCTGAGCAAAAATCCCCCACCCCTCCCCAACCCAAGGTTAGCCCAGCGCCGCCTCCCCCCGCCGCGCTGCCCCCCGAAGGCCCCCCGGCAGCTCTCGGTGCGCCGATCACCGTCCTGCCTGGCGTAGGCCCTCGCCACGGGCAAACCCTTGCCCGTCTGAATATGATCACCTTGGGGGATATGTTGTACTACTTCCCCAGGCGTTACGATGACTATACCCAGCTTAAACCCATCAACCGCCTCAGCTATGGCGAAGAAGTGACTATCATCGGCACCATCGAGCGCGCCGCACCCCGCAGCATTCGCTCTGGCAAAATGCAAATTGTCGAAGCAGTGATAAGCGATGGCTCAGGTGCCATGCGCATCACATGGTTCAATCAACCCTGGATCGCCAAACGTCTGCATGCTGGCATGCTCGTTGTTCTCTCGGGCAAAATAGAACAGTACCTCGGGCGCCTCACGATGAACAATCCCGAATGGGAGCCGCTCGAACAGCAAAACCTGCATACCAACCGCATCGTGCCAGTTTATCCACTTGCCGCCAATATCACCCAGCGCTGGCTGCGGCGTCTGATGTTCGAAGTGATCACCTATTGGGCCCCACGCTTACCCGACCCGCTCCCCATATCCATCCGCGATCAGGCGGGTCTCATGGATCTTGCTCACGCCATCTTGCAGACTCACTTCCCCGAGTCCAGAGATGCCCTCATAGCCGCCCGCCATCGCCTGGCTTTTGACGAAATTTTCCTGCTCCAACTGGGTGTGTTACGCCAGAAAAGACATTGGCAAGATCGATCTGCCCGTACCTATGCATTCTCCGATGCCTCGCTCAAGGATATCATCGCCAAGCTACCCTTCCAACTCACCAGTGCCCAGACCCGTACCCTGGCTGACCTGCAAGCCGACATGGCCTCTGGTCACCCGATGAATCGACTCTTGCAGGGAGATGTTGGCTCCGGTAAAACGATCATCGCAGCCATCGGTATTGCTCTCATCGCCCAGCATGGTGCCCAATCTGCCCTCATGGCTCCCACCAGTATCCTCGCCGAGCAGCATTACCGGAATCTCCTGCACATCCTCGGTCAGTTCGGCCTGCCTCCATCAGAAGTGCGCCTCATCCTTGGCTCCACACCCGAGGCCGATAAACAAGAAATCCGCAGCGGCCTGGCAGATGGCTCAATCAAGCTGGTCATCGGCACTCATGCCCTGATCCAGGATCCCATAACCTTTGCTGATCTGCAATTCATTGTTGTTGATGAACAACATCGCTTCGGCGTCGAACAGCGAGCCTTGTTGCGCGCGAAAGGCGAGAACCCTCATCTCCTTGTGATGACAGCCACACCCATCCCACGCTCTCTGGCCCTCACAGTCTATGGCGATCTGGATCTTAGCGTGATGGATGAGATGCCCCCAGGCCGCCAGCCCATCGAGACACAGGTATATTACCCTCGTGAGCGTGAACGCGCTTATGCATTCATCCGTAACCAGCTTGATCAAGGTCGCCAGGCGTTCATCATTTACCCTCTGGTCGAAGAAAGCGAGCGCAGTGAAGCCCTTGCCGCCGTAGAAGAACATGCCCGCCTCCAGGAACAGATCTTCCCCCGCTATCGCCTTGGCTTACTCCATGGGCGCATGAAGCCCGAAGAAAAAGAATCCGTTATGAGCGATTTCCGCGATAGCCAGACCAACATCCTGGTTTCCACCTCCGTGGTGGAGGTTGGCGTAGACGTTCCCAACGCCACCGTCATACTGGTCGAAGGCGCAAATCGTTTCGGCCTGGCTCAATTACACCAGTTTCGCGGGCGCGTTGGGCGCGGTCAGTATGCCTCTTACTGCATCCTCATCCCCGAAACTCCCGATGCAGCCGAAAACCAGCGTCTCCAGGCAATGGTCGAAACCAACGACGGCTTTGTGCTCGCCGAACGTGATCTCGAACAACGCGGGCCTGGAGAATTCCTTGGCGCGCGGCAGTCAGGTTACTCCGAGTTACGCATGGCCAATATTATGGATGTGCGCCTGATCGAAAAAGCCCGCCTGTATGCCCAAGCCTTATTCGAGAGCGACCCCGACCTGAATTTGCCGGATCACAAGCCTCTTTTAGAATCCATGCAGCGCTTTTGGGAAATTGGACAAGGGGATCTTAGCTAAGCTCAAGGAGGAATAATGCCTATCCGTGCAGTTTTCCCTGGAACATTCGACCCCATTCACTTCGGTCATCTTGATATTGCCCGTCGGGCTGCGCGTCTTTTTGATGAAGTGATCGTCGCTGTCTATGATCGCCCCCTTAAATCCCTTATCTTCTCTCCCCAAGAGCGCATCCAGATGGCCCACCAGGCATTAGAAAATGATCCCAAGATCACCGTCACCGGCTACAGTGGTCTCACAGTTGAGTTTTGCCACAAGATCAATGCCCAGGTGATTGTGCGCGGGCTGCGCGTCTTTTCCGACTTTGAATACGAGTTCCGTATGGGGCTGGCCAACTATCGCCTCGCTCCTGAGATTGAGATCATCTCCTTCATCACCCACGAAGAACATACTTTTCTCTCCTCATCCACCGTACGTGAGATCGCCTCCCTCGGTGGGAATGTAAGCAGTATGGTTCCCCCTCACGTAGAGAACGCAATTAAAAAACGCTTTATGGAGCTCGGTCATGACCAGCAAATTGTGCCCACTACTTCCATGAGAGACTGATTTAGAGTTGACGTTTTTACACTTTGAGTGTAATCTAATGTAAGCATGAATCTTGCATCCAATACTAACCAGCAGGCATTACTCAATTGTAAGAATCTGCTGAAAAACTATACCAAGCTTATGCGCTGAATTACGGGGTGACCCATGGACATCCTACAAATGATTGATCGCCTGGAAGAACTGCTCAACGAAAGCCGGCCACTTCCGTTTACTCACAACGTCATCGTGGACGAAGATCGCATGTTGGATCTTATCGACCAGATGCGCGTCTCGATCCCTGAAGAAGTGAAAAAGGCGCAGCAATTGCTAGCCCAACGTGACCGCCTTCTCGCCCAGGCGCAGGAAGAGGCCAACCGCACGATTGCCATCGCCCGCGAAAAAAGTGAGGCACTGGTAGAACGCGACCAGGTAGCCCAGGCCGCACATGCACAGGCAGATCAAATCATCAACCAGGCCCACAGCAAGGCCGAAGATATCCGTGCCGATGCTGATCAGTATGTGATGGACACACTGCTTGGCCTTGAAGTTGAGTTGGATCGCGTCCTCAACCAGGTGCGCAACGGCATCCGCACCATCCAACCCAACAAACCAGAACAGGAATGACCCCGCCGCACCGCGGGTAACTTCCCATCCGAGTGCGCACTTCCCAGGCTGTATCAGCCTGCCACACTGCATAATTGATGCCCATGCACGCTGCCAATCGTGTTCTGTCCGTCCCTAACGAGCGTAATTCTCTCCGCGGCATCCCGCTGTATTTGATGCGCGGCAGTTTGGCTTTGATCATCCTGCTCACCTTAGGCGTGGTGATATTTTCCATCCCCATCAACCTTGGCAAACTAGCCAATATTCCTCTCGAAGAACGCAATATCCTCCTCAATACCTGGAATCTCGATATTCAATTCTACATCTGGTTCATGGTGATACTCGATTTGCTCACCATCTTCGGCTTCTGCATCCCCGCCATCATCATCTTTATCAGCAAATCCGATGACTGGATGACTGCGCTGGTTTCCCTTGCCCTCATCACATTCGGGGCTGGCATCACCACAACTTTAGAAAACCTCCAGCTTGTTCTGCCAGCCTGGCATCTGCCGGTGACTATCATCCGCAGCGTTGGCATCAGTTCCACCCTGCTTGTCTTCTACCTCTTTCCCAACGGTCGTTTCATCCCCCTATGGACGCGTTACCTTGCCTGGGTCTGGCTAGTATGGTTAGGCGCTTGGGTGTTACTTCCTGCCAACCCAGTCAGCCTTGAGGCCGCTCACCCCATTGTCCGCTACCTGGTTTATCTGGTTTTGCAGACCCCCGAATCATACAACCGCATTTACATTGGATTGCGCCTTTACAGCCTGCTCCTGGTTCTGTTCATCTGGTTTGGCAGCGGCGTGGTTGCCCAGAATATCCGCTACAAGCACCACTCAACCCAGGCCGAACAGCGCCAGACAAAATGGACTGTCTTGGGCTTCACCGTTGCTTTTTCTGGCGCACTGCTGTTTTATCTCTTACCCACTCTCATCCCAGCTCTGCGCCTTCCCGGAATAGGCAACCTGCTCTTCGATCTGATTGGCGGAGCCATCTATCGGTATGCCTTAATCTCCGTCCCGCTATCCTTCGCCATCTCTGTTTCCATCTTTCGTCTTTGGGATGTCGACTACCTGATCAACCGCACCCTGGTGTATGGCATGCTCACTACCTTCCTGGGGATAAGCTTTATCCTCTACATTATCCTCTTCCAATACATCTTCGGCTCCCTCACCCAGTTTGAGTCCTCTGCCATCATCGTTATTTCCACCTTGGCTTTGATGTTCATCCTGCGGCCCTTTTACCAGCGCGTACAGAAGTTTGTCGACCGGCGTTTCTACCGTGAACGGATTGATTTCCGCCAGGCTTTTACTGGCTTCTCCAAACAGGTACGTACCATCATCGACCTGCCCGAATTGCTCCACGTGCTTGTTGAGCGCACCACACAGTACCTCCACGCCACCTATGGTGCTGTGTTCCTCTTCCAACAGAACGGTACCCTCGGCCTGGTTGAAGCGCTGGATATCGACCTCTCTGAAGGCGCCTCCCTTTCCCTAGACCCCTCCGAATGGCAGCAAATCCTGCGCGGAATCCCCATTCACCGCCATGCCCACCCCACCTTTCCTATGCTGGTGCCCCTGATCTCTCCGCAACCCCTTAACCAGCCTGATGCAGAGCAGGGCGTCTTGTTGGGAGTTCTAGCCCTTGGGCCCCAGCGCTCCGGCCTCAGTTACTCTCGCGAAAACCGCGATCTTCTTATGGGGTTAGCCGACCAGGCTGGAACAGCTATCTATGTCGCCCGGCTGATGGAGGAGAAACAAGCCGAAGCCCTGCGACGAGAAGAAGCCGAACGCAGCCTGGAAGAACACCGCAACTCTCCACTTGGTCAAGCCGAGCTGCGCTCGCAGGCGCTGCGCGAACAACCCGCCAACGCCCTGGCTGAGCTCCACCACACCTCCCAGGAAGCTGGCAGCAACCCCCTCGCCGCCAGCCTACTCGCCAACCTGCCCACAACCCTCAATAATCTGGGCGAGGCAGGCCTGGCAGGTCTGGCAGAGGGCTTCAATTTTATGTATCTCAGCCAGTTTACCCCTGAACTCCTGGAGGTTGGCTTGCGCGGGATCATTGCCCATCTCGTTGGCCCGCAGGCCTCCCACTGGCAAGAAGCTGAGCCTGCATTGAGCATCTACCAGCGCTGTCACATGGCCCTCGAGGCTAACTCCATTTCACAACTCCTTGCATTAGAAGAAACCTGGAATGTAGAGTTATCATCGCCCACCCTCGCCGAGTTATCCGCTCTCTTACAGGAATTTCGTTCCGTTCTCACCATTCTGCACGCCTATGAGCGAGTCGAATCTGCTCAAGACCGCCTCGCTTACCTGGCCAGTGCAGTCGAGCGCTTACGCCACCTCGAGCGCACAGCCCGCGCCGACCTGGGCAGCGCAGACCGCCCCTTGATCCTGGCCATCGCTGAATCCTGGCTTTCTGTAGTCACCGGAACCATCAGCGAGTTGCAAGCCCGCTCTCGATTGATCTGCCAGTTACTTACCCGCCATACCTGGCAGGTGGACGTAGTCTCCTTATCCCTGAACATTCGCAACGAGGGGCGTGGAGCCGCCCTGAACATTCGCGTGAGCCTTGCCCCAGACTCAGCCTACACTCTCCTGGATGGTTCGGCAAACCTGGAATGCATCGGCTACGGTGAAGAAGCCCAGGTCATTCTGCGCGTTCGCCCTCACCTGGAAAAAGGCGCCGACCACTTCCGCGCCCGTTTTGTGATCCTCTATACCGATCCGCGCGGACCGGATCAGGTCGAAAACTTCGCTGATGTAGTCCGTCTTCTCACCACCGGTGCAGAATTCCAGTTTATCCCCAATCCTTATGTCGTGGGCACACCGCTACAAACTGGCTCACCGCTCTTCTTTGGTCGCGCAGATATTATCGCCTACGTTCAGGAAAACTTAGCGGCCTCACACCGCAACAACTTGGTGCTCATCGGTCAGAGACGCACAGGCAAGACTTCCCTTCTCAAGCAGCTCCCCGGGTGCCTCAGCGACGATTATCTCCCCGTTTACCTGGATGGACAGGCTTTAGGTCTTGATCCTGGTATGCCCAACTTCTTCCTCACCCTCGCCACCGAGATGGCCTTTGCCTTGGAAGATCGAGGCTTCCAAATCGACTCTCCAGAACTGGAGGCCTTTCAATCCAGCCCTGCAGCCACCTTCGAACGCAATTTTATCGGCCAGGTGCGCGAGGCAATCGGCAACCGTCACCTCCTCCTCATGCTGGATGAATTTGAAGAACTTGAGACCGCAGTACGTCGGGGCGATCTCGAACCATCCATCTTTGGTTTCCTCCGCCATCTCATCCAGCACACTCCTAACCTCAGCGTAATCTTCTGTGGCACGCACCGCCTGGAAGAGCTGGCTTCAGATTATTGGTCTGTGCTGTTTAATATCAGCATCTACCGCCATATCTCCTTCCTCTCTCAACCCGAGGCCTTGCGCCTGGTGCAAGAACCTGTTGAGCCTTATGGCATGCGCTATGATGATCTTGCTTTGGATAAAATCTGGCGCATCACTGCCGGTCATCCCTATTTTTTGCAACTCTTGTGCCACAGTCTCGTAAACCAACATAACAAGACCCAGCGTAGCTACGCTACAGTGGCTGATGTCAACGCTGCTCTGGAAGAGATACTTGCCTCCGGCGAAGCACACTTTGTTTATCTCTGGGCAGAATCATCACCCCTGGAGCGCCTGATGCTCACCGCCATGAGCCGCCTGATCCCTCTCAGCGGGCAAATCGCCCCCGTTCAGATCCTCGATTACCTCACCGATCGTGGAGTCTCCGTTGAGCGGAAAAGCATCAGCGATGCTCTCCATCGCCTGGCGCTGCGCGATGTTCTCAGCGTCAGTGATACAGGCGCAGAGCCAGACACGCTCAGTGAAGCCTATCGCTGGAAGCTTGGACTACTGGGCATGTGGGTTGAAAAGTATAAATCCATTAGCCGCGTCATTGATGAGGTCTCTTGATGAATAATCCCTATATATCCCGCGGGCCTGTTCGCGAATCAACCATGTTCTTTGGTCGCACCCACGAGCTGAACGAGATCACCGCTTTTCTGCGCGGTAACCAGTCTGTATCTATCGTAAGCCCGCGTAAAATGGGTAAGACATCCCTGCTCTACCACATGATGCGTCCTGAGATCCTTTACAAACTCGGTATGGATGAACAATTCATCTTCGTTTATCTGGATTGCGAGGTGCTCGGCGAGGGCAGTCACGAAGATATTTTTGCACAGTTTGCCATCGAGCTATCCGAAGCCCTCCACGAGCGCAACCTCCCCCCAGAGACCGTTGTTCAAGAAGCCATTGATAAGCCCGGTCGGCTCGCCTTTGAGCGCGCTGTGCGCCGCCTCAACCAGCGCGGCCTGCGCGTCATCCTCTTGCTCGACGAATTTGAGCGCCTCAGCAGCAATGCCAGCCTGGATGTAAACTTCTTCAACGCGCTACGTTCAGCAGCCGGGCGCTATCAATTGGCTTACGTAACTGCATCTGCTAGGCAACTTATCCAGCTCACCTATTCCGGGCGTTCGCAAGAAATCCTCTCCAGCCCATTCTTCAACATCTTCGCACCCCTGCACCTCGGATTGTTAACGTCAGATGAGGCCTACACTCTGATCCGCCAACCCAGCCAAGCAGCAGGGCTTGCCTTTACTCCCCAGATGCAGGATCACATCTACCAGTATGTCGGCGGGCACCCCCTTGCTCTCCAGGTTGCCTGCTTCCATGCCATGGAGCATCCCAAAGAGCCCGAACTTGTCGAACAGCATACTGCTGAAGAGATGGCCTCCCACTTCCAATATTACTGGCACAATCTCACTCCAACCGAGCAGGCCACCCTGCGCCAGGTAGACGAAGTCGCCATCCGCTCTTCCACCGATACCACTCTGCGCGGTATCTTGCGAGACCTGGTACAAAAATCCATGCTCATCTCTGATGCACAAGGCTATCATTACCCATCCCGCCTCTGGGCAGAGTTCGTATCTGCTCAACAGCCCAAAGAGGCCGCCCCCAACGCCCTTACCACACTCCTGCTCACTGGCACCCAGTTTGGGCATTATGAGGTACTGGAAAAGATCGGTCGCGGTGGTATGTCCGAAGTCTACAAAGGCCGCCACACCCGCCTCGATCGCATTGTCGCCATTAAGATCCTTCCCGCCAGCCTGGCAGCTGAAGTTGATTTCCGCAACCGGTTCGAGCGCGAAGCGCGCGCCGTTGCCGCCTTGCGCCATCCCCACATTGTCCAGGTTTACGATTTTGGTGATATTAGTGGTACTTACTATATGGTCATGGAATATGTCGCCGGCAAGGATCTGGCCTCCGCCATCCGCGAGCAGGGACGGTTGCCTCTCGATCAGGTGATCCAGCTACTTGAGGGAGTCTGCGGAGCACTGGATTACGCCCATGGTCTCGGCCTCGTCCATCGGGATGTGAAGCCTTCCAATGTGCTGCTTCAGCCGCTCACTCCGCTTCGCCCTGCTGATGAAATGGATAGTAAACAACCCCCCACCCAGCCGGTTGTTTTCAACCCCATCCTGACTGATTTCGGCATCGCAAAAATGCTTGGCGGCGATACAGCCGCCACCAAAACCGGTCTCATGATGGGCACTCTCAACTACATGGCCCCCGAGCAGATCCGCTCAGCCGGAGAAGTCGATGGCCGCGCCGATATATACGCCCTCGCCGTGATGACCTACCAGATGCTCACCGGGCGGCTCCCCTTCGATGCTGATAACCCCGGCGCAATGATGTTAGCTCACCTGCAAATCCCGCCACCCGACCCGCGCGAGCTGATCCCCGAACTGCCCTTTCATGTTGCTCGCGCCATTTTGCGCGCCCTTGAGAAAGAGCCCCAGGCGCGCTTCAACACTGCTGGAGAATTCTCCGCCCAAATGGCCCTTGGGGTCAGGCCAGCCTCTTAGTGGTTTCAATGGGAGACTTCCTTATGAAACACCTTGCACCATTTCGTTCTCGTCTTCTCATCCTCTTCGGCATCCTCTTGCTGCTCTCCTTTGGCCTTGTCACGACAGTGAGCGCCTTCGAATTCCCAGAGAGCAAGACCGTAGGACCTGACGAAGTGATCAACGACGATGTGTATCTCAGCTCAGACACCATCATTGTCGATGGCACCGTCAACGGCATCCTGTTTGCCAATGCATCGAACTTTACCTTGAATGGCTCTGTCAATGGTGACCTGATCACCAATGCCGCCATGGTAGAGATTAATGGCACTGTCAATGGCAACCTGGTTGCAGCCGGGCAGATCGTCAAGGTCAATGGCACCGTCACAGGCAGTGTCTTCAGCGCCAGCGCCGCCCTCACACTCGATCGGAATGCTGAGATCGGGCGCAATCTATACGCCATGGGTTACAGCTTAGAAATCCGCAACGGCTCCTCGGTTGGCATGGACGCCGCCCTGACTGGCTACCAGGCTCTGATCCATGGCAGCATCAGCCGCGATATAAACGCCTCGGTTGTTGCTTTTCTTCTGGATGGTGAAATTGGCCGCGACATCAAATTAGATGTAGAGCCTCCCGAAGCAAAGGAAGATTTCGTCCCCCCACCCTATTACTTCTTCTTGGAGACGCCGGGCATACCATCTCCCATACCTGCCGGGCTGCAGATCCTGCCCGATGCCAAGATCGGCGGGCACTTACATTATGTCAGCCCTGTTGAACAGACTGAGGGTATCCAATCAACCCCTGCGGGAGGTGTAGAATATTCTGTAAGAATTGACAAATCCTCCCAGGTAAACACCAAGGCCACTTTCTTCCAGAGTCGC
Organism: Anaerolineales bacterium; assembly: GCA_016932955.1. The sequence goes on along the minus strand of JAFGBV010000174.1, from coordinate 3,919 downwards.
TTGCACCACTTCATCGTCCTGGTCGTCCTCGGCTTGCTGGTCTTGCGTTTCCTTCCCAGTCATCTGACCCGTTGCGTTCAGCAAACCACTCCTCCCTGGCGAGCCCTCGGTTGGGGTATCCTGGTGACTCTGCTCGGTTATTTCCTGCTGGGCTCACTGCTTGTTTTGGTCATTGTCGTTGCCATCCTGCTGGGCATCGTCCGCCTGGATGGTCTTGCCAGCTTAGTTGGCAGCACCGGTGTTCCCGGCATGGTATTATCACTCACGCTCTTCTCCGTCCTGGTATCCCATGGCAGCAAGTTAGTTGTAGCTGCCTTGCTCGGGGGGTGGGTTTTTCAGCGCATCCGCCCTGGCTATAACGGGCACCCATTCTGGCCGCTCTTCGTAGGCATCCTGATCTACATCTTGCTCAGCGCCATTCCCTTCCCACCCATCTATCTCCTGGTGGGATTCCTTGCCACCACAATCGGCATCGGAGCCATGTGGCTTGCGCTGCGCCAGAAGCCCTCGCCCCCAATAGAAAACGATCTGGCGTAGCCATGGCCCCCTGCCATGAATACGCCAGATCCTTTCCCGATCCCCCTGGCTCTGCCGCTCCTGCCACCATCCGCCCATCAAGAGCGGCAGAGCCGGGATTTTTGCCAGGTGCTTCCCCCTTGCCACCTGTGCAGATAATAGCTTGTTTGTGAAGTATTTCACCCCTACCGATTATATTAAATCATAACCACTATCATATTTGCGTCACATTTAGCGTCAATTTCTTGCGTCTTTTTATATAAATTGCTATAATCCGCCCGGATACAATGCCACAATTCTCCATTTCTCTCTTTGGTTTACCGCGCTTCGCCCTCGACGGAAAACAATTGGACCATGTCACCCCGCGCGCCACGGCTCTGCTCGCTTACCTGGCTGTTACCCAGCAGCCCCAAGCCCGTGAACTCCTCATCAACCTTCTCTGGACAGATAAGCCAACCGAAAAAGCCTATGGCGTGCTGCGTACCACCCTTTGGCGGCTAAACAAAGATCCACTATTAGCTTGCTGGCTGGACATCCAACAAGATAAAGTTTCCTTAACCGCACTGCATGAGATCCAGGTCGATGTCAACCTTTTTCGTCTGTTGATCGAATCTTGCAGCCAGCACGGGCACCTGCCCAACCAGATCTGCCAGGAATGTGTGTCTCCCCTCCAGAAAGCCATCCACCTGTATCAGGGCATATTCATGCAGGGATTCCACTATAAGAAAGCCAGGCTCTTCGCCGATTGGCAAACTGAACAGGCTGACTCCTTACACCAGGATGCCCTTGCTGCCTGCCTGCTCCTTGCAGATTATCATACCCATCATGGGGATCTTAATCATGGAATCATCTATGCTAAACAAGCTTTAGCTCTCCTACCCACCAGCGAGGAACTGCATCGCAAACTTATGAATCTGTATATCGATTCAGGTCAACGCTCAGCCGCCTTGGATCAGTACAAGGCATGTAAGCAGATTCTCAAGCAAGAGGGCATGCCGGAGCCTTCTCCAGAAACCAATCTGCTCTATGATCAGATAAAAGAAATGAACCGCCAGGGGAGATATGCCACCGATCCGCTCCAGCAGCCTGTTTATCTGCTGATCGACTTCGAGAACGCCCTGGCATTATGGAGCACCTTCCCCGCCCAGGCTGAGAGAATCCTGGACCGCTTTCGTACGATCATCAAGCGCTGTCTGGGACGCCATAGTGCAAAGATCGTCCACCTGGAAGGGAATATGGTGACTGTATTCTTTCAACGTGGCCAGCCCCTTCACTGCGCCGTTGAAATCCACCGCCGTATTGCTCAAGAAACCTGGCAGCCCTTCGAGCGTCCGCAGGTGCGCATGGCATTAAACACCACCGAAGCAGAATCCACCTTTGGCGACCCCCAATATTCCGGCGTAAACCGCACTGCACAGTTGCTCTATGCCAGCTCGTCTGGGCAGGTCCTCCTCACAGAGCAAGCCCTCCGTGTTCTGGAAATCCCCCAAGGCGCGCGCATCCATGATCACGGACTGTACCTGCTCAATAACATCGATGAGCCCATCAATATCTATGAAATGCAGCATCCTGACCTGCCCGCACCTGAATCGCCGTCCCTTAAAACGATCTCCAAGTACACGCATAATCTACCCACACCACCGACCCACTTTGTGGGACGCCAAAGAGAGATGGCCGATATCCAGGCCTTGCTGGAACAGCCAGATTGCCGCCTCGTCACCTTGATCGGCCCTGGCGGGGTCGGCAAAACCCGCCTGGCTTTGCAGCTGGCAGCAACCAACCTGTCGCGCTACCCCGATGGCGTGTATTTTTTGACCTTTGCCACTATCCGCCATACCGACAATATTCCAACCGAGCTGGCAGAAATCCTCCATTTCCAGTTCTTCGGTAGCCATGACCCACTGATACAGATCATCAACTACCTGCGCCCCAAACGCTTGCTCTTGATCATGGACAACCTTGAACACCTCACTGAAGGCTCAGCAACCCTCAGTGACTTGCTCGCCCAAGCGCCCGGCCTCACCATTCTTGCCACCTCACGCGAACGCCTGAAACTGAACAGCGAATGGGTCTACGAATTGCAGGGCCTTCCATACCCGCTGTCCGGAGATCCGCCAGAGCAATTTGACCAGTCGCCTGCAGTACAGTTGTTCTTGCACAGCGCCCGGCGCTCTTCCCCCAGGTTTCAGCTCCATGAGCCAGATAAAGACTGTATCTTGCGTATCTGCCAGTTGGTAAATGGCTTACCGCTAGGACTCGAGCTGGCAGCCTCCGGGTTGCGCAACTACTCTTGCTGCGAGATTGCCAGGCAGGTCGAGCAGGATCTGGATGGACTGCAATCCACCCTACGCGATCTGCCGCCACGCCAGCGCAGTCTGCGCGCCGTGTTCGATCACTCTTGGGGCTTGCTTACCGAAGAAGAACGCCGTGTCCTGCGCCTGTGTTCTATCTTCCGGGGTGGGTTTACGGCACCGATGGCACAGCAAGTGGCCGGTGCTTCCATCTCCGTTCTGGCATCCCTGGCAGATAAATCAATGCTGCAGATTACCAGCAATGCGCGCTATCAAATCCTAGAAGTCATTCGCCATTTTGCCCGGCAAAAACTCAATGAAACGCCTGGAGAGTGTGAAGCTGCCCTCACGCGTCACTGTGATGCCTTCGCCGATTTCCTGTTCCAGAAAATGATCCAATTCTTCACTCACGATCAAATCCAAGCCATGCAGGAAAGTGTATCTGAATTTGAAAACGTCCGCATCGCTTGGGAGTGGGCGATTGCGCACTGCCGCTGGGACGCTATCGACAAATCTCAGCCTGCTATCTACCGCTTCCACGAAATACGCTCGCGCTTCAAAGATGGCTGGGATATTTTCGCCAACGCGGTGGAGAGGCTGCACTATCAGGTTTCAGAATCTTCAGCGCCCGTCCTGGCCAGGCTGCAGATGTGGAAGGCCTGGTTCTCGTTTCGCCTTGGCGAGCATGAACAAGGTTTGCAAGGCATGCAGGATGCACTGCAAGTCTTCCGCCGTGCCGGGCTGCAATGGGACACAGCCTATACCTACGCCTACCTGGCAGATGCCAAGCGTATACTCGGCGAGTGGGATGATGCGCAAGCATACCTGGATCAGAGCAGCAAAGCATACCCATTCGGAGAGCAGCCAGTTGAATTCCTGGAAATGGTTCAAGCCTCGCAAGTCAATCTCACCCAGGGATTAATTTACTCTTCCAGGGGGCAGTATGCTTTGGCAAGATCCTTCATATACAAAGCCAGGCACATATTTTCGGAAATAGGCAATCTATGGGATACTGCTCGCGCCAACACCATCCTCGCTACCATAGCCAATCACCTGGAAGAATACGAACAGTCTCTGAAATTGCAGCGCCAGGCAATGGATACCATGCAACT
>JAFGBV010000019.1 GCA_016932955.1 Anaerolineales bacterium | reverse complement strand
TATACGTGGAGGCCAGGTACACTTGATGCCCGGCGGCAATGAAATAATTGATCCAATTCAACGCAATGGGTGAGCGCCCATCGGCCACAAACAGGATTCGCATAGCTGGGAGGGTACATCACTTTCGCCAGAAAATCAATGGTAGAAGTTGGGGTCTGCACACGGCTAACGCGCGCAGACCCCAACGAGAGGATGTTACTGCATGCTTTCAGCGATGAGGATCATCTGCTCTTTCTCAAGCAAGATCGGGTAGTCTGGCGAGGCGGAGTAGATCATTTCAATCGCCAGGGTTGTTGTGTTCCACACCAGGTAACGGTTATAGCCGGGGTCATAAACCCCATCGACAACCGCGCCGCGGGCAAAAGTAGCCTGGTTGCCATTCACCATGACGGCTTCCAATGCATCGGGCGGGTAGCCATTCCAGCTCCGGACGGGCTGAGCAGCCAACAGGCTCTCAACGATCACCAGGCGGACATTATTGGTATCACGCGAGCCAGCCTCGGGCTGGTAGAACAGGTGCACCTGCTGCGTCGCGGGATCGTATACGCCGCGCGTGAAGACAAAGCCTTCTGGCAATGCAGAGGGGACGAGCAGGTCAAGTCCCGAGACCTCTTCTGCCTGCTCAACGCTGGTCAGGTAATTGATGTTGATCTGTACGGGGAACTCGGATCGAATGCCGATGACGATTTCCAGCATGGCAAGCATCCCATCCATGGTCCAGTAGGCAGGGCTCCAGGTGTCCGAGTCATCGAACAGGATCTCGAGGGTAAAGACGATATCTCCCTCTTGCCAGCGGAAGGTGTGAAAGATCGAATCGGGATGCCAGCTTTCTGCATTGGCGCCGATCCCGCCAAACCAGGTGCCAACCACGTACTCCACTTCAAATCCACCCACGGTCATCTGCTCCACCTCCGCGCTCTCGCCGATGACGATCTCAAGCAGGGAAGGCTGCTGGTGGAGGATGAACTGCTCGCCAGCGGAATAAGGGTGAAAGCCATAGATCTGAGCTACCTCACCCGTTTGCGGATCGAAAATCACGTTATCCAGGCGATAGCCGGGCGGGAGGCTAGCCGGAACGCGAACCTCAAACCCCGCCAATTGCTGCGCTTCATCAATGGTCAGGTTCCATCGCGGCGCACCCGGTTCAGCGGACGGGGCAGGTGTTGCGGTGGGATAGCTCTCCACTTCTGGAATAACCAGCGGTGGCAAGATTTCCTGCAAAGTGGCGACCTGGGTCGGCGCAGACGTGCGAGTTGGCAACGGCACCTCCGTAGGCTGGTTGGTGGGCAAGGGAAGCACATCACTCTCCGCGAAGGTGAAGAAACGGATCACTTGCTGCGCGACGGCGCGGCCTGGAGGCGTGAGGAAGAAGATGGCTCCAGCCAGGAGGATTAGCAGGACTGCTACAACAGCCAAACCCCTGCGTGGCTGGAGAGACTTCCTCCCGAGCTGATTCTTTGGAGCCTGGAGATGGGTCTGGATATGCTTTCTGAGCGCCGGGGTGGGAATCGCCTCGGCGGGGATTGCCTGATCGGCGAGATCGTGCAAAGTCTGGGTCAAGAGCTGATCGTTCATTAAACTCTTCCTATTCCTGTTTCTGAGAGACATAAGAGGATGACCGAGGACTCGATTCCACGGGGAAGAAATCTGCGGGCAAGAGCTGTCTCAAGCGCTGCCTGGCGGCATAAAGCCGCCATTTTATGGTCGTGAGGGGGCAGTGCAGCACCCTGCTCATCTCCTTTTCGCTCAGCTCCAGGTAATACTTGAGCACGACTGCTGCTCTTTGCTCAGCCGGTAACCGACTGAGCGCCTGCCAGACCTGGCGCGACCGATCACGTACTTCCGCCAGGGTTTCTGGGGATGGCTGGCGATCGATCAGCACATCTTCCAAAGATTGTGCCTGGTCACCAGCAGCATCCAGAGACAGCAGTTTTTTCTGTTTCCTGGCAGCCTTGATCGCCGCGTGGACCACACTGCGCAAGAACCAGGGGCCGAAGCGATCCGAGGCTAACTGGTCGATCTTTTGGCAGGCGTGCAGAAAAGCATCTTGTACGATATCTTCGGCAGCGGCGCGATCCTGGACAATCAGGTAAGCCGCCTTGACGGCTGGGAAGTAATATAACTGAACCAAAGGATCCAGCCCATTTAGATCGCCTCGCTTGAGGAGACAAATTGCTTCCAGTTCTTCCATGCGAAACCTTTCCAATCGGATTGATGAGAAGCTTCTCTAAATATATGATCCTTTGCGCCCCAAAAAAGATAGGCGACATGTACACACATAAGCCCCTCAACGCGCTGAGTGGGCTGCCTGGTCCAGTCGTGATGCGGAATCATATTCTAACATCGCTGAGAACCAATCGGCTATCCTTCGACCTCCAGGCGATATGACGCAGCCTGGCGAGCTTGCCGCCGGGATTGGTTTCCCTGGAGTACAGTTTCCAGAATGGGCAGGAAGTTGGTCACGCGCTGCAGACGGATCACCGCATCCCACAGCGGTTCCAGCTTCTTCCACCCACCGGCATAAGCCAGGTGGCGCAGGCGCTCACCCCAGCCATCTTCGGACCAGGCGCTGCGCAAAATCGATCCCCAGCGGTAAAAATCACGGTACGCCTGCCAGTAGCCTCTCTCCAGAGTGTCGGGTGTCATTCGCCTTGGGCGGAACACGCTATGGCGCGTGTCGTAGCGATCCCAATCCTGGCTGGTGATGCGCCTCTCGGCTTGCAGGCGGGCATGCAACGCCGTGCCTGGATAGGGCGTGAGAATATGAAAAGTAGCCGTCTCTACCCCCTGCCGGATAGCCCACTCAACGGTGCGCTCGAAGACCGTCTCATCATCCTCGTCCATGCCAAACACAAAGGAGGCGTTGACCATCACCCCATTGGCATGCAGTCGCTGGATGGCGAGCGTGTAATCGCGGTTGAGATTCTGCATCTTGTGCTGCTGGCGCAGGTTGATAGGGTCGAGGGTCTCAAAGCCGACAAACAGGGAGCGCAGCCCGCTCTCGGCAGCTTTTTCGATCAGCCCCGGCTGGAGGATCGATTTCACCGTGCCGGCTGCCTGCCAAAGCCGCCCCATGCCGCGCATCGCTTCGAACAAGTGCATCGCAAAGCGCGGGCTGCCGAAGAGGTGATCGTCCAGGAAATACAGGTGCCTGCCGGGAAGTCGCTCGATCTCTGCCAGGGCATCCTCGACGTCCTGGGTATAGAACGAGGGCCCGCCGCGAAAGAACGCCTCCTTATAGCAAAAATCGCAGGCGTGCGGGCAGCCACGCGAGACGACGATCGAGTTGGGCACCAGGTAGAGATGACGCTTGATCAGGTCACGGCGGGCGGGGGGCATCCCGCGCAAGGTGCGCACCCGCGAACGGTACACCCGTCCCGCTTGCCCGGCGCGGAAATCCCGCAAAAAGGTAGGCCAGGTATCCTCGCCCGGGCCGAGGAAGATCGTATCGGCATGTTGGGCAGCCTCCTCGGGCAAGGAGGTGACATGCAGCCCGCCCAGGCAGACGTGCGCGCCCTTGCGCCGGTAGTGATCTGCCAGGGCATAGGCGCGGTAGGCTGAAGTGATATACACCTGGATCACCACCAGGTCTGGCTCGTCATCCAGGGCGAGGGTTTCCACGTGCTCATCCTGGAGATCGATCTCATCCTCTGCATCCAGGTAAGCCGCCAGGGTTGCCAGCCCCAGGGGGGGAAAGAGGGAGTACTTGATCGGGCGCCAGAAGGGGCTTTTAGCCTCGGTGAGAGCAGGCAGGATCATCTTTACGCGCATGGAGTTCTCCTTGATGGTAAGTTGTGATAGTGGCTGCAACCAGCCCAGATGAGTCCATTGTAGAGGGCGGGGCACCAGAAAGCCACCTCTTGAGTCCTTAAAATTAAGCACCTGAGTGCTTGACGCTTCAATCTTTCGGCGTTATGCTACGTGAGTGCATGTGTAAGAACCCAGGCTTTGCTTTGACTTGCCCATGATCCTAAGGAGATTTAGATGAAATATCTGCAAAATATACAGGACGCATCCGGCAACGCGGAGGAGATGGAAACGATCTATCACGCAGCCTGCCAGGCCGGCGAAGAAGCCGAGTTCCGCAGCGATCTGCTGAGCCTGGAAGCGCAAAACCCTGCTCATCTGCTTCTGGCTGCCTGGAAAGCGCGCTTTGCCCGCCAGCCCCTGCGCCAGGCCAAACGGCGCACCCGCTGGGACCTGGCGATCCTGCTGGGGGCAGTTACGGGGCTGATCTTGTGGGCACTATTCGACCCCGATTGGATGCTCTCCGATCACCTGCCGCCAGTGATCCTGTTATGGGCGCCAGTTGCCACCCTGCTGGCGATCGTTTTCCTGGCTGTGGTCTCCAAACAACATTACCGCCGCCCTCTGCTGGTGGGGCTTGGCCTGGCAGCCGCGGCTGCTTATGCACTACTGATCGTGTTACTGAAAGTTCAAAAAGTATGGCTTGCCAACCACTACCTGGACTTGATGGCGATCCACCTGCCATTGCTGTGCTGGATTGGGCTGGGGCTTGTGGTATTGGGGCTGAAATCAAGCCGTGAGAACCGTTTTGCTTTCCTGACCAAATCCATCGAGGTGGTGATCGCCGCGGGGCTCTACTTGATCTTCGGCGTAGCCTTTGGCGGTATTACCGTCGGCATGTTTGAAGCGCTCGATATCAGGCTGCCCGAGATCATCATGCGCCTGATCGGAGCAGGCGGGTTCGGCTTGCTGCCCCTGCTGGCGCTGGTGACGATGTACGACCCCGAGCTAGCACCCCAGGAACAAGATTTCAGCCAGGGATTGAGCAAGTTCATCTTTACCATGATGCGCCTGCTCCTGCCGCTGACCCTGCTTGTCCTGGTGATCTACCTGTTCGTGATCCCGTTCAATTTCCTGGCGCCGTTCAAGAACCGGGATGTACTGATCGTGTATAACGTGATGCTGTTTGCTATCCTGGGGCTGCTGATGGGTGCAACCCCCTGGCAAACGGAGGGTCTTTCCCTGCGATTACAAACCCTGCTGCGGCGGGGTATCATCGCCGTGGCAGCCCTGGCTATGCTGATCAGCCTCTACGCGCTGGCAGCAGTGGTTTACCGCACGGCATTGGAAGGCTTAACAATCAACCGCACCACCATTATCGGGTGGAACAGCATCAACATCAGCATCCTGGCAGCGATCCTGTACACCCAATTGCGGGGTGGATTTGAGGGCTGGGCAGAGCGCATCCAGGCTGTCTTCAGCAAAGCCACAACAGCCTACCTGGTGTGGACAATCTTTCTGATCGTCGCCATCCCGCTCCTGTTCCACTAAGCCACCACAGGATGCAACGGGATGAACATCTTACTGGTTGAAGACAACGCCCGCCTGCGTCCGGCGCTGAAAGCCGGGCTGGAGGCCGCTGGCAGCGTGCAGGTGGTGCATGACTGCGCCAGCGGGGAGGAAGCGCTAGAATACTGCCTGGAGCAGCAACCAGCGGCGGGCGATCTGGTGATCATCATGGATGTTCAACTAACAGGGGCATTGAACGGCATCCAGACGGCAGTCGCCATCCGGCGCGAGTTTCCGCGCACGCCGGTGGTTTTCTACTCTATCCAGGATGATGACTCTTACTACCGGGATTTCCGCCGCTCGGGCATCCTCAGCCACTATGCCTATGTGCGCAAATCCAACTACCTGCTGCCGCAGATGATCCTGCCGCTGTTGAAAGATGCCGCTGCGGGGCGCAGTTTTATTGACCCGGAGATCGAGGCGCGGGTTCAGGAAGTGCGCATCAAGGACGAGAACGATCCGCTGGCGCTGCTAGAGCCACACGAGCGCGAGGTGGCGCTGCTGCTGGCGCAGGGACTGACGAATGAGCAAATCGCCGCCCGCATGGGCTTTCGCGATAAGCGCACCATCAGCCGGGTCAACGGGCAGATCTACAATGTCTGGGGACTCAGCCAATCCACCACGGATGAGAAAGTCGCCCGCACGCGGGCTGCGATCATCGTGCAATCTGGGCGCATGCTCGCCTGGGATGAGAACGGCAACACCATTTCACCTGCCTGACGCTTGAGGAAATACTGTCAATGAGCCTGCTGTGGATTCCGATCAATATCGCCGTTGCGGTCAGCGGACCGATCTCTAAAATATTGCCCTATGCGGTCTTCCTGCTTTCAGCAGTGCTGACTGCCCGCGCCTGGTCGCCGCCGGTGACCCCCCTGCGCCTGGCAAAGCCTGCTGGGCTGGCAGCCCTCGCTTTTGGGATGGCTGACCTGACGATGTTGGGGTTGCTGCCGCGCCTGGGACTCTCGTATGGATCATTGCTCATGCCCCTGGCGGCGCTGGTCTTCGCCCGGCTGGCGCTGTTCCTGACGGCAGGCTTGCTTGCAGGCAAAGTGTTCAAAAGCCGCTCGGCTGAAGCACAGAGGCGCGCCCTGCCGGGCTGGCTGGCGGGGGTCTGTGTGCTGCAATTGAGCGCCAGCCTGGTGCTGTTCCAGGGATTGTATATCGAGCCATTCCGGCTCGGCGTCAGCCGCGTGCCCATCGAGGCGCCAGCCTTCCTGCCGGACCGCCCGCTGCGCATTGCCCAGCTCACGGACACGCACGTTGAGCGCATCACGCCGCGCGAGATAGAGATGCTGGAGCTGCTCAAGGAGATGCAGCCCGACCTGATCGTGATGACCGGCGATTACATCAATGCGGATTACACTTATGATCCGCTGGCATTACAGGAGGCAAGGACGATCTTCAGCCAGCTCAGCGCGCCGCTTGGCGTGTATGCAGTGAACGGAAATGTGGATAACTGGAATCATGCACTAATCCCAACCATTTTCGATGGACTTCCGATCACCCTGCTGCAGGACGAGGTGAAGCGCCTGGAACTCCCGGGTGGAGACCTGTACCTGGTCGGCGTTTCCACGGTGGAGACGAGGCGCGACCAGGAGGCTCTTGCTGCTTTGATGGAGGAAGTGCCGGTAGATGGCTACAGCTTGCTGCTCTATCATATCCCGAATCTGATGGAAACCGCAGCGGCGAACAATGTTGACCTCTATCTTGCCGGGCACACCCATGGCGGGCAGGTCAGGCTACCCTTCTATGGCGCTATCTTCACCCTCCCGGAATACAGCAAAGAGTACGAGATGGGGCTGGCTTACATTGGTGGCACAACACTGTATGTCAGCCGCGGCATCGGGATGGAGGGGTTGGGGCTCCCCCGAATACGCCTCTTATGCCCGCCAGAGATCGCCCTCTTTGAGCTCGCTCCATCCTCCGCCCAGGAATAGCGCTAAATAGGATACCAACAGGCAAATGAACGATCCCTACGCACTCTTTATCTGGTTGCTGCTCAGCGTGAGCCTGTTCAACACCATCACCCTGCTCTGGCTGGGACTGACCGTGGCGCTTACCGCTGAACGGCGTACCTGGGGTCTGTGGCTGGCGAGCGGCGGACTGTTGGTGGGGGGTGTATTCTTCCTAGCACATACAGCCATTCTGGGGATGGGGTTATCCGAATTGAGTGTTAGGATTAATCTCTGGTGGCAGTTGGGGTGGGTGCCACTGGTAGGCTTGCCTTATGCCTGGTACGCAGTGATGCTCTGGTATGCCTCTTTCTGGGAAGACCGCCAGGCGCGCATCCATCGTCGCCACCGCTGGGGATTGCTGGCAACTTCGCTCTTGGCCTTGATCACTGTGATCCTGGTGCTGATTGCGAACCCGCTCCCGCCATTTTCGATCATCAACCTCACGCCGCTGCTCTCTATTCACCAAATCCCGTTGTTAATCATCGCCTACCCCGTTTACCTGGCTGCTTGCCTGGGACTTTCACTGGATGCATTGCTGCAACCAGGGAAAACATTGCGCGTGATGGGCGACCTGGCGCGCCACCGGGCGCGCCCCTGGCTGATGATCGCCAGCGCAGTGCTGCTGCTGGTGAGCCTGCTGGTAGGATGGGCGCTGTTCTGGGTGATCCAGACTGCTCAAAGAGGGGTCATCTCCGTTCGCCAAGCGCTCACCCTGGGTGCATTCGACGCCGCCATTGCCATCCTCATCGGCGTGGCAGTGATGCTGGTAGGCCAATCGATCGTATCCTATGAAGTATTCACCGGGAAAACACTGCCCCGCCGCGGCCTGCAGCGTTATTGGCGGCGGGCCCTGATCCTGGCCGCGGGTTTTGCTGTGCTGGCAGGCTGGGCGATGGTGCAGGCGATGCCGGCAATCTACATCTTGCTCTTGAGCATGGTGCTGATGACGGTCTTCTATGCGCTCTTATCCTGGCGCTCGTTTGCCGAGCGCGAGCGGTACATCAAAAACCTGCGCCCATTTGTTGCTAGCCCGCGCCTGTACGATCAATTGACGATCCCAGCCGAAGCAGGATTGCCAGAGACGGATGCGCGCCAACCGATGCACGCCCTATGCGCGGACCTGCTGAATGCGCGGCTGGCTTACCTGGTGCCGCTGGGGCTGTTAGCTCCCCTGGTTGGACCAGGGCTGGCTTACCCATCCGGAACATTGCCGGCGCTGCCTGAAATGCACGCCCTGGTACAGCAATGGAATACACCACAGGCAATTTGCCACCCGCTGGAGGTGGAACAGTTTGCTGGTGCAGCATGGGCCATTCCGTTATGGAGTGAGCGTGGATTGATCGGCGTGCTGCTGCTGGGTGAGAAACGCGATGCATCTCTCTACACACAGGAAGAATTCGAGATTGCGCAAACCGTTGGGGAGCGCCTGATTGATTCGCAGGCGAGCACGGAGATGGCCCGTCGCCTGATGGCTTTGCAGCGCCAGTACCTGGCTGAAACCCAGGTGATCGACCGCCGCGCCCGGCGTACCCTACATGATGAAGTTCTGCCGCGCCTGCATGCCTCCCTGCTGTCGCTCAATGCCAGCCCGGAGACAAACGCGGAAGCCATTCAATCCATCAGCGAGGCGCACCAATATGTCTCCAGTTTGCTGTATGATCTCCCCGGCGCGACCAGCCCAGCCGTAAGCCGCCTGGGCGCTTTCGAAGCGCTAAGGCAAAGCGTAGCAGAAGAATTCCACGATGCTTTTGATCAGGTGAGCATCGAGATCGATCCCCAAGCCAGCGTGCATGCCGCAAGCCTATCCCCTATTACAGGGGAAGTCCTTTTTTACGCCGCGCGCGAGGCAGTGCGCAATGCAGCACGGCACGCCCGCGGCGGGCACCCTTCTGGAGAGCTGCACCTGCACATCTCGGCATGCTGGCACGACGGCCTGGAGATGATTATCGAGGATAATGGGGTTGGCCTGGGACAGGGAGAGAAGGAAAATGGCGGCAGCGGGCAAGGGCTTGCCCTGCACTCCACTTTAATGGCTGTGATTGGGGGAACCCTGACCCTGGAAAGCGCCAGCGGCGAATGGACGCGCTTACGCCTCTGGCTGCCGGAAACTGCCTAGAGAAATCAGGCTGTTGCCAGATTAGCGCACAACCAATGGTATAAAGTAGTATGTGTACTGCGGCAGGCTGCCGTAATCCCAGGTGGCGCAGGGATCGAAAACATTCATCACAACCAATTCCGCGTAATTCCAGGGTTCTGTGAATGGTCCCTGGTAAGGCCCTCCACTGGCGCGGCCGATGCCTAGGAATCCTTCCACACCGGCTGTCCCACCGTTGTCGTCGTAGGGATACCATAAAATCGCATGGCGGTGCCCCCAACTGCTGCTGGCATCCTCATACATCCACATATAAACGGAGCGCTCGATCGGCATAGGAATGCTGCTTCCTGAGGTGGCCAGTACAGAGATGTTCTCTGCTACATTAAGATAATCGTGGCAAGCGCTGATGGCGGGATTGGTATTCAAGCGCGCCCATGGATTGTTGCCATCCGCCTCATGCCCCCATAAATCGTTATCCAGCAGGTAATCGGCATAGTATTGAGCCACGCTGGTCACGTTCACTTCCAGGCCGTGGAGTGCATGCACGCCCCGGTCCAGGCGCTCGCGATTGATCAGCCACAAGGCGCGCTCACCATCTGACATGGCATCCCAGGCTGCCTGGTCTGGCAGGGTCAAGCCGGGTGTTCTCTGGCTTACCTGGTTATTTTCCACCGTACGGGCATAGTTGAAGGCATTTTGGATATCAGCGACGCCGGAAAATCCGGTGCTCCAGGGGATATCTGAAATAGGGTCATCGGGATAAGAAAGCGCGGTGTCCTTCAGCATCGGAGCCAGGGCAATCCCTGTTTGTGTGGGGGAGATAGCCGCGCCGGGAACGAGAAATCCAATCATTACCCAAATAATCGCCAGCACCCTGGGTGAAATAAATTGATCCATTTGCAAAGCACCTCCTGCCCCCAGGAAAAGAAAACGATAAGCGAAACAAATGTATCCTCCAATAAGTTGGGGTTTGGGGTGCTGTGAGCGTGCTTCGCACGCTCACAGCACCCCAACTTCCCCCTTTTTTTGAGAAGATACAAACAAATCTATTATACCAAGACGTAAAAACGCTGCTTAAAGTTTCCGGCTTACGGAATCCAATGCGCTTACAAACACCTCCACCATCGCCTCCACATTCGCATCCTGAGAGACGATGCGGTACGACTCCTGGCCCATGCGCCGCAGGCGAGCGGGGTCAGACAACGCCTGCTGCAGCGCCTCAGACAGCGCTTGCAGGCTGTCAGGGGTTATCTGCCAGCCATTCCCCTGCCCCACCAGGTCATCCTGGGTGCCATCCCCGCGCGCCACCACCACCGGAAGCGCATGCGCCATTGCTTCTTGCACTGCCAGGCCGCCTGTGCCCGGCAAAACGAATAAATCAGCAGCGGTGAAATAGGGTGCAAGTTCTGCACCATGCCTGGCACCAATGAACTCTGCCTGTGGATAGACCGCCCCCGCCATGGATTCGAAAACAGGGCGAGCAGGGCCATCACCAACAATCAACAGGCGCGGCTGTAATGCTGGTGGTAGCGCAGCACAGGCTTGCAGCAGGAGGTCGATACGCTTACGTGCTTGCAGGCGTCCGACGAATAACACCACGGGATGCCCAGTAAATTCATCAGGGCGCTGCGGCGGGGGAAGGGATGGGCGCCGCGCGGTAGCATTGGGCGCGACGAACACTCTTTCCGCTGGCAAGCCCAGCGAGCGATATTCCTGCGCGCCGCGGCGGCTGTAAGCGACCACCGCATCCAGGCTACGCAAGAGGGAGAGGCGCTCCCACTGGCGAAAAACAGCCTGCCTGCCTGACAACGCAGGCGCACCTAACCCCCAGCCGATCACTGGCCTTTGGCGGCGGTGCATCCATTGGATCGCCAGGCGCGTGGCGGGGTAGCGTGGATTGGCTTCTACCACCAATACATCTGGCTGCCACTCGGCTAACCAACGCAGCAGCCCAATCTGCCAGCAAAGATAGAAGGGAGAGGCAGGATCCATAAAGTGACGGTTGTGCGCGGGAACAAGGCGGGCATATTGCAGTTCACGTGCGGTAACAATGCCTTCCTGCGCCAAAGGCTGCCCGGCGATGACCTCCAACCCTCCAGCACATGCCTGCGCCAGGCAATCAAAGAAATCAGCCCGGTACGTGGGCACCACGCGCTGTTGCAAGCCTACTCGACCGGGAAAGTTCTGTTCCTGCATCATTCAGCCACTGTGAGCATTTCCAGGTATGCATCCACCATGCGATCCACCCCAAAAGTTACTTCTGCCCAGTTACGGGCGCCCGCACGGAAGAGAGGCTGATCCCCCAGCACCTCCAGCGCTGCGCCGGCAAGAGTGCTCAGGTTAGGTGCTTCTAAACGCCAGGGATTGCCGCCATACTCCACCACACGGCCCGCCTCGCCGCGCACCAATTCGGGCAATGCCCCCGTGTCAAAAGCCACCACCGGCAGCCCGCAGGCCAAAGCCTCAACGACGGAATTCGGGCAGGCGGCGTTCAGGTCAGCCGCATAGAGCAGATGCGCTGAACGGTCTATCTCTGGGATACGTTCGCGCGCCACCTCGCCCTGAAAGATGAGGAACACGGGAGAGGCGCTCAGTTTCTGCTGCCAGTGGGCTTGCAAAGAGGGGGCTGCGCGTCCGACAACCATCAATTCGACCTTGCGCTGCTGCGCCTGCGCCACGCTCTCTGCCAGCGCAACAGCTGTTTCCAGACCCATCTCATACCCCCCACCCAAGCTGCCCTCTACCACCAGCAGGCGGCTGTGATCCACAGGGCGTTCACCGGTTCCGCAGGGATTGTACTGGGATAGATCCACACCATTATAGATCACCCCCCACGAGGTGCGCGTCGGCCCATATACCCGCTCCCACCAGGCATGGGCGAACTGGCTCTGGTAAATGACTCCCGTCACTAATCTACTGCGAATGAAAGAAAGCAACCAATTGCCATACTCTGCGCGCAGGAAATGGCGCAAACCGGTACGCAGGCGGCGATGTAGCCAGTTCATCCCATTCAAGCGCTGCACAATGTGCACGCCGCGCCGCCGGGCGCGCCACAGGCCAGGCAGGTCACGCGTGCCGCCAATGACCAGCACCGCATCGTAGGGAGTATCTGCCAAGTCTGTGCACATCTGCACGCCGCGCTGGGCTAATCCAGCAGCCAGACGCGCCTGGAAGGACACCATGCCTCCCACACCGCTCACGCGCGGTACAACGCAGATGCGCCTCATGGCTGGCGGGTTCCCACACACCGCGCCGGCGCGCCAGCCCAGATCTCATATTCGCCGGTGGAGTTGAGCAAAACAGCATTGGCGCCGACAACGGTGCCACGCCCAATATGCAAGATGCCTTCTTTGCAAAGCACCTTGGCGCCTGGAGATAGGATCACATCATCGTCCACCACAATCCCCTCAAAACGCGAGGTATTTGCCGGTCGATAGATATCTGCCCGCCCCAGGGTGACGCCCGGGTATATCTTTACCCGCCTGCCAATCGTGCTCTTCGAATGAATCACCACCCCAAACCCGCCATGCGCCAGCTCAAAATCCTCGCCAACCTGCACAGGTAGGGGGATCTCAGCCCCCAGCAGCTTGAGAGTTATATAAGCCAGCTTACCCAGCACAGGCCACTGGCGAGCATAGACCAGCCGGGTGTAGAAATCATTAGCCATCCGTCAGCCATTCGCCTTGTAGAACCAGTTACCTGCCATCTCCCAGGCGCAGCAGGGTAAACCCGGCAGCTTTCCAGCGCGCCATATCCCAGCGCCCGCGTGTATCGATTGCCACCCGTGCAGGCGTCAGACGAGCGACCTTATCCGGCTCGAGGCTGGAGAATTCTGCATGGTGAACCAACAAGATCAACGCTTCTGCCTCAGCCAGCGCCTCTTGCAGAGTGGCGCACATGTGAATGCCCTCCACCAGCGCATCCGGCTTGTAAGGCTCATAAGCGCGCACCAGCGCGCCAGCCTTGGCCAGCATCTGCGCTACCTCGATCGCCGGGCTTTCGCGCAAGTCGTCCACATCTGCCTTGAAGGCCAGCCCCAGCGCTGCTATGCGCCTGCCTTTCAGTTCACCGCCCAGGGCCCGCTGTACCACGCGCAAGGTATGGTGAGGCTGCCCGTCGTTCACTTCCCGCGCTGCACGGATCAGGTGGGCCAGGTCTGGAGCAGCCTCCACCAGGAACCAGGGATCGACGCTGATGCAGTGACCGCCCACACCCGGCCCAGGGGAGAGGATCTTCACCCGCGGGTGGCGGTTGGCATGCGAGATCGCCTCCCAGACATCCACACCGAAGCGTTCTGCCAGGCGAGAAAATTCATTGGCGATGGCAATATTCACATCGCGGTAGGTATTCTCCATCAACTTGACCATCTCGGCTGTGGTGGCATCGGTGAGCACGATCTCCCCACGCACAAAGTGCGCATAAAGGTCGCGCCCGGCTTCGGCTGAGGCCTGGTTGACCCCCCCCACCACCCTGGCATTTTCCACCAGCTCACGCAAGGTCTGCCCCGGCAGCACACGCTCCGGTGAATAGCAGAGGTAGAAATCCACCCCTGCCTTCAAGCCCGATTGCTCCAGGATCGGCTGCACCAAATCAACCGTTGTGCGCGGTGGTGAAGTGGATTCCAGGATCACCAGGTTCCCTTTGCGCAGATAAGGCACAATCGCCTCACTCGCCGCAGTGACCGCCCGCATATCGGCGCGCTTATCATCAAAAAAAGGGGTCGGTACGGCAATGATAAAGGCATCTGCCACATCGTCCGTCTCGCTCACCACCAGGTTGCCCGAGGCTAGCGCCTCCTGCACCAGTGCCTGAAGACCTGGCTCGTGGATGTGCAACCCGCCGTTGCGCAGTGTATGGATGATCTGGGAGTTGGTATCCACACCCACTACGCGCAGGCCATGTGTTGCCAGCGTGCAGGCGGTTGGCAGCCCGATGTACCCCAATCCAATCATGCAAACTTTGCGGAATTCCATAGATACTCCAGAGTGGTTGATTTGCATTCGGCACAGGAAATCGCAGGGGAATGCTCCACAATCCAATTCAAACCGTTTGCGCTGGTTATTATCCCACAATTTGACGGGATTCTGGGGTGTTCGATCACAAAGCAAGAACAATTAAGTGCCCCAGGCCGCTCAGAAATTTGCCCAAAAAGCCTCTTGACATCGAACGCATGTTCGAGTATTATAATAACTAGAACAAACGGGCAGTATTATTGCCATAAAGGAGGCACACCATGATGATGGGCCGTCGCAAGAGCACCAAACTGACCGAACCGCAAAAAAAGGTTCTGGATATTCTGCAGGCATACTCAAAGGAGATGGGCTACCCCCCCTCCATCCGAGATATCCAGGAGGAAGGCGGTTTTTCTTCCACTTCGGTAGTGAACTACTACCTGGATCGGCTGGAGTCTCTGGGTTTCATCGAGCGCTCCAGGCAGGTTTCGCGCGGCATCCGCCTGCTGGCGGATACGATTGATGATGTACTGCGCATTCCTGTTGCCGGACGTATCTTTGCCAGCGAGCCTGTGCCAATGCCTTCCACAGAGCACTCATTTACTGACACTGATAACATGGTCAACGTGGCGCGCAGTCTGTTGCCTAGCCGCGAGAGGACCGACCAGCTCTTTGCCCTGGAAGTGCGTGGGGATTCTATGGTCGATGCCATGATCAACGATGGTGATATCGTGATCATGAAACCAGCCCATCAGGCGTTGAATGGAGAGCTAGTTGCCATCTGGCTGAACAATGAAGAAACTACATTGAAGTATTTCTACATGGAAGGCAACCGCGTGCGCCTGCAGCCTGCCAACCCCACCATGGGCCCGATTTACATTGATGATCCATCCACCTTGCAAATTCAAGGCAAAGTGGTCATGGTCATTCGCCAGGTCGAAAAACCCATGTAGGCAACGGAAGATTCATCGTTCAATCCATCACCAGGGATGAGGCAGCGCATATGCTCTGCTTCATCCCTGGTTTTCATCATGCAATTGGGCTCTCTGGGATTAGCCGTGGTGGGGCGGATATATGGGGGTGTTTTGCGGGCTCCGCCCGCAAAACACCCCCATACCTGCCCTCTG
>JAFGBV010000173.1 GCA_016932955.1 Anaerolineales bacterium | reverse complement strand
GCGATTGCCACAAAAGTAGCCAGGTAACGCTGTCTGGCTTGCCTTTCCGTTTCATCTTGAGCTGTGAGATAGGCGTTTTGATAAGCCGAGGCCCATTCCCCGGCGTGTTGCGATAGCAGCCAATCGCGTTGCACCGTGCTCATGGCTTTCGCTCCCATGCGGGCGCGCAACTCGGCGGAATCGATCAATTCCGCCAGTCGCCTTTTCCATTCCTGTTCCGTGTCTGCCAGGAAGCCATTCTGCCCATCTTCGATCACTGCCTGGTAGGGTGCGGTGCGGCTGTAGACGCCCGGGATGCCCAGGGCGCTGTATTCAAGGAATTTGATCGCTGACTTGCAGCGGTTGAACTTCGTGTCAATCAACGGTGCCACGAACAGATCGCAGTTCTGCTGAGAGAAATAGGCTGCGAACTCGGCGTAGCTGCTCAGCTTGACCGGTTTCCATTCCACCTGCGGGTGTGAACGCAAGACTTGTGGCGGTTCTGCGCTCCAAAAGCGCAGGCGCAGCCGTTCCCCATAATGATCCAGCAATTGTGCCAACAGCGGGGCGATGATCTCCAGGTCGGGCTGGTGGGTGTTGGTGCCCATATAGCCAATAATGACCCGGTTTTCAGCAGCGCCCGCCTGACCGGTCAAGTCTTCCTGAGTGCGCAGCTTCCACAATTGGTCGTCCAGGTAGTTCGGCAGCAGCACAGTCTTTGGATTGAAAGCCTGCAGATATTCTTGTAATGGTGCAGCACTGGTCGTTACAAGATCAGCCTCGATCACTGCGCGCAGCATGGCAAATAGCGCCGGCGAGTAATAATGGGTAGCGTAGTCCAGGTGATTTTCTGGCAGCTCGAACAGCAGGTCGTCGATCTCGTAGATCACCGGTTTCTTTTCAGCGCGGGCTCGGGCCAGGATTTGTTCATAGACTTCCAGGTTCTCCGGGAACTCCCGTTGCAGCAGCACTGCATCCGCTTGCGAGACATATTCCGGGTGGATGTCCATGGATTGATTCCCATGTACCAGTTGTACGCCTGCTTGCTGCAAAGGACGGGCAATGCGCAGTGTCACCAGAGCATGTTCCCGCTGGTAAGGTGAGTAGACCACCACAGAACGGATGGGTTGCACGTTCAACGCGCTTCTCCCGCCTGGGGTAATGATGTCATTGCCAGTTGCAGCGCTTGCTCCCAATCAGGCAGCCGCAGACCAAAAACATCGCCGAAATGCGTGCAGTCCAGTGCCGAAAACAGCGGGCGGCGTGCCGGGGTAGGAAAATCGGCTGTGACTGCGGGCAAGATTTCCTGGACGATCTGTTCCTGCCGCCGCGGGTCAAACCGCAGGATCGCCTCACCCCATTCCAGCCGGCTGCAGTAGCCCGACCCTGCCAGGTGATACAATCCCCTGCGTTCAGCCAGCCAGGTGTAAGGATCAGTGCCCGCTTTTGCCAGCAACTGGGCGGTGATCTCTGCCAGCATGTGCGCCCAGGTCGGCCCGCTGATCTGGTCGCTGACCAGCCTCAAGCTCTTCTGCTGGCGTGCCCATGCCAGTACTTTGGTCACGAAGCTGTCGCGGCGCAGACTGTAGACCCAACTGGTGCGTAGGATGAGAGCCGCCCCGCCAGCCTGTGCAACGGCCTGTTCGCCCTCCAGCTTGGTCTGCCCATACACGCCCAAAGGGTTGGGATCGTCGCTTTCCACGTATGGGCTGCCTTTACCGCCATCGAAGACGTAATCGGTTGAATAATGTATGAAAACTGTTCTCATCTTACGGGCTTCGTGTGCCAGCAATTCTGGGGCGGTGGCATTGATCGCCTGCGCCAGGTCCGCTTCACTTTCCGCCCGGTCCACAGCTGTATAGCCGGTTGCGTTTATGATCACCTGTGCTCGAGCGCCTCGCAATAGTGGCAGGATCGAAGCAGTTTCCGCCAGGTCGACCGCCGGATAATCCATGCCCTGCACATCCCCCAGGGTTGACAGGCTGCGCTCTAGCTCCCAGCCCAGTTGTCCAGTATTTCCAAGCAACAAGATATGCATTCTTGGCCTATTCCAAAGGTGCAGGGCTTTCTTCTGAAATTTTCAGTAAGTATTTGCCATATTCATTGCTGTTCATCGCCTGGGCTAATTGGCGCAGCTGGTCCTGGTTGATAAAGCCTTGTTGGTAGGCGATTTCCTCCGGACAGGCGATCATCATCCCTTGCCTGTCTTCGACAGCCTGGACAAAATTTGCCGCTTGCAACAGTGATTCGTGGGTTCCTGCATCCAGCCAGGCAACCCCACGTCCCAAGACCTCTACACGTAGTTCGCCCTGCTGCAAGTAGCGCATGTTCAGGTCGGTGATCTCAAGCTCATTACGCCTGGATGGTTCCAGCGCGGCGGCATAATCTGATGCTCTCCCGTCGTAGAAATATATCCCCGGCACCGCGTAATTCGAGCGAGGTTGGAGCGGTTTTTCCTCAATGCTCAACGCTTTGCCCTGAGCATCGAACTCCACCACACCGTAGCGTTCAGGGTCACGCACCGGGTAGGCGAAGATCACCGCCCCCTCGCTGACCTGTGCAGCGGACTCGAGTCGTTTACGCAGCCCTTGCCCGAAGAAGATATTGTCGCCCAGGATCAGGCAGACTGGCGCGCCAGCGATAAAATCTCTTCCCACCAGCAGCGCATCAGCCAGGCCGCGCGGCTCAGGTTGGGGGGCGTAAGAAAACGACAGGCCCCATTGGCTGCCATCTCCCAATAATTCTTGAAAGCCGGGCAGAGCCTCTGGTGTGCTTATCACCAGGGTTTCCCGGATGCCTGCCGTCATCAGCATCGAGAGCGGATAATAGATCATCGGTTTGTCGTACACCGGCAGGATCTGTTTGCTGAGCGTCAATGTCAATGGATAGAGCCGCGTGCCTTTGCCGCCTGCGAGGATTATTCCTTTCATGGCTGATCCTTTCCCCGCTCGGCGTAATTGCGTTCCATCCACGCCTGGTATTCTTGTTGTTGGCGGATAGCTGCCAGCCACTCTGGGTGAGACAGATACCATTCGACGGTCTTTTGTAAGCCGCTGCCCAGCGATTGGCGTGGCTGCCAGCCAAGCTGCTCTTTGATCTTGGTAATATCGATCGCATAGCGCCGGTCGTGTCCGGGGCGGTCTGCCACATAGCGGATCAGCGATTTATGCGGCGCATAGGTTGATGCGGGCAGCGCTTCGTCCAGTGCTGCACACAGATGCTCGACCACTTCGATGTTCTTCGGCTGTGATCCTCCGCCGATGTTGTAGCTCTCGCCTGTTTTGCCCTCACGGATGACCAGCCAGATCGCCTCACAGTGGTCTTCCACATATAGCCAGTCGCGTATCTGTGTCCCGTCGCCGTAGATCGGCAACGGTTTACCCTCCAGCGCGTTCAAGACCATCAGCGGGATCAGCTTTTCGGGAAATTGTTGCGGGCCATAATTGTTGCTGCAGTTGGTCATGCTGAAAGGCAGCCCGTAAGTATGTCCGTAGGCGCGCACCCAGTGATCCGCAGATGCTTTCGAAGCGGCGTAGGGCGAATTGGGTGCATAAGGCGTCTCTTCTGTCCAGGCTGGTTCATTCTCTGTCAATGCGCCGAAAACCTCGTCCGTTGAGATGTGGTGGAAGCGCACTCTTTTATCAGGCAAGCCCTTTTCGACCAGCCAGAACTGCCGGGCGGCTTCGAGCAATGTCCAGGTGCCAATCACGTTGGTGCGTAGGAAGGAATGTGGGTCGAGGATGGAGCGGTCGACATGTGTCTCAGCGGCAAAGTGGACGATCGTGTCGATTTGGTGACGGTGCAGAAGATCGTCCACCAGCGCCCGGTCGCAAATGTCGCCTTTGGCGAAAATGTGCCGGGCGGGGTCGGGCAAGTTTTGCAAATTCTCCATACTGCCCGCATAACTCAGCACGTCCAGGTTGACAATCTTCACCTGTGGTTCAGCGTTCAGCAGGTAGCGCACAAAATTCGATCCAATAAATCCCGCCCCACCTGTGACCAGGATATTGTTCATTACGCCTCCTAATCGTAAACTTCTGCTGAGTTGAACGGTGCGCCTTGGGCATCTCTTGGGGAGATGATCAGGGGCAGGCCTTCGATGAGCGGCCAATGGACGTTGATCTCAGCGTCGTTCCACAGCAGGGTGCGTTCCCACTGCGGCGCATAGTATTCGGTTGCCTTGTAGACGATCTCTGCCCAGTCGCTAAGCACGTAAAATCCATGGGCGAAACCGGGTGGAACCCAGATTTGCATCTTGTTCTGGGCAGATAAGGTTGTCCCAACCCATTTCCCGAAGGTGGGCGAACTGCGGCGTAAGTCGACTGCTACATCGAATATCTCACCTGCTACCACCCGCACCAATTTACCCTGGGCATGCTGGATCTGGTAATGCAAACCGCGTAAAGTGCCGCGCTGTGAACCGGAGTGATTATCCTGCACGAATGGATAGAGCACCCCTGCATCCATGAACTG
>JAFGBV010000172.1 GCA_016932955.1 Anaerolineales bacterium | reverse complement strand
CAAACCCCGCCAGAATCCCTGGCATACCTGCAGCGCGAAGAAGTGCCCTACCTGGTTGCCGGTCAGCAGCGTGTCGACCTGCCCCAGGCTCTCAGCAAGCTCTACAACCAGATGGGTGTCACTAGCCTGGTGTCCACCGCCGGTGGACATCTCAACGGTGCCTTGCTGCGCGCCGGCCTGGTGGATGAGCTTTACCTTGATCTCCTCCCTGCTCTCATCGGCGGGCAGCACACTCCCACCCTGTTCACTGCCCCCGACCTCACTACCGACCAATTGCCCACTCGGATGGAGCTCCTCGCTGCCACATCCCGGCCTGACGGTCATGTGCTCCTGCATTACAAAGTGAGCCCCGCGCCCCAATCCTGACCCATATCACCTGGCCTGCCCATTTCCATTGGAAGTGGGCAGGCATTCCCGGAGAATAAAATGCCACAGCCCCATCATAGCAGGATCAATCCTGCCTCGCCCCAATCTGCCGCCATCAGTGTCGAATATCTCTCCAAAACTTACCGTGTACCCGTGCGTGCAGCTGGAATGAAGGCCGCCCTGCGCAGCCTGGTTCGCCCCACTCACCAGGAGGTGCAGGCAGTTTGCCAGGTCAGCTTCACTGTTCAGAGCGGAGAAATCCTCGGCCTGATTGGACCAAACGGCGCTGGAAAAACAACCACTCTCAAGATGCTTGCCGGTTTGATGCGCCCCACAAATGGTCAGGCACACGTTGCTGGCTTCACCCCCTGGGAACGCAAGCCTGCCTATTTGAGCCGTATCAGTATGGTGCTGGGAAATAAAAGCCAGATGCTGTGGGATATTCCCCCAATGGATTCCTTTCGCGTCCTGGGCGAGATCTATCGCGTGCCGCCAGCCGAGCTGCGCCGCAACATCGATGAACTGATCGACCTGCTCGACATGCAAGCACTGCTCACCAAGCCGGTGCGCAACCTCTCCCTTGGCGAGCGCATGAAATGCGAGTTGGTTGCCGGGCTGCTCCACCACCCGGAGGTGATGTTCCTCGATGAGCCAACCCTCGGCCTGGATGTTTCCATGCAAATCCGCCTGCGCCGCTTCCTCGCTGAGTACAATCAGCGCTTCGCCGTCACCATCATCCTCACCAGCCACTACATGGCCGATGTGATGGCGCTCTGCCCGCGCGTCCTGCTTATCCACCACGGGCGCCTGCTTTTCGATGGCAAACTGAGCGAGCTGGCCCAGAAACTGGCCCCGTTCAAGCTCCTCCGCATCACCTTCCGCAACGGCAATAGTGCCAGCAGTCTCTCTCTTCCCCCAAAAGTCGAAGTGATTGAGCAATCTCCCAATAGCCTCACCCTGCGCGTGGCGCGAGAATCTGCCCCCAAAATCACCGCCCAGCTCCTCCAAACCCTTCCCATCATCGACCTGGCTGTAGAAGATCCCCCCATCGAAGCCGTGATGGATCAGATTTACCAGGGTGAAGAAGGAGAGCAAGTTTTATGAACCACCGCGGTGGATTAGCTCTCATTCGCGGCACCTGGGCTTCCTGGCTGCAGTACCGCAGCTTCTTCTTCCTCCTGGCTTTCGGGTGGATGGTTCCTCCGCTCATTTACATGCTCGTCTGGTCCGCTGCGGCTGGCGAAACAGGTCAGGTCGGCGGGTTAGGCCGCGGGCAGTTCGTCACCTACTACCTGGTTTTGATCCTGGTCAACCAGCTCACCTATTCCCAAACCAACTGGACCGTTGGCGACCTGATCCGCGCTGGCGAGATGAACCGCATCCTGCTCCGCCCATTAGCCCCCATTTATGATACTCTTGCTTCCGAAGCGGCTGGCAAAATCGTCTACATGGCCTTCCTGCTGCCCATTGTCGCCTTGCTGGGATTGATCCTCCGCCCGGAACTCCAGCTTGAGACATTCAACCTCCTGGCATTCTTGCCTGCATTGCTGTTTGCCTGGGCATTGCGCTTCTTCTGGGGCTACTGGCTGGCTCTGCTCGCATTTTGGGCTACCCGCGCCGATGCGCTGCTCGCCGTACAAGATGCCCTCATCTTCCTCCTCGCCGGGCAGGTGGCGCCTACCGCCCTGCTCCCCGGCCCCCTGCACACCACGGCAGTCATCTTACCCTTCCGCTACATGCTGGGCTTCCCGGTCGAAGTGCTCACCGGTCAGTTGACCCAATCCGAAATCGGTTTTGGTTTGGCAATCCAGGCTGGCTGGCTGCTCCTCGCCCTGGCTCTCTCCGCAGTGATCTGGCGCTCCGGCTTGCGCCGGTATTCTGCCATTGGAGGTTGACATTGAACTCTCTACGCTGGTACGTAAAACTCATCCGTCTCTTCTGGGGTGTATCTCTGCAGGAAGAAGCTGCTTACCGGGCAAATTTCTTTATCAACCTGCTCTACTCACTGCTCAACCTTGCCAGCGGTTTCCTGGGCGTTTGGGTGATCTTCAGCCAGGTAGAAACCATCGGCGGCTGGGATTTTGCCTCCACCCTGGCGCTGTTGGGCGCCTATCTCACCGCCGCTGCCTTGCATCGCCTCTTCATCAGCCCCAGCCTGGATTCTCTGGTTGGCATAGATGGAGATGTATGGAGCGGCAGGCTCGATTTCACCCTCCTCCGCCCCCTTAATACCCAATTCCTTGCCAGTTTCCGCCGTTGGCGCATCTTTTCCCTCTTCGACCTGCTCCTCGGGGCAGGCGTACTGGCAGCCGCCATCATTCAGATAGGGCAAGGCCTTAGTGCCGAACGCCTGGCTGCCTTTCTGGCAGCCTTAGCCTGTGGTCTGCTGATCTTATATTCATTGCTGCTGGCTTTCACAGCCCTGGTTTTTTGGAGCCCCGGCGTGCTCTTCACCTGGGTCTTCAACGATATCTTTCAGATGGCGCGCTACCCCGTGCACATCTATCCGGGTTGGCTGCGCCTGGTACTTACCTGGATCATCCCCGTTGGCCTGGTCACCACCCTTCCCGCAGAAGCGCTCACGGGTGTTCTGCCCCCGATGATGTTAGTTGGCAGCGCCGCTTTTGCTCTCCTCCTCTTCCTGGGCGCCTCCGTGCTCTTCCGCCTC
This sequence comes from Anaerolineales bacterium, assembly GCA_016932955.1. The sequence goes on along the minus strand of JAFGBV010000172.1, from coordinate 40,025 downwards.
GGCTTGCGCCGTTACGCCAGCGCATCAAGTTGATCAGCCCTGGAAACAATGTTACAATCTTCCAATCGCACACCCAGCATGACTCCCCCTGTTCCTCCCCTCCCCGATCGCTTTTTGGAGCGCATGCAGAGCCTCCTACGAGATGAATACTCCGCTTTCCTCGCCTCGTACGGGGAGGCTCCGCTTTCGGGCCTGCGCGTCAACACCCTTAAGATCTCCCTGCCAGACTTCTTGACCCTTGCCGAAAAGGTGCAACAACACGAATCACTATTTTGGCTTGTTGGTGATACTCCCACCCCCATCCCTTGGGCACCCTCTGGCCTGATCATCCCCCCCAATACCCGCCCTGGCAAGCATCCCTTACACGCTGCCGGGCTCTATTATTTGCAAGATCCCTCCGCGATGGCTGCGGCCGAAGCGCTCGCCCCCCGCGCCGGAGAACGCGTGCTGGACCTTGCTGCCGCCCCAGGCGGCAAGACTACTCACCTCGCCGCCTTGATGCAGAACCAGGGGTTGCTCGTGGCAAACGAGATCCATCCCCAGCGCGCCTGGGACCTGGCTGAAAACATCGAGCGCTGCGGCGTGCGCATTGCCTGCATCACCAACGAAACCCCCGCTCGCCTGGCGGACCATTTCGGTGCTTTTTTTGACCGCGTCCTCCTCGATGCCCCCTGCTCTGGCGAGGGGATGTTCCGAAAAAGCCCATCCGCCCGCGCGCAGTGGTCAGTGGATCAGGTACCTGCTTGTGCCGCGCGCCAGAGCGCAATCTTGCACCACGCCGCTCACCTGGTGCGCCCGGGGGGATGGCTCCTTTATTCCACCTGCACCTTCTCTCCTGAGGAAAACGAGCAAGTCATCGCCAAATTCCTGGATGCTTTCCCCACTTTCTCTTTACAGCCTATTCCCGCTCGTCCCGGCTTTTCGCCCGGCCGCCCCGAATGGCTGACCGGCGCTCAACGACCTGATCTGGAAAATGCCACCCGACTCTGGCCTCAACGCGGCGGAGGGGAAGGGCATTTTCTCGCCCTCCTGCGGCGCTCAGAGCAAGCGCCTGCCGATGCCCCCCTGCATCAACCTGCCCCGCCGTACCCAACCCGCCTCCCACAGGCTGTTCGAGACTATTTCACTGCCTTCTGCCAAGAAACACTTCTCCCGCCTTACCCTGAAGAGCACCTGGGACTCTCCGGTACATACCTGTATCAAATTTCTCCTTCCCTACCAGACTTGGGCAGCCTCAAAGTCATCCACCCAGGCTGGTGGTTGGGGATCATCAAGAAAAACCGCTTTGAGCCTGCTCATGCCCTTGCCCTGGGCTTACCCACCGCCGAGCCCGAACCTTCTCGTCTGGCAAACCGCACCCTGAACCTGCCTCTCGCACACCCCGCCAGCGACCATCGCATCCTCGCCTATCTGCAAGGGAACAGTCTCGCTTATGAAAGCGACCACATCGCCCGCGTGAGTGCCGCATCCAGCGGCTGGGGACTGGTCTGTTTGGCAGGGTACCCCTTAGGATGGGGAAAATTTGTCCAGGGAGTGGTCAAAAACGCCTACCCACGCGGGCTACGCCTCGCCGCCGCATAGAAATCTCCCCAATAAAGATTGTTGTCAACTTGCAGATTTCTTGCGCTGTAGCCTCTCCCCCTCCACTTTGAAGATGCGCCGCAGCACAGCCAAAGATGCCGCATACGTGGAATCCATCCCATAATAGGAAAGGTTGCCTGCTCCCAGGTTGCGGCCTTTGCTCAATGGCGTATCCGATACATAGTGCACAATCCCCAGGTCAAATGGCAGCCCATACAGGTTGACCATCTCGTTCACCGGATGGCGCTTGGGGCGGTGCATCTCATACACTGCTGACAGGTACGCCCCTGCCTCCATCTCGATATCCGTATAGCCCTCTCGGTAGAAGATCTCCATGTAATGTGCATTCTGCAAGAAGGTGCCCTGCACCGTAACTGCCTTCTGATTATCCAGCACAGAGCCATAGATCAGGTATGGGACGATATCCGCAGCCGCGAAACAATTGGCAAAAAGGTATGTGTTCTGCGAGTGCTCGTCGTGAACCACATTCGGGATCACCACATCTCCCACCGCTCCGTTGAGCGAGGCTGCCTTGCCCATTACATACACCCCCAACACCCACCCCACCTGTTCGGCCACCTCGGTGAGGATATTATAGGCCGCCAGTCCCAACGGATAATCGATGTTGAGCAGCAGGGCGTCGCTGCCCCGCAGCGTCTCAAGGTTTGGGGTGCTTTGTAAGCGCGGGTCGAGTGCATCTCCGTCGATGCGGCTCAGCTCGATCACCTGAGCATCCACGTCAAAAGTATGCTCGCTGGAAGCGCGCAACATTCCCAGCGACTTTTCATAAGCAAGCTGTTCCTCGAGCAGCGCCCGCCCTGTCACAGTGGATTGGTATTTCTTCAGCAGGTAATACAGGAAGTTTTCCTGGCTCGAAGCGACGTGCTGCTGCTGGATGCTGTGCCATTCTTCCATCAGGCTCTCGTTGGCTGATTCGGCAATATAGTCCACCAGATGCTGGCGCTTGCGCAGCGCGAAGCCAGTCAGCAAGTTGACGAGGCTGTGTGTGTTGCTCGACACAAAATACACCGGGCGACTCGCCAGTTCCGGCGCAAGACGCTCGATATTCTCCCACCAGTCAGTCGTGGCGCGCCGGTATTCACTCAATGAACCGCTTAAGAGCCGCACCCGCAGCCGGCATGGCTGGCTGGCTATGGAACGGATATTCTCCGCATAATGCTCGCCCCAGATAGTGCGCAACTGGCCGAGATCATCTGTGGACATCTGAAAGATTTCCTCACACCCCTGCAGTCCAGCACATTCACCCGCCAACGCCTCAGCAGGCAGCCGCCTGAGCAAGGCATGGAACTTGTTCCATTCAATCTGGTAAGCCGTCAGCATCGGGATCACATCATCGATGTCACTGCGGCTGGCAATAAAACAAGCCAGTGTCCCCTGCCCATCAAAGAAACAACGCCTCCGCCGGGCAGATGATGCCACCTGCTGCCACGCTTCCACATCATAGCCCGCCTTCGTAAATACCCCCACACTCTGTCCTAACACTACCAGGCTTACTTGCCTGATACAGTCCGGCAGGCGCAGCAGACTGTAAATAAACGCTGCCATATCCGGCTTCTCTTCGCGAGCGGCTGGATGCAGCAGCGATTTCATCCCCGAATGTGCTTCCTCCAGCGTGCGGATGTGAACATCCGCTGTAGAGCGCAGCAGGGAATAATAAGTCCGCAGGTATAGCTCGACTTCCTCAGAAGCCGTGCTCGGGACTGTCCTTTCCATTACCGGCGTCGTCGGGTGGCTTTGATTGGACGCGCATCAAAACGACTGTAGCGCGGCGGTCCTACAGCGCTGTAAAGAAAGCCATATACCACAGATAATACTCCGAAGCCTATGAAGATAAACACCGCCGTAAAGAAGAAATGCCCATAGGTAATACCCCGAAACAACTGATTGATCGGATTGATCAGGCTGTTCACTTGGGCGTTGTCCGTGGTCGGGATAACAACCCCTCCCACCAGTTCCTTAGGCATTGGGAAGTTCTTTACATTATCAATAAACAGGTCAGCCCCCGCCCAGGATAGAACAGGGATGATAATGAGCAAAGCACAACCTATCCCTCGCCACACAGGATGGATCTTCCACGGTCGCTCTTCCTTTATTCGCCCTCTACTGGATCGCATTGAAGAATAGCCCATCTCGCGCCTCCTTTCGTGGTAGTCATTCCATACGCAACGCTGCTTTTTCGATTGCGTTGATAATCGAATAGTAGCCCGTACAGCGGCATAAATTACCGCTCACCGCCTGCTTGATTTCTTCCCGGGTGGGATGGGGGATTTCCTCAAGCAGCATCGCCGCCGACATTACAAACCCAGGCGTGCAGTAACCGCACTGTACTGCTCCTTCTTCAATGAAAGCCTTCTGCACCGGATGGAGCTCAGCCGGGTGTGCGAGCCCCTCGATCGTGTACACCTGCGCCCCATGCGCCTGCGGTGCAGGCACCAGGCAGCTCATCACCGCCATCCCGTCCAGGAAAACGGTACACGCACCGCACTCCCCCTCAGCACAACCTTCTTTGGTGCCAATTAAACCTGCCTCCTCGCGCAACAAACGCAGTAGGGTTTTGTTTTGCCCGCTGGTGAACGTAGCGGGTTTTCCATTGATCGTTACAATGATCGGCGTCCCCCCTTCTCCAGCCTTGCGATGACAGAGATTCTCCTGCAGTGGAGCCATATCCTCCACATTCCCCCAACGCCCCCTCTCCACCCGTAGTAGAACCGGGCGCTCTGGGAAACCTTCCCGAACTGCACTCGACGGCGCACCGGGACCTGCTGTAGCATCAGGTACCAGGCTGCGCAGAGCACGCAGCACACACACCCGCACCATTTCCAGGCGATAATCTTTCGAGCTGCGCACATCATCGATTGGGCGGGCAGCCTGCATTGCCAGCTCAGCAGTCTGCTCAATTGACTCTGTGTTTAAATCCCGCCCAACCAGGAACTCCTCCGCTTGCGTCGCGCGTGCGATAGTCGGCGTGACCGCGCCCAATGTGATCGCAGCCGCTTTCACACGGCCATCCTCAATGGTCAGCAGCACAGCCGCATTCACCACTGAGATCGCCTGGGCGCGGCGTAGTCCCAGCTTGTAGAACGTGCCTCGTTGGTTGGCTTGCAGCGCGGGAATCTGGATATCCACCAGCACTTCATCTGCTTGCATCACCGTTTGACGCACACCCTTATAAAATCCTTCCAGCGGCACCTTGCGTTCCCCCCGCGCAGAAGCAAGCACTACGCTTGCCCCCATAGCCATCAATGGCGCGATCGTGTCATTTGCTGGGGAGGCTGTGATCAGGTTGCCTGCCACTGTCCCCCGGTTGCGGATTTGCGGCGCACCCACCTCCATACAAGCACGCGCCAGTAGATAAGCCTGCTCGACAATCAACTTGGAAGCCACACACTGGCTGTGTGTAACCAGTGGCCCCAGGTGAATAATCTCATCCTCATCCAGAGTGATCTCATTCAAACCCGAGATTTTCCTGAGATCCACCAGAACCTCGATTCCCTTGCGCACTCCCCGCTCGATCTCCAAGATCAGGTCCGTTGCCCCAGCCACAATCCTGGCTTTTTCCTTCTTCTCAGATAGGATTGCCAGCGCATCCTCAAGGCTACGAACTGTGTAATATTCTTGCCACATATTTTCTCCTAAGGTTCTTCTCTCTGCTCTGCTGCAGGCAGAGTTTGAGATAACGTCATGCCACTTCGCAAAGTGATGATCTCAGCCATGATGCTGACCGCAATCTCTTCCGGGGTTTCTGCCCCCAGCTTTAGGCCAATCGGTGAATGAACGCGCGCCAGACTCTCCTCGCTCACACCTGCCTCGACCAGTTGTTTGCATGTCGTAACCCACCGCTTGCGCGACCCGATCACGCCAATATAGGCTGCTGGGCTTTCCAGCAGGGCTGGCAATCCTGGCACATCTACATCAACCCCGCGCGTAGTCAAGACAAGGTATGTCCAAGGCGTGATCTTCAAATGAGCAGGCAGATCAGCCATTGCAACTGGAAAATAAGCATCTGCATCTGGCACCGCCTCGGGCGTGCAAAATTCAGGCCGGTCATCGTTGACCACCACCCGAAAATTCAGCCAGTGTGCCAGGTGCGCCACCGCCTTGCCCACATGCCCGCTCCCAATCACCACCATTACTGGCCTCGGTTGGATCGGTTCCACATACACCTCCACCTGCCCCCCACACACTCCTGCATCGCCGCGGGCAGGATCATTCATCTGGTATTCCAATAAACGCGGCCTGCCATCTTTCAGCGCTTGCATCCCGGCGGCAATCACCCGGTTCTCAATCTCTCCACCGCCCACCGTGCCCAGAATCTGCCCATCCGGATACACCAGCATCTTGCTCGCAGTGTGCCGCGGCGTGGAACCACGCGTGCGCACAATCATGCACAGCGCCGCAGCCTCATCTCGCTGTTCTAATTCCGCAAGTGCTTCAAAGATCGTCTTCAAGCCAGGGTCTTCTCCTCACTTATTCTTCCAGTAATCCTAAAACCACCGGTAAGAGCTGCTTTTTGCGTGAGACAACGCCATCTGCTTGTAGCGTGCCATCTGCCAAGCGCAGGTATGGCAGCCCGTCCATCACCGGCGGCGCATTAGCCAGCACCAGGCGGCTGGCGTTATCCACCACATCCGTCACCATCAGCATCGCAAAATCCAAACCTCGCCGCTCGCGCAGCCCATCGAGCGCCTTGTGCAGCGCATCCAGGTGCTCATCCATCTGCATCAAATCGGTCACCTCTGCCTGCGAGATTGCAAAATGGAAGCCCCCTGCCTCATAGAGCTTCAAATCCGTGTCCACCACCTCGGCAAGATTACGAGTTGAAAGCCCCGCGCCAGCCTGCACCACTTGTTTCCCAAATCCTTGCACCGTTTCACCAGCCAGCGGACTGTTGCGCACAAAAGCCCAACGCCCCAGGCGCTCAGCCGCGCGCCGGTCGCGCTCTGTTGTCGTCGGCGAAGTCAGGATCAGCGTATCCGATAATAAACCCGCCAGCAGCATGCCAGCCAGGTCTGGCGGGGCTGCCAGTCCTGCATCCTCAATACGCTCAGAAACCAGCGTGCTGGTGCTGCCAACGATATCTACCGTAAAACGGATCGGTATATGCGTGGAATGATTCCCCAGCCGGTGATGATCCAATATCTCCACCAGCTCAGCCTCTTCCAATGCGCCCAGCGCCTGCCCTGGTTCGTTGTGATCGACCAGGATCACCCGTAAGCGGGGGGGGTTCAACACATCGCGCTGGCGGGTAACGCCCACGTACATTTCGCGCTCATCCACCACCAGGAAATCATTGTGCTCTTCCCGCAAGATACGGTTAATCACATCGCGAATACGCATATTGGCAGGAAAACGTGGCACCTGCAGGTCGCAGGCATCCCGGCTGGGCCGATCAAGGATATCTGCAATACGCATCTCCTGGCGGCGCGGGTGCGGTCCAACCAGCTTGCCCAAGTATTCAAACAGACTCAACCCCGTCACCAATCCCAACGGTGTGCCGTCTTCGTTAATTACCGGTGCCACGCCGCCAGTACGGCTGAGGATACCCCATGCATCCCGCAAAGCATCCTCTGGCGAAACCGTATCCAACCGCCGGGTCACCGACTCAAAACGCGGCGAAGCATCCGTCAATAACAGAGGTGCATCCATACCCAGCCGCCTCAGGATCCAGGTAGTTTGCGGATTGGTTGCCCCCGCCCGAGCAGCCACAGCATCAATTCCATCCTGCTCGCGCAGCAACCAGGCATAGCCCATCGCTGCTGCAATCGAATCAGTATCAGGATTTACATGTCCTATCACATAGGTTCGATCAGCCATCTCTCACCCAATTCTTGCGCGTACCAAACGCGAGCGCTCCATCAGCATTTGCGCTTCGCCGATCGCCCCTCGCGCCTCATACACTCCGGCAGCTTTCTCACACTGCGCCATTGCCTCCTGGCTTGCACCGGCAATTTCATAGTGGTCCGCCGCCATGATCATGAAATCCACTTCTTCACGCTTGGCCATCCAATTGGCTATTGCTAAGTGGTATGGCTTGCGGTAATGAACCGGGATCATGCTATAAGCCACATCGCGCAGCAGATCATGCTTGAAGATATATTCCTGCTCGCTCGAAAAACTGCTATTCGCACGTGGAAACACCAGCTCACACTGCACCAGCTGGCGCAAGCCTTCCTCAATTGTCTGCTCCGCCAGTGCAGACGGTAGCGTGAGTTGCGTATCTGTGGCCTTGCCGATCATCGCCCGCACAGCAGCTTCAATTGCGCCTACCCAAAATACGCGCCCGCTGATAGAAGCCAGCATCGCAGCTGCCCGCGCCATCCTTGTCAGGTCGCCCAGGCGTGATCTTAGCATCGCCTCTAATGATTCTGGAGGCTGCGCCCGTAAGCGCGCCAGCGTTTCCAGGGTGGCATCTTCACTATCCTCCTCACCTGATCTTAAAACATAACGGACAATTTCCTCCAAAAAATATGGATTGCCGCGCCCGAATTGCGCCAGCGAGTTCAACATCTGTACAGGCAGTCCGCGCAGGCTCGTATAGGCTGCCGCAACGATCTCCCCGGTAACCGGCATTTCAGGCAATTCCAATAAATGGGCTGCTTTAACCAGCGCTGGATTTCGATCAATAAATTCGGTTCTGCTCGCCCCGAGTACCAATAGCGGCAGACCCTCAGAGCCAAGCATATCTTCTGATCCGATCAGATATCCCAGCAAATCCAGGCTATCTTGATCTGCCCACTGCAAGTCATCCAATACCAACACCGTCGGGCGTGATTGCGCCGCCCTGCAGAGCAATTGGTACGTCAACTCGTAGCCACGGTTCACACGTCCTAAAGCATCCTGGCTAAAACGCGCCAGGTAGGGGCTGCCCGGCCAATCCAGGCCAATCAGGCTCCCTGCCAGATGCGCCACCTCCACTGCTGGCACCGGGCCTAGTGTGCGCCCCCACAGGCGCTGCACTTCACGCATGAATTTTTCACTTGCCACCTGGGCAGTATCGGTATAGGACATCCCAAAGCGGTTTTGCCATAAGGTTTTCCAAAGGTAGAATGGCACGCGCTGGGTTTGCGCTAAGGCACGCGATGACATCAAATAGAAAGCTGGGGTTTGGGCTTCCACCTGATTGACAAACTCCATCAATAACCGTGACTTGCCAACCCCATCCTCCCCCACAACAAGCGCAAATACTGGTCTTCCACCCTGCAACGCCTGGTCATAAAGCGTATTTAACCGGGAAAGCTCCGAGTCGCGCCCCACCATGCGCGTTTGCATTGTCTCGATGCCACCATAGCGCGCCTTCCCGGTCGTTGCCTTCACCTCTTCCACCTGATAAACCACAATTGGCTGGTCTCCATCCCCACCCACCGCACCCGCCTTAAGCGTAGCGACGATCTCAGGCTCTTCCAGGCGCCGAACCTGGAAAGCCCCGTGTACCTGCCGGAATGTATCTTCATCGATCAGGATCATTCCATTCTTAGCAGCCAGAGCCAGGTGGTATGCTTTGCTGACTGCCTCCCCCATCATCGTAAACTCATCATTGACGCCCACATTGAGCGCAAATAGATGACCCGTCTCGATCCCAATCCGCAAATGCAACTGCACTCTTTCGATTCCGGGCGGGCTTCTCCGTTTGCTGATCGCTTCCTGCAAAGCCAGCGCCGTTCGGACAGCAGCCTCAGGATCAGAATCCCCTGGTGTTGGCACGCCCCAGACCACAAGAAGCATATCGCCAACGTGTTTCACCAGGTTACCACCGTTTTCGGCAATAACCCGGTTCAGTCTCAGCCAAGTTTCTTTTAACACCCCCATCTCCACTCGCGCATCAAGCCCAGTGAGCCCCAGGAACCCGTCTACATAGATAACCATCACTGTTGCCAGGAAATGCCCCTCCTGGCGATAACTTGAACTAGTCTCAGAAGATATCACACGACCGCCATTGTAATCAGAAGTTTCGCGCTATAGTATAACTCAGTTTTCTGGCGCTAAAGCCTCAGCCTGCTCGCGCAACAACCGCCACACTTTTTCTGGTGTGATTGGATTTTCACTTAACTGAATTCCCAGCCCTGGGATGTATAGGCTGGCATCCACTACGGCATTACCAACCGCCGGCGCTACGCCATCCATCGGGATCTCTGCCACGGCTTTCACCCCAAATGGGTGCGAAGGCTCGTATGTCTCCACAAAAATCGTCTCCAGCACAGGCATTTCGTGTGCCTGGAAGATGTGATACTCCCGCAAGTCACTCTCACGCGCCCGCCCGGCTTCATCATAAACCATTTCTTCGCACACCGCGTAGCCCAAAGCCTGCGTCATCCCACCCTCCACCTGCCCAGAAGCCGTCACCGGATTGACGATCACTCCTGAATCCACCGCCATCACCAGTTCATCCACCGTCACCTGCCCAGTCTCCACATCCAGGGTCACTTCTGCAAATTGCGCCGCAAACGGCGGTGGCGAAACCGGCGACATATACGATGCCGTCGCCATGATCTGTTCCTGCTGGTCGTGGTGCAGCGCATTCAGCGCCACCTCGGCCATTGTCACCGATTGCCCATCCGGCGCGATCGCCCGCCGGTCTGCCAGCCGAATTCTTTCCGCAGCTTGTCCCAGCATTTTCCCGGCTCGTTGGCGGATGCGCTCCGCCACCTGCTCAGCCGCCCGCACCACCGCCGCCCCAGAAATATATGTTGTGCTGGAAGCATAAGCCCCTTTATCAAACGGTGTGAAATCCGTATCCGATGAATACACAATCACATCTTCCACCGGCACGCCCAGCACCTCGGCTGCCATCTGTGCCAGCACAGTATCCGATCCGGTGCCCAGATCCGTCGCCCCCACCAGCAGGTTGAAGGAGCCATCATCATTGATTTTGATGCTCGCCCCGCCCATATCCAGGTACGGGATCGCAGTCCCTTGCATCACCAGCGCCACACCAATGCCTCTACGCAGGTGGGGCTTTCCCGGAACCATGTGCCACTCCGGGTTGCCGAATTTCTGGTCCCAGCCGATCACTGCCTTGCCTTGGCGGGCGCACTCTTCCAATGCGCAGGTCTGGATCGTCTCTGGGCGTGGCTCTCGCCCCTCGCTCCAGGCCGTGCTGAAGGGATGCAATTCTCCCGCCCGCAAGGTGTTCTTCAACCGGAATTCGATCGGGTCGATGCCCAGCGTCCGCGCCATCGTCTCCATGTGGCGCTCCAACGGCCAATACCCCTGCGGCACTCCATAGCCGCGATACGCTCCGGCTGGTGGATGATTGGTATAGACGATATCTGCATAGAAGCGGATATTCGGTGATTGGCGATAAATGCCATCACCTACATAAAGCGCCATCGCCTTATGCCCTGTGTTCCCGGTCACCGTCAGCGCGTGGCATCCATACGCTCCGGTGTCACTCAACGCGTACATCGCGTTCGCCGTGATCGTGCCATCCTTCTTTACCCCGGTTTTCAAGCGGATCCGCATCGGGTGACGTGATCGCGAGGCGATGAACTCCTCCTCGCGGCTCATCTCATAGATCACCGGCCTCCCAGTGGCAATCGTCAGGTGCGCCGCTACATCTTCAATCAGCACCTCTTGTTTCCCGCCAAAGCCCCCTCCAATGCGCGGCTTGATCACCCGGATACGCTTCACGGGCAGCCCCAGAACCGGCGCCAGCATGCGCCGCACATGAAAGGGTACCTGCGTGCTGGTGCGAATCACCAGCCGGTCATCCTCATCCCAATAGGTCACCACCACATGTGGCTCAATATGCGCCTGCTGCACCTTTGGCACAGCGTATTCTGCTTCAAAGATCTGGTCTGCCTCTGCAAAACCCTTCTCCACATCCCCAATATCGATGCGAATTTCGGCTGCCAGGTTACGCGTAGGATCAGAGTCAGCAAAATTGACATATTCTGCCTCATCGTGCAGGATCGGAGCACCTGGCTGCATCGCCCGTGCCGGATCGAGCAGCGCCTCAAGCGGCTCATAATCCACCTCGATCAGTCGCAGTGCCTGTTCAGCGATCTCTGCACTCTCCGCCGCCACAAATGCCACCCGGTCGCCCACAAAGCGCACCTTATGATCCAACGAGAACGTATCTAAAGGCCCTGGAATGGGATCGGACTGCCCCGCCGTCGAATAAACCACCCGTGGCAGATCCTGCCAGGTGAGCACAGCCGCCACCCCCGGCAGGGCGCGTGCCTTGCTGGCGTCAATATGCCGGAGGCGTGCATGCGCGTAAGGGCTATGCAGCACGCGCGCCACCAGGATTCCACGCCCCAACAAGCGCTCTTCGATATCCGCCGCAAAAGCCGGCTTGCCCTGTGCTAGTTTGACTGCATCTACTTTGATCTCTGGCTTGCCCACACGCTGGTAGGGTGTTTCCTTGGTAGTCACCAGCACCTTTGGCATCACTCGTGTCGCCGTCTCAGGAAAGGGTGTGCCTATAGGTGGCGACTCGTCCATGCCTGGCGCAACAGGCTCACCGTCATGGGGCGCCAGGCTGTCACCCTCCATGCCAATGCCGCTGGAACTTGTCTCACCACGCATCACTGCGGCTGCATTCAACACGGCCTGTACCGGCTTGAGATAACCCGTACAGCGGCACAACACTCCTGAGAGCGCCTGGCGTACATCCTCCTCACTCGGCCTGGGGTTGCGATCCAGCAACGACTTGGCTGCCAGGATTTGCGCCGGTGTGCAGTAGCCGCATTGGATCGCGCCGTTCTCGATAAATGCCTGCTGCAAAGGATGCAAACCCTCTGTAAGCTTCCAGCCTTGCTCGGGGTGCTGCCCCAACCCCTCAATCGTCTCTACTATGTGACCCTCTGCCTGGGCAGCCAGGTACAGGCAGGAATTGATCGGCTTTCCGTCCAGCAGCACTGTACAGGCGCCGCACTCACCCTTCTCACAGCCATGCTTTACCCCAAAATATCCCAGGCGGCGCAACACCTTAAGCAAGGTATCCCCAGGCGCAGCAGATACATCGACTTTACCTCCGTTAATCGTCAGTGCCAGCTCCATGATTCATCTCCATTTCAGCGAAAGATCAACGGCAGTAGTGCATTTAACCAATAAGGAATCTCATCCGCTCCCAGATCCGGCAAGCTCCCGCTCGGCGCCGGGCGCGTCTCGCCATCAAAATCCGTAGCCAATCCCAGATCGATCCCAACCCCTGCCACACCCGAAGCCAGCCGGATGTGATAATCTCCCCCCGCACGATCCAAAAACGATGCGCCGCCGATCACATCATGTGCGCCAGGGCTGAGCCCAGGAGCATAGTTCTCGTCATTATCGGCAAAACCATTCGAATCCCAGATGTCCAATGCCAATTCCGTTCCTGTGATCGCAATGCTATGTCCTACAATGAAATTGTTCGCCACCCAGGTATCCTCGCTTAAATGGAGCATCCACAGCCCTTGCTCTCCATTATCGGCAATAGTATTGTGGATAATACTGTGTTGCCCGCCAGAGACTGCCAGCCCGCCACCCGCATAATCCGAAGTATTACGCGTGATGAAGTTATTCACCACCATGGCATAGCGAGCAATCAGCAGCACGCCGCCGCCCGGCTCAGGACCCTGGGTGACACTCTCTGCTCCCAGCGGAGCCGAAAGCAAGGGAAATGGAAATACGCCATCGGCAGAATTCCCGTCGATGCGGTTGGCCTCGATCAGGCTGGGCTCGAAGGATTCGCTCCACAAAGCAACACCGCCACCGCCATTCCCCGCATGATTGCCAGTGATCGTGTTATAGCGCAAGATCACAGCCACATTGCCCAACGCAAAGATGCCGCCGCCATTGTCATAGATGCTAGCCTCCCCACCCGTGATGGTGAACCCTTCAACCACCGCCCTCAGGTCGTCCCCCCGAATGAGCACCACCGTGCCGCTTCCTTCTGCATCCAGGGTGGTCTGGTAAGCGTCAATATCGCGCGCCCAATCGGTCTCGCGGAAGCCGCCATACAAATCGACACTCTGCTCGATGGTGATGCGCTCGGTGTACAGCCCCTGCCCCACAAAGACTGTGCCTCCCACCCTTGTTTCCTTCAGGCCTTTGGTCACCGTGGCAAAGGGATCTTCCGGCGATCCATCGCCGCTGAGGTCATCTCCCGTGATCGTGCTGACATAGGTTTCAAAGCGATACGCCTCATCCGCACCCATATCCGGCGCGCTGCCGCGCGGCCGCTGGTCGCCTTCGAAATCCCTTGCCACCGCCACGCCACTGTCACCCTGGTCGATCACAGGCGATCCCAAGTCGAGGTGGTAATCTGCATCGCGATCCACGAAGAGAGGATCATCGGTGAGCGAGTGGGCGCCCATCGCAAACCCGCTGACATCCGTCGTGTTATCGTAATATGCGTTGTGATCCTCGGTGAGGGTGCCATACGCCCGCCAGGCGCCCGTACTATGCCCGACGATGATGTTATTGCGCAGCTCGTAGTCACCCGCATCGGCGGTGCTGCCAAACACCACGCCCTCATCGTGATCGCCCAGGTCGTTATCAACGATGGTGTTGTGCAGCAGGGTGCAGTCCCCCGACCAGCAGTACAGGCCACCCGTGTAGCCCGTCCCATAAGCGGCATTGCGGGCAATAACATGGTTGGCGATGATCACCTTTGTGCCCGCATCGACATTCACCAGCATTCCGCCCCCCCCTGCCGCGAAGAATCCCTTGGCTGTGTTGCTCATCACCACATTCGCATCCAATGTTGGATCGGCAGTTCCCCACAAATAGAGCCCGCCGCCCACATAAGCCGAGTTGCTGATCACGTGGTTGGCAGAGATCACACCCGTGGAATCGACAATCGCAATACCGCCGCCCACAAAGAGGCTGGTATTATCTTCTAGCAGGTTATCCTGGATGCGATATTGATCGCCATCTGTCAGCAGAAGGCCGGCCCCTGAATATGCGCTATTGCCAGTGATATCGTTATGGGTCATCTCCACCCACGCTGCCGCGCTGGCAATCCCCCCGCCGCCGTCAAATGTCGGAGCCTCAATATCAGTTCCAGTAGCCTCGTTATCCAGTATCTGGTTATATTCAAAGACCTGGTTTCCTATGTAGGTCCCATAGTAGACCCCACCCCCGCGCGTGGCTGTGTTTCCCTGGATCGTATTGAAATGGGCATCATGCATGTATTGCACATAGATTCCCCCTCCGCTCCCATCCGCGTGTTCACTGGCAATATTCTCTTGAACCGTGTTGTTCTCAAATGTGCCCACATGATAAGCGTACACTCCCCCTCCATAGCCCACATCGTTCACACTGGCAGAGTTCCCGCTGATCGTATTTCCTATCAGATCACCTTTCGCATGGATTCCACCCCCATAACCCGGCCCATTCACTGCTGCGAAATTACCCTGGATATAGTTGTCTGTCACAATCGCCGACATGGAATATTCAATATTGATCCCCCCACCAGTTCCCCTTTCAAATAAAATCTCATCCGGCGCAAAGGCTGCCGTATTGGCCTGGATGATATTATTGGTAATCGTGACATCCGCCCACCCGCCAACATAAATACCACCGCCCTCGCCATCTCCTGGCCCCCAACGGGCGATATTATTGCTGATCGTGTTCTCCTCAATGATCGCCGAGCCGGCATACACATGAATACCCCCCCCATACCCCTGGCAGGAAGCCGCCTGGCAGGCATAATTATTCGCGATCACATTATGGCGCACGGTGAATTGGCTTGTTCCTCCCCAACCGGCGTCCAGCCGCACCCCTCCGCCCCATCCTAAACCAGCCGAATCATCCCCGTGTATGATCGTGAAGCCATCGATCGTCACCGTGATGTTTTCAGCAATGGGTGCTTCAGCATAGATCACTGATCCCGTTCCGCCCCCATCGATCGTCGTGACGTTTGCTTCCCAGTCGCGCCCGCTGAAATCCGTGTCCCATCCCCCCTCTAAGACCAGGCTCTTCTCAATATGGACATTTTCGTTGTAAACCCCCTCAGCCACCTGGATCGTATCGCCAGCGATGGCATCATCCACCGCCCCCTGGATCGTGGCATAGCATCCCCCTCCACCCCCAGGCTTCACGCACAGGGTTCCCGCACGGGCAGGCTCCACCTGGCTGCCCAATACCCATACCATCCCCACTACAAACACAAAAGCAACAATGACAGCAATGTTCGCAGCAATCACACGGATAAATCGTTGTGGAATCATTTCCTGCCTCCTTCGTTTGTGTAATCTTTCTTGTCCGATAGGTAAAAACGAAAAGCTCTCCTCCAATACTAACCCTTTGTAAAGTGCTCCAAACAACGCCGGGCTAAAACCCCAGCCATTTCCGAGCGATATTCGGCGCTCGCCCAGGGGTCGCTTGCATGCAGGTAAGCATTCTTAGCCGCCTCAACCGCACCATTCGCCTCCGGCCCGTCCATCACCAGCACAGGCGCTGCCCCATAACCACCCAAAGCCAGGCGCGTTCTCCCGCCGGACCATTGCGCCGCCGCTGCACAAACAATTGGCAGGTCAGCCGGTGTGCGCGCCACATATTCGTATGCTAATTTTACATTACAAGGCCACTGCAATTCCGTGATCAGCCGTCCCCCAAGTCTCTCCTTGCGCATGGGTAACAAGTCGCCCAGGCTCAGCGACTCTTTTCCCCCTGCCAGGCTGTGCATCTCCAGCATAGCTCCTAAGGCCAAAAGCACCGTCGTCAGTGCAGAGCGCCCATCCGCTGCCACAACCGTCCCCGCCAGCGTAGCCATCTGGCGCAGGTTTTGTGTGGCCTCATGGCGGATCGCTGCATAAAGCGCCTCCGGCAGACCAGGAAAATCCAGCAGCGCTTGCAGCTTAACAGCCGCACCGCCCCTTAGTGTACTCCCTTTCGCCTCCAGGTTGTCCAGCCCCAGCGCCTGAACATCCACCACAGCCACTTGCTCCATACCAGGCTGATTCAGCACTGTGCCTCCCCCGATCGCCAGGGTAGTTGGCTGGGTGCGGGCGAGCAACTCCAGCGCTTCCTGGCGTGTGGCCGGACGATGGTATTCAATGATCATAACAACCTCCGCAAACCTGATTATTTCCTGCCCAGCAGGAAATACGTGGGCATTTTGCCCAATCCTTTCATCGGCACCAAACCGCGCTCTTCAAAAGAGAATGTGTCATGCAAAGCCGCATAAACCTGCGCCGAAACATGGATCCGCCCCGGCACGCCGTGGGATTCCATCCGGCTGGCAATATTCACAGTTACTCCCCACAAGTCATAAATAAACTTCTGCCGTCCGATCACCCCTGCCACAACCGGTCCCTGGTGCACTCCAATGCGTATCTCCACCGGTTGACCATGGCGCCATTTCGTTTGCTGCATGATCTCTTGCATGCCCAGCGCCATGTCTGCGATCGCCTCCGCATGATCGCTGCGCGGCGTTGGCAAGCCGCCAACAATCAAGTAGTTATCCCCCACCGTTTTGATCTTCTCCAACCCATAGAGCGCCGCCAGCTCGTCAAAAGCGCTGAAGATATCATTCAGTAACAGGATCAGCTCATCAGGCGTCATCGTTGCCGAAATGCGGGTAAATTTCACGATATCAGCAATCAGCACCGTCACATTGGAAAAACTCTCTGCAATCACCTTCTCGCCCCGCTTTAATTTCTCCGCAACCGGCTTGGGCAAAATGTTTAACAGCAGCCTTTCTGCTTTCTCCCGTTCAACCTGGATCTGCTGCAAATAGGCTTGTTCCTGGTCACGAAGAACTTTCTTCTCCAGGCAGGCGTTGATCCTTGCCTGCAGCAAGATCGGGTTGAACGGCTTGGGCAGGTAATCTTCTGCCCCCATCTCAATGCCGCGCACCACACTATCCAGCTCATCCAGCGCTGAGATCACGATCACCGGCAGTTCGCGCAAAACAGGGTCTGAGTGCATCTGTTCCAATACCTGAAAACCATCCATCTCCGGCATTAAGATATCCAGCAACACCAGGTCGAAAGGCTTTGAGCACATCATCTCCAACGCTTGTGCCCCATGCTCTGCCAGCTCTACACTGTGCCCTTGCTGTTGCAAGCTATTCGCCAGCGTCAGGCGATTCAACCGGTTATCGTCAACAACTAAAATATGCCCTTTTCGCTCGCCTTTCATAACCGCCGTTACCTCTTACTCATCCCTGCCCGTTCCTGTTCTAATGCCAGTCGCACCCGTTCGAATGCATCTTCTGCTGCAGTCAACTTTTCCATAATCGCGTCCACGTGCCATCCTTTCCACTCCTCACCGCCTTGCAGTGCTGCTTTGCCCATCTCCTCCAGCTCGCGGCACAATCCTGCTAACGTAGATGCGCCAAACTCCGCACTGTTCGATTTCAAGCTGTGTGCAGTAAGGCGTAATTCAGCCGCATCGTTGCTTCGGGCTGCCTCGCGCATCCGGTTGAGTAAACCAGGCGCATCCTCCAGGTAGGTATCGATAATCTCCAGCATAAAATCCTGATCCTCGCCTGCCAGTCCCCGTATTTTCTGCAGGGTCACTTCCGCTGAAGGAGGCGATGGCGCACTCTTTGACTCAATATCATCTTTACCTGATGTATCTGAAGCGACTGCTTGCAATGAACGGCTGCGCTTCAAAGCATGCACCAGCTCGTCAACCCGGATTGGCTTGCTCAGATAATCGTGCATTCCGGCAGCCAGGCATACATCGCGATCCTCGCGCATCGCGTTGGCTGTCATCGCAATAATCCGTGGTCCGCCTACAGGCTGTTTCTCCAGGATTTGTCGTGCAGCCTCCAGGCCGTCCATCTCGGGCATTTGCACATCCATCAAGACGACATCATATCCTTGCCGCTGCACTGCCTGGAGCGCCTCCAGGCCATTGCCAGCCACATCCGCCCGGTACCCCAGGCGTTCCAGCATGCGCAGCACCAGCTTCTGGTTGGTCACATTATCTTCTGCCAGTAAAATCCGCAGTGGGAGTCGCTTCCCTAGCTCTGCATCAAATGGAGCCTCTTCTCTGCGTGTCTGGCTTACATGAAGGGAGGTAAAAACCTCAAATAAAGTATTGTAAAGCTGAGAAGCCTTCACCGGCTTGGTCAGGTATACAGCAAATGGTATCTGATCTATTCCCAGAGCCATTACCGCATCCATTGGCACGGCAGAGCTGAGCATCACCATGGGGATAGGATTTTCCTTGCGCAATTGTTGGATTTCACGCGCCAGCGTAATCCCATCCATTTCTGGCATTTGCACATCCAAAATAGCCACATCAAATTCCTCCCCCTGCCTTATCCATTCCAAAGCCTGTAGCGGCAAAGCCGTGATCATCGAAGTCATCCCCCAGGCATGCGTCTGAAGCATCAAGATGCGGCGGTTGGTCGCGTTATCATCTACCACCAGCACGCGCCGCCCGTTCAGATCTGGCTGTTCCAGATTAAGATATGCCGGTATCGGGGTTGGTGCTGCCTGTGTCAGAATAGTAAAGTGGAAGATACTTCCCTGCCCCACTGCGCTTTCCACCCACATCGTTCCCCCCATCAACTCGCTCAATCGCTTGCTCACAGCCAGACCCAGCCCGGTGCCCCCATAGCGGCGTGTCATCGATGAATCTACCTGACTGAAGGACTGGAACAAGCGATCCATCCGCTCCACTGGAATCCCAATCCCCGTATCTTGCACCGAAAAGTGCAGGATTAGATCATCTGTTCCTGCCTTTGCCAGCATATGCAAATCCGGTGGCAAGCCTGCCTTAGGCCAATCCGTTTCCCCCAGCCCACATGCAGCAGCCTTCTCCGCCCAGGTGGTGCTACTCCCTGCCCCGCACTTGAGACAGCATACATTGATCACCACCTCGCCCTCATCTGTGAATTTCACTGCATTGCTGATCAGGTTCACCAACACCTGCCGCAAACGGGTCACATCACCATAGATCGCCGCTGGAACATTGCCCTCCAGCAGGTAGCCAATCTCTAAGTTCTTCTCGGCAACCCGCGGCGCAACCAGGTCCAGTGCGCCATCAATGCACTCACGTAGGAGCAATGGCTGCCTCTCCAGCTCCATCTTTCCCGCTTCAATCTTTGAAAAATCCAGGATATCGTTGATGATCGTCAGCAATGAATCTCCGCTGGTGCGGATCGTCTCGGTGAACTCCCGCTGTTCATCCGTCAAATTCGTGTTCAGTAAGAGGCTGGTCATCCCAATGACCGCATTCATCGGGGTGCGGATTTCATGACTCATCGTCGCCAGGAAAACGCTCTTCGCCTTATTGGCTGCCTCTGCTACGTCTCTCGCTGCCTGCATTTCCTCGAAAAGACGCGCATTCTCAATCGCCCCACTCACCTGCCCGGCAATTGTTTCCGCCAATTGCAGGTTCTCATCCGTGAATGGTGGGCTGTTTTCATCACGGTCCACTCCGATCGTACCAAACACCTCTCCCCGGGCAATCAACGGCAGAATCATCAAAGAATGCACATGGCGTGACCGCAATAATTCATGGATCATCACTGTCAGTGGGCTTGTTTCTGCCTCCTGCACCAAGAGCGACCGCCGCGACTCCATCACCTTCAACGTCGAGACATTACCCTCCAGAGGGATTGCTGCCCCGATCCCCGACGGCTGTTTGGGATCACGGTGGGCATCTGCAACCAATGTTAATTGCGTGCGGTCCTCGCTGAGAAGCGCAATCCCACACGAATGCGCCTCAAAGAGGCGCATCATTTCCTTTGCCACACTCTGAAGTGCTGCCCGCGCATCCAGCGAAGAGGTCACGGTTTCCATGATACTGTTCAGCGTAGCCAGTTCCTCAACCCGCTTCTCCAACAGCGCCGTGCGTTGCTCAACCCTTTCCTCCAGCGTCTGGCTATATTCTTCCAGGCGCGCGTTCGCCTCCTCCAGCTCCGCCATAGCTTGCAGCTTTGCCTCCAGGTTTTGCAACTGAAAGCGCTGCAGAAAAATGAGAAGCACGATCACTACGATAATGATCATCGCTGTAGGGATGATTTCCGTCAGCCAGGCTTGCAAATCCTGGGGATTTTGCTGGTAGATCAGCCATTTTTCAAGTTGCCCCGCATCTGCCAGCCTGGTGAAAACCCCAAGCGTTGCCAGGCTTAGCAGCGTTGCCACCAGGCCAGAACGCACGCTTACCAGGATAAATGCCAGGATCGGCAGCAAGATCAGGTATTCCCTGCCCACACCCGCCAGCCCCCCACGCGCCATCGCCAGCACACCAATCATGTAAAGCACAGAGAGCAGAATCCAGCCCCGCAAGCGGTGCTCCAGGCGCGGTACGAAGGTTGCTGCCAGCATCACCACATAATTCAAAGTGAAAATGACCAAAGCCGGCCATTGTTCTGGTTGGTTGACCCCGCTGATGTATGCAATTGCCAGGATTGGCAGCGCCACGATTGCCATCACTACCATGGCAATCTTCAGCACACTCTCGCGCCACCGCCTCATCGCCTCATCAATTTGCCGGCTGCGGATATGTGGGATCGAGAAGCGCATCATGCCCTTCCATCTTTCTGGTTGGTGCCCTCTTCCAACGGATAAACCTTCCACCCCAGAATTTCCAGATCGGCTTGAGCCAACATCTCTTGGGGAACATCGACCAGGATCGCCTCAGCCTCCGCGAGCACATCTCCCCCCGGTCCATAGATCACCCCGCTCGCTGTTGCGCTGCGCCCGCGGTCTTTCCCCATACGTCCCACCAATCGCAGCGGCTTCGCTACCGGTACAGGGTGGCGGTAATGTACATCCAGGCGCGCCGTGAACATAAAACGCGGCGAATCAGGATCCGCCATGTAAGATCGTCCAACCACCTCATCCAGCATTGAGGCGATAATTCCTCCATGCACAATTCCTGGATATCCCTGGTAATACTCTGGAACGGTGTAATGCACAGTCACCTCCCCCGGCGCAGTGATGAAAAAACGCATCTGCAGCCCATGGGGATTCTGTAAACCACATACAAAGCAGTGGCGGGAATTCGGCTGTAGATCTGGCAAGGCTCAGTCTCCTCGATCAGTATGCCTGTATTATACCCTTATGAAGAATGCGCCATAATGACGGCAACGAAATAATCCCCCTGACAACAATGGTCCTCTAATTCACCCCCCCAATCCCTTGCTTAGGTTATAAACCCATCACTGCATATTCCGTTTACGTAATGTTCGCATTATCATCACCTGTGCAAGGGAAAGCAACCCATGATTGTGAAACCGCCCTATAATTCTAGTGTCAACCGCCTCAGCCTGCGATCTGAAGAACAAACTCCGCCAGCGCTGCCACTGCTTTCCAGGCAGATTGAAAAGTTACATCCTGGTAACGCCAATCTTCATTTGCCCAATGGAAAGACAGCCGCTTTTCCCCCTCCAAACCACCACGGATCACGACCAGATCATAAACATACCCGTCTAAAGATAAGCCCTTTGAGCTCATATCCTCATCAGGTAGCTGCCTAAGCAAGTCGCACAGTCGCGCTGCTTGCTCGCTTGTCAAATGCGCATGTCGCTCCTTCAGTCCCTCACGAACATGCAATTCAAAGCTACCGGAACCAGCCGGCAACTGCTCGCGCAGCTCGATTCCAGATCCAAATAGCACCTGCACGGGCGGCTGCTCGATTGCGCCTCCGTACAAGATCCGAATCTGAACATTCGTTGTGATCGGCGACATCGCTACCTATCCTTCCTTGCTTGCCTCATCAAACCTTCTGGAACCCATGTCGGTACTTGATCAAGAGATCGTCCAGCGCCTCCCTCAGCAGAACCGCATCGCTCACCCCTTCCTCCTTGGCGAGCACCGAGAGCCGTTCCAGTTGCGACTGATTGTAATGTGCAGTCTTTGGCACCATCCGCTCTTCATAGGCCAGTGTGATTTTATTCCTGCCACTCTCCTTAGCGCGATAGAGCGCCGTATCGGCCTTACGGATCAACTCATTTTCATCTTCACCATCGATCGGGAATGCAGCAATTCCCCCGCTGATCGTGATCTGCGTCTCAACCCTGGCATCCCCATTTCGGAAGCCTTGCTGCTGCCCTACCTCCGCCCGCACGCCCTCCATCATCAACAGCGCCCGTTCGCGCTCAACTCCTGGAAAAACCACTGCGAATTCATCCCCTCCGTAGCGCGCGGCAATCTCTCCCTGCAAGTGCTTCTGCACGATCTGTCCCACCACTTTCAACACCGCATCTCCCCCCGCGTGTCCAAAACGCTGATTTACATGCAAGAAATGGTCAATATCAAACAGAACCAGCGAAAGCGGGCTGTTATTCACCCTGGCTTCATCCAATGCCCGCGCTAACAATGCTTCGAACGAAGCGCGCGTGATCAAGCCGGTGAGTGGATCGTAAGATTTATCTTCTGTGATCATATATTCTCCTAATATAAATTAATAATATAAATATATAATATCAATAAATAATCGCAGTGTCAAGTGGGATTTTTTAGAAATTCCTCACTTTACTTTCCCCTCCGCTCGATATACAATCAAATCAGGAGGGCTTCAGGATGGATAACGACCTTCTCCCCGGACGCTCCTACCCCCTCGGGGCTACAATGCGCGAAGGCGGCGTAAATTTCTGCGTCTTTTCGCGCAATTCCACCGCCATGGAGCTGCTCCTATTTGATCACTACGACTCCCCTGCCCCTGCTCGCGTGATCCGCCTCGATCCGCAGCGTAACCGCTCATTCTACTATTGGCACATATTCATCAAAGGCCTTCATGCAGGGCAGCTCTATGCCTATCGCGCCCACGGCCCCTTCATTCCTGAAAAAGGCCTGCGCTTCGATGGCGAGAAAGTCCTCATCGATCCCTATGCTTACGCCGTCATGTATGCCGGAAATTACGATCGCCAGCAAGCCCAACGCCCGGGTGATAACTGCGCACATGCTATGAAAAGCGTAGTCATCGATCTGCGCGGCTACCACTGGGAAGGCGATACTCCCATCGATCGCCCCGTCTCCCGCTCCATCATCTACGAATTACACGTTGCTGGCTTCACCAGGCACCCCTCCTCCGGCGTTGACCCGGCAAAACGCGGCACCTACCTCGGCCTGATTGAAAAGATCCCTTACCTGAAGGAATTGGGTGTAACCGCTGTTGAGCTTCTCCCCGTCCAGCAATTTGATGAGCAAGAAGCCCCGCCCGGCCTCACAAACTACTGGGGGTACAATCCAGTCGCCCTCTTTGCCCCCCATCGTGGTTACAGCATGGGCTCTGATCCCCTCGCCCCAGTCAACGAATTTCGCGATATGGTCAAAGCATTCCACCGCGCCGATATGGAGGTCATCCTCGATGTCGTCTTCAATCACACTGCCGAGGGCGATCAGAATGGCCCCACTCTCTCCATGCGCGGGCTGGAAAACCGCGCTTACTACATCCTCGACCGCAAAGACCCCTCCACATACACCAATTACAGCGGTTGCGGCAACTCTCTGAATGCCAATCACTCCATTGTACGCCGCATGATTATCGACTGCCTGCGCTATTGGGTTCAGGGGTTACACGTGGATGGTTTTCGCTTCGATCTTGCCTCCGTCCTCAGCCGCGATGAGACCGGCCGCCCGCTCAAAGACCCTCCCATCCTGTGGGAGATTGAGTCCGATCCCATCTTGGCTGGAACGCGCATCATTGCCGAAGCCTGGGATGCCGCCGGGCTGTACCAGGTTGGCGCCTTCATTGGTCACCGTTGGGGCGAATGGAATGGTAAATATCGCGACGATGTGCGCCGCTTCGTCAAGAGCGATCCAGGCACTGTCGCCGCCCTCGCCGAGCGCATTGCTGGCAGCCGCGATATCTACCCCCAGGCTGAGCGCGAGCCCACCCGTTCGATCAACTTCATCACCTGTCACGATGGTTTCACCCTTTACGATCTGGTTTCCTACAACACCAAGCATAACCAGCTCAACCGCCTGGATAACACTGATGGCGCTAATGAGAATTTCTCCTGGAATTGCGGCATCGAAGGCCCCACTGACGACCCAAAAATCCTTACCCTGCGCGCCAGTCAGGTTCGCAACCTGCTCACCATCCTCATATTATCCCAAGGCACCCCCATGCTCTCCATGGGCGACGAGGTATGCCGCACTCAAAACGGCAACAACAACCCCTTCTGCCAGGATAACGAGATCAGTTGGTTCGACTGGAACCTGGTCAACACCAACCAACATCTGCTCCAATTCGTGCGCAGCCTGATCCAGTTTCGCCAGCAGCACAATCTATTCCACTGCCCAGATTTCTGGACTGAACCAGAAGGTCCTGAAATCTATTGGCATGGTGTTCAATTAGATCAACCAGACTGGGGGCACGACTCCCACAGCCTGGCTTTCGAATTAACCGATCCCGACACAGGGGATCACTTCTATGTAGCCCTGAATGCTTACTGGCACGCGCTGGCATTCGAGCTCCCCCCGCTCAAGAAAGCTCAATGGGGCAGGCTATTCGACACTTCCCTGCCCCCCGGTGAAGATTTCCGCCTCCCCGGTGTACGCCTTAAAAAAAGCCAGCGCCTGCTCACTGTCCAGCCCCGCTCGGTAGTCGTTCTCAAAAAAAGTTCTCAATAGCCAGAGCGGCGTTCCGACTCGGCTTATTAGCCAACCGGCGCAAATGTATCGATCAATAAACGCACATCCCCGCCCGCCGGGTAAAGGATGGGGCAGGTGCAGCCGCGCTTGCGGTATTCTGCCACTTTGTTGCGCGCCTCTTCTGGTGTGCCAGATGCCGTGATGCGGTGGATCAGATCTTCAGGCACCAGATGCTTAGCCTGGTTGATTTGCTCCTTGGTTGCCGGCCAGCCTAATATCGATTGAATCTCCGCCACCACCTCCTGCGACACACCCGACGCCTTGGCGATATGCGGTTGCTGTGCAAGATACTGGCAAAGCAGCATGCGCGTGTAATCGATCGCCCGGTCATGATCATGGTCAACCGAACAAACCACCAGTTGCGGTCGGTCAATATCATCCAGCTCTCGCCCGCTCTTGCTGGCGCCTTTTTCGAGCAGTTCCAGGGCACGGTCATTATATTCCGGCGGCACGCAGTAATTCAGCACCGCCCCATCTGCAATTTCTCCCGTCAGTTCCATCATTAAGTCGCCCGTCGCACCGATCATGATCGGCACATTGCGCGGCTCGCGCCGCCCGTGCACCACATCCAGCTCGATCCCATCCACATGGTGGAATTCCCCATGGAAGGTCACCCGCTCCATGTTCAACAAGCGGCGCATCACCTCCACTGTCTCGCGCATCGCCAATAGCGGCTTGCGCCGTTCAATACCCACATTGCGCGCCAGCGGGTCCCACCACGCCCCAATCCCACAGATCACACGGTTGGGCGCCAGATCATCCAATGTCAGGAAAGTCGCCGCCAGTAGACCAATGTTGCGCGTCCAGTTATTGATCACCCCCGAGCCTACCTTGAGCCGCTCCGTCACGGCGGCATACGCCGCCATCGGCACGATCGCATCCCGCACCAGGCGAGATTCTGCCTGCCAGACGGCCTCAAAGCCGCGCTGCTCAGCATAACGCACGTAATCCAGGCCATCTCGCAAATCATGGGCATCTTGCAAATATAGGGCTACACGTTCAATCATATCATTCTCTCCTCGGTTCAAGGTTTAGTAATCCGTCGATCTCTGCCCTCACCATTTCCAGATCTTCGGGCAGGTCCACATCCAGCGCCAGGGAGGGCTGGTCAACGATCTCTAATCGCGCTCCCATCAGGCGCGCCCGTTCGCAATGCCGCTCAAATGAGCCAGGACCATAACTGTATTGCAGCAGACCCGCCGGGTTGATCAGCAGGGCGTTGGTGCCCTGGCGCCGGCGGTCCGGTGCGATCACCACCACCGGTGGGCTGACATTGCGCTCGACCAGCATGCTCACATCCTGCGGGTCCAGTAGAGCCAGGTCAGCCGGCAAGATCAGCACCCCCCGCGGCGCGTGGCTACGCGCCACCAGCGTTGCCCGTGTCAGCGCCACGTTGAGCTGCGGCGAGCCGTGTTCCTGCACGGTATGCGCGCCATGCTCGCGTGCTATGGAGAGCGCTTGTGGATCGCGGCTGACTACCAAAATCTGCGCTACACCAGGTACTTTTCGCAGCGTATCCAGCGTGTGTACCAACAGGCACTCATTGAGCATCGCCCGTTCCTCGTCATTCAGAACCCCTGCAAGGCGAGACTTCCCCCGCGAGAGCGGCTTTACCGGAACAATCACCCACAATGTCATAGCGAGGTCGGCCTCACATTTCCTCAAGGAACGCCAGAACATCTCCCGCCAGGCGGCGGCGGTCTTCGGAGGTGCGCATCATTGTGTCCGTCACCAGTGTACGAATACCCATCTCGCCCACCATCTCAGTCATCTCCGCATCTACCGCGTCCACCACAAACCCTGTCAGGATCGAGCGGTAATGGCGAGCCACCGCCAATGCTGATGGCTCGTAACCTAATTCCTTATACATCTTCGCTGCTGGGCCTTTCACCGTTTGCCCGCCAATGATCGGCGAAATCGCCACCGTTAACCGCGCCTGCACAGATGCCTGCACACCTGGAACAGCCAGGATCGGGTCAATGCTCACCCACGGATTAGAAGGGCACAGGATCACCGCATCGGCTGCATCCAATGCTTCCAATACCCCAGGCGCAGGCCGCGCTGCCTCAACCCCCGCAAAACGGAAACCGCACACACTTGGAAGGCATTGCCACCGCACAAAATAATCCTGAAAAGCAATTTCCACCTCCCGCCCCGTGTCTTCCTCCGCGATCCTCACGCGCGTCGGTACCTCATCATCCGTCACCGGCAGAATGGTGTGCCGCACCCCCCACGCCTGGCAAAATTTCTGCGTCATCTGGCTCAGCCTTTGCCCCCGGCGCAGGCGGCGTGTTCGCTCCAGGTGCAGCCCCAGGTCTCGATCCCCCAGGCGAAACCAGCTTGGCCCTCCCAACGCTGCAAGGCTTTCCAGCGCCCCCCAGCTCTCATCCGCCCGTCCCCAGCCGGTCATCGGATTCGCCATCCCTGCCAGTGTGTAGCACACCGTATCCAGGTCAGGGCAGATCTTCAAGCCAAGATGCTCAAAATCATCCCCCACATTGACAATAATTGTCAGGTCTCCAGGTGGTAGTATCTGCGCCAGCCCTTGCGACAGCCGCGCCCCGCCAACGCCTCCAGCCAGTGCCACAATCTTCATTGCTTGTCAAACTCCCCGCCAGATCAAGAATGCCCGCATGTCTTTGCCATTCACAAACTCAAGGATTTCGTTCATTTCATCTACTGTACACCCGATCAGGATCTTCAGCTCTGTATCACGCTTACCCAGATCCACAGTTGCCAGCGCACCCACAACCCGTCGATCGCTCAACGACCCCACCCACACATCCACCCCACCCCCGTCCGTTGTCATTGTCTCATCCAGGTAACCGTAATCCAGCGGGTAGACTCGCCCCGTAAAACGCGGGTGTGTAGAGCCTTTCGGTCGATCGATCACGATCCGGCTGGATGTCACCAACCGCTCCAGGTATTCCCAAAATAGATCCTTCTCAGCCATCCTCAACCCCCAAACAGGTAATTCATCTCACTCCGAATGGTCATCTCTGCAGGTAGCGAGATAATCCCAATCCGGTCCACTAAAAATGTCCAATCCCAACCGCGGAATGCCAGCCGCTCGATCACGCAAGCAATATTCGCCCGTTCCACATCACCGATTGCCAGCGTAATATGCGGCGTCCACAACGGCGGGGAATAATAATGGTTCACCCCGTGTAAACATTTTTCCAACCGCTGCCACACCCTGTCATGGAAGCGCATCAGGGTCTCATCCTTTGCCAGCGAAATGTAGACCACTGGTTTCTCCCCACTAAAAATCCCCAGGCTGCTCGTCTGCACCATGAACGGCTGCGCCTCCGCAGCCAGCTCACGCAGCCCCTCATCCAAACAACCCTCATCAAATCCCGTCATACCTATCCAGGAAAAATGCGGTACTGCCGACACCCAAACACCCTTCACCCCGCAGGCTTGCTCTAGATCTTGCCAGATTTTCTTCACCTCTGAGTAATACGGCTCACCAAGCACTGTCACAACCGCATGTAAGCCTGCCGGAGGAATCTCGATACTCATCGGAACAGATCCATTTCTCTAGGACGCATCAGCTCAGCTAATTGGGCTTCGCGCAAGGAGTAAGGGAATCCCCTCACATGCACCACCGGCGTTCTTTCAGCAGCCTGCCCCATTACCAGCGAGGCTGCTGCCGCCAACTCATCCGCCACCGCAATCTGCGTGATGCGCAACATATAACCGAATAGATCCGTTTGCCCGCGCAGATCCACCAGCCCTGGCAGCCCAGATATGCCAATACTTGCTCCCACAACCCCCAGTCGCCATGCCCTGCCGTGGGAATCGATGATCAGTACACCCAATTTCCTGCTGCTGACCTGCTCCAATCGCTCACGCAGGCGCTGTGCAGAGCGATCCGCATCCTCGGGCAGCAACAGAACCCATTCCTCTTCTGCATTCCCTTTGCCTGCCACGTTCGAATGGTCAATCCCTGCATTCGCACACACAAAGCCTAATCGGTGCTCGACAATGATCGTCCCCGGGCGCGTGCGCAGCACCTCCCGGCTCTCCTGCAAGATCATCTCCACCAACCTTGGGTCTTTCTCGATCTCCCCAGCCAATTGCTCAGCCCGCGCAGACGGCTTCACATTTGCCAGGTTCACCCAGCGCCCCTCAGCCTTGGAGACGATCTTCTGCGCCACCACCAGGATATCCCCATCCTGCAGTTGAATACTGCACTCAGCCAACCCGACCAAAATGAGCTGCGCCAGGTCATCGCCAGTCTGCACCATCGGGATCCCAACAAGAGGTGTAAGTATCAGGGTCATCTTCCGCGTCCAGCCGATGCTGAGGCTCAGTCGCTTCTCACCCCAGTGATGCCAATGCTGGCTGTCTTGACCCCGTAATATTTGTTCATGCTGATCAAGATTGCCGTGATCCCTTCCACCAGAACAGCATTATCCAGCCCCCCTGCATAATAAGCGCGCATGCCCGCTGCTTCAGCCAACGCAATCACCTCCTGTGCTGCGGCTAGCTCTTCCGCGCACACCAGCACATCTGTGTTCATTGGCTGGCCCAGATTCTTTTTCAACGAGTGCGCTGGAACATTCTGGAATGCTGCCACTACGCGCACCCCCGCTCCCAAGATACTCTGCGCCTGGCGTGCAGCCGAGGGCGGCTCCGGGGGGCGCGGATCGCGGAAATCCACCCGCGCGGTTGCATCAACCAGGATCTTGCCTTGCAAGGCCTCCTTCAGGCTTGCCACAGCCTCCTGGTGGGCGCTTTGCACCACAGTCAGCACGCATAAGTCCGCCTGTCGCGCCGCCTCTGCATTTTCCATTCCAATCACCAAATTGCTACCCAGTTGCGCGTTCAGCTCTGCTGCTGCTGCCAGTGCTTTCTCCGCCTGGCGCGAGCCGATAATGATCCGATAACCGGCATGCGCCCAGCGCAGCCCCAATCCAGTACCCTCCTTGCCCGTCCCGCCCAGGATCGCGATTTTGCGTGATGGTTCTGTCATAGCTACCTCCAAATCTTTCTCACTGGTATCGCCTCAGTATACAATCCGCTTCAGCATCCTGCGCCCAATTTTATCCCCTGCCGGCCTTTTCTTGATACCGTTGCCATACCTGCACGGCTACTTCCCGCGCCCGCCCGGCAATTGCATCCTCATCCAGCGTCAATAGCTTGCGCTCCCGCATCAGCACCTTTCCCGCCACGATCGTGGTCGTCACCATGCTCTCATGAAAACCGAAAAGAATATGCCAGGGCAGGTTGCCGGGATGCAGCGGCGTGAAAGGATGGTAATCAACAAAGATCAGATCCGCATGCGCCCCCTCCCGCAACACCCCCAGCGGCGCAGTTGGGAAGAACCTACCCGCCAGGGCTGCATTGTTGTAGACTGCCATTTGCACCACATCCATCCCATTCATCCGTCGGGGATCCCGGTTCCAAATCTTGTGCGCCAGGTAAGCAGTCTTCCATTCCTCCCACATCGCGTTCGAGAATCCATCATTGCCCAGGCACACCTTCACCCCTGCCCGCAACATCGACTCGACCGGTCCAATCCCCACCGCATTGTTCATATTCGATCGTGGCTGGTGTGTCACCCAGGTTCCCGTCTCAGCCAGCAACCCGATCTCGCGCGCGTCGACGTGCACCGCATGCACGGCAATGCTACCCGACCCAAGCATCGCGTGGCGCTCTAAGCGATCTACCACCCGCGTCCCGCATTTTCCCAGGCTGTCATATTGGTCCGCTTCCGATTCCGCTACGTGGATGTGGAAACCCACCTCCTCAGGAACTGCAGCCCGGCAAGCATCCAGCGTTTGCTCAGAAAGCGTCAGGCTCGCGTGCAGCCCAAATGTTCCCGCCAACCGTGAGCCATGTGCCGCCCTGCTGCCCGTCTGTTGGATGAAACGAACGTTCTCGCGGATGCCCGCTTGTGCTCCAGCCAGCCCATTGCGCTCCGTCACCTCGTAGCACAACACCGCCCGCACGCCTGCCTCCTCTACCGCTCCGCCGATCACATCT
This sequence comes from Anaerolineales bacterium, assembly GCA_016932955.1. The sequence goes on along the minus strand of JAFGBV010000172.1, from coordinate 8,940 downwards.
AAAGAGCCATCGATCGCGTTAGGCGAGGCATGGTGATCGATCAACGTCGTCGTACCATGCCGGATCGCATCCACCAGGCATACCAACGCCGAATAGCGCACTGCTTCTTCGTCTAGCGCCAGATCCAACGGCCACCACAATTTTTGCAGGATTTCCAGGAAATCCTTCGCCGGAGCACCCGGAATTGCCATTCCCCGTGAAAACGCACCATAGAAGTGCGTATGAGCGCAGATATTCCCCGGCATCACCAGTTGCCCTCCCGCATCCATCTGTTTAGTCTGAGGATAGCGTTTAAACAGTTCTACCTGCGGGCCCATTGCTGCAATCAGCCCACCCTCCAGGTACAGTGCCTGCCCCTCCAGGATCTGGTTAGGCTCATCCCAGGTGACCAATCGCGCATTGTGAATCAGCATCGCATTGCTCCTCAGCAAAAATCTTCTACCATCTTGACCTGTTCCGGCACTTCCACCGCATGCTCGACGAATTGCCTCACCCAGCCGATCGCGTCTTCTCCTCCCCAATCAAAGCGCTTCCGCGCCATGCACGAGAGGAACAATCCCGTGCGTCCAATGCCCGCGTTGCAATGTACCACCAGGTTGCGCCCTATCCTCGCCTGCGATAGCGCCTCACCAACAGCCTTGCGTAGCGCATTAAGATCCGGAACAAAGAAATCCATGATCGGCATATAGATCACATCAAACCCCTGAGCTTGATATTCCACCCGTAAATTGCGACCCATTCGCTGCAAAGCCTCGTCATCCGCCACCAATTGCACCACCACATCCACCCCTGCCGCGTGATATTGCGTCAACAGATCTGCCTCCGCGAAATTTCCGAACGGCATTGGACTTCGGAAAACCCGTCCAGGCAATTCAAACGGCAGCTCAATAAACTTTTCGGTCATCAGCAATCGACCACACCTCAATCAAATACCGTCGCACAGTCAGGGTCATGCAGCGCCGCAAATGCATCTGCGATAAGCCGCGGGGGGGTGCGTGATTCAGATAGAACAGGCGGGATTTCATCGATCCCAAAGAAACCTACTTCACTGGTTTCGATGCTGGGACGGGCCTCCCCATCCAGGATATCGCACAGAAAAACGATCTTAAAGGCATGGAGCAGCGCCAGCGACCCAAAGCGGTTGGCGTCATACACCCCCAGTACCTTGCGCGCCCTCACCCGGTACCCTGCCTCCTCCCGAACCTCCCGCTCAGCCGCCTGCGATGGCACATCCCCCACATCCGCCCAGCCGCCGGGCATCGTCCATCCTCCATCCATTCGCTCCCGCACCAGCAGCAATTTCCCATCCTGAAAAACCGCCCCGCGCACATCCACGCGTGGTGTGGCGTAACCCTTCTGCTCCAGAAACACCTCCGCCAGCAGCTCAGCCTCCAAACCGCTGTGCTCACTGATGATCTCCGCTGCAATCTCGCTCAGCCGCCGGTAGCGCTGGCTCTGGAATTCATTGATTGCGTAGTGGTTGCCCGTTTGCGCCAGCGCCTGGATCTCCCGCGCCCATTCCAGCCAGCGAGGGATCCCGCCTTGTTTTTCTACAGCCTTCTCATCCACCGCACCTGTCATGACTTGTTCCTCACACGCTTCCTGTCCCACAAAGCCCGTGCGATCACTTCCTGATCAACTGGCAGCCGGTCAAACCGCACCCCTACTGCGTTGTAAATGGCATTGGTGATCGCCGGTGTGGTCGGGATGCTCACCAGCTCGCCCACACCCTTCGCCCCATAAGGGCCCGCTTCAACAGGATGCTCAACCACAATCGAAGTGATCTCAGGTGTCATTGAGATGGAGGGTATCCGATAGCGCGCCAGCCGGTCGGTTACCACCTTGCCTTCTTGCACAAGGAAGTGCTCGGTCAGTGCATTCCCCAAACCCATCATGATTCCCCCCTCCACCTGCCCTTGCAAGCCCAGCGGGTTGATCGCCCGTCCCACGTCATTGGCCGCGATCACCCGCAATACCCTGACCTCGCCTGTGCGCGTGTCCACTTCCACTTCCGCCGCCTGCACCCCAAAGGAATAGGCAAAGTGCATATCTCCGCCCTGCCCCAAAGGCTTGGTCGCCGGCGCCCAATATTCGTACAGCGTGCGCGGCTCCCGCCCCTCTTGCCGCATGATCTCAGCCGCCTCCCCTAGCGATACCCGCTGCTCGCCCACCTGCGCCAGCCCCTCCACAAAGCGCACCTGTTCCGGTGGGCAGTCGAAATGTTCTGCCAATGTACTCGCCATCGCCTGCTTCAGCGCCTGGGCTGCGTGCCGGGCGGCATTCCCGGTGACAAATGTCTGTCGCGAAGCAGTTGTTGGGCCGCCATCCGGCGTAAGATCTGTATCCATCACCAGCACACCCACCCGTCCTGGTTCAATCTGGAACTCCTCCGCCACGATCATCTGCAGCACAGTGACCAATCCCTGCCCCAGCTCCGCCGATGAGGTGCGCACTTCCAGCCTGCCATCCGGATAGATTTCCACATCTGCCCCCGCTTTGTCCGGCGCGCCGCCTCCCAGCCCGGTGTTCTTGTATGCCGCGGCGAAGCCCCAGGCGCGCACTTTTCCTGCCGCGCCCTCTACAGGCTTGGGCTTAAAGGGATCCTCCCCCGCCAGGCGCCGCATTTCAGCCTCCACCCGGTCAATGCATTCCACCAATCCAACACTCTCTTGCAACAGTTGGCCCGTGTTCGTCACCGATCCAACATGCAGCGCGTTCATCCGCCGCAGCGCCACACGCTCAACCTGTAATTCCTCCGCCAGCATATCCATCATACTCTCCACCGCAAAAGCCGATTGCGTCACCCCAAACCCTCGGAATGCACCTGACGGTGGATTATTCGTGTACATCGCGTAGCAATCTGCCCGCGCATGCGGAACATCATATGGCCCGGATGAATGGGTCGTAGCGCGTGTCAGCACCTTCTCACCCAGCGAGGCGTAAGCCCCTGTATCCCCATATAATTCCGTCTCCACTGCCGTCAGCCGCCCGGAGCGCTTCGCACCGACCTTCACCCGGATCTGGGTCGCGTGGCGCTTAGGGTGTACCAGCAGGCTTTCATGGCGGTCAAAGAGCAGCTTCACCGGTCTGCCAGTGACATTCGCTAGCAGCGCGGCGTGGATCTGCCCCGTAATGTCCTCTTTTCCGCCAAATCCCCCGCCCATCAATTGCCCGATCACATGCACTTGCTCGTCTGCCCAACCCAACGCCCGCGCCACCTGGCTGCGGTCAGAGTAGGGTATTTGCGAGCCCACATAGATTTCCATTCGTTTAACAGATCGCCCCCCTGCTTCGTCAATAACTGGCCGCGCAATGCTGCACTCCGGTTCCATGAAAGCATGATCAGTAGTCACAGTATGGAAAGTGTGCTCCAGAACAACATCCGCCTCGGCAAATCCCTGCGCCATATCTCCCTTGCGTACCTTGATATGCTTCAGCAGGTTGCCGTTCGGGTGCAGCGAATCAACACCTGGCTGCCGGGCCTGTACCGGATCCGAGATCACCGGTAACAACTCAAAATCTACCTCGATCAGCGCCAGTGCCTGGCTTGCAATCTGCCGCCTCTCCGCCGCCACGATTGCCAGTGCATCCCCAACGTAACGAATGCGCTCGCCCACCCCAACCATTGTCGGCCAGTCGGGAATCACCAGCCCATGGTTATGCTCGCCCGGGATATCCTCAGCTGTCAACACCGCAACAACACCCGGCAAAGCCCGCGCTTTCTCCACATCCACTCTGCGCAGGATTGCATGAGGAACTCCGGCGCGTTTCACCCGCGCGTGCAGCATCCCATCGAAGTGCAGGTCATCCGTAAACCTGGCTTCTCCGGTCACTTTTGCCACCGCATCCGGGCGTAATTGCAGCGTCCCGATCGTCGCATAACTGGCCCCATCTGAGGAGCTGCTTGTGCTGGGTGGTAAAGAAGGCGCCGCCACCGCTTCATCGCCGTGCATTTCCCGCGCCGCCTCCTGGATCGCCCGCACAATTGAAGGGTAGCCAGCGCAGCGGCACAGCGTATCTTTCAACGCCTGGCGGATATCCGCTTCGCTGGGATCTGCCTGGCTCTGCAGCAGCGCATAACTGGTCATGATCTGCCCAGGAATGCAGAACCCGCACTGCACCGCCCCCTGGTTCACGAATGCTTCTTGCAGCGGGTGGAGCATATTCAGGCTTTCCGTCTCTTCATCTCCCTCGCCAGATAATCGTAATCGTGAGGGTCTACCCAGTGCAGCCAGGCCCTCAATCGTGAGCACATCTTTTCCCTCCACGCGTGCAGATGGGTAACTGCAAGAAAGCACCGGCACACCATCCACCAGCACCGTGCAGGCACCGCATTCCGCCTCGTTACAGCCGATCTTAGTCCCCGTCAATCCCAGGCGCTCTCGCAGCATATCCGCCAGCATCTCGCCCGGCAAAGCATCCAATGTATATTCTTTACCATTAACCCTAAATTTCATACCTTGCACGCTCCCAGGCTTTGGTAATTACAGCCCTCAGCAACACCCCCGCCAGTTGCTGGCGATATTCCGCTGAAGCGCGCTGCGGGCTGCTGCGAAAATGCGCTTCTTGCAGCAAAGCTTGCTGCGCTGCATCCAATTTGATCTCGCTGAGCGCGTGCCCGCGCAGCACAGCCTCACTCTCGCGCGCCCGGAAAGGAGTAAGCCCAGCCGGGCCTATCGCGATGCGCACATCTGCCATCACCCCTCCGCGCTGCAAGATATACGCAGCTGCGTTCAACACCGGCAGTGCCACGCCCTGTGGGCGCATCACCCGCTGAAAAGCTGATCCTGCAGCTTCTTTTGCCTGGTTAGGGTTCCCCGGTACGCGCCTCAGGTAAAATCCCACCAGCACCTCTCTCGCAGAATCCAATGCAGACTGCCCCGGTCCCTGGTACACCTCCCCGATTGGCAGCCTTCGACTGCCCGCCGCAGATGCCACTTCCACTTGCGCATCCAGCGCGGTGAGGGCAATACTCCCATCAGCAGCAGGCAACGCATGTGCCACATTGCCTCCCAGCGTCGCACTGTTGCGCACTTGCGGCCCCCCCACCTGCCCGCACGCCTCCACCAGCGCCTGCGCATGCTCTTGAACCAATGCTGATTCCACCAGGATTCGCAGCGGGGTTGCTGCGCCTATGTAGATTTCCTCACCCCGCCATTCAATGACCCTCATCTCCGGGATGTGATTCACATCCACCAGCGTATCCACTGGTGGATGGCGGCCTTGCTGTAAATCCAGCAGCAGATCGGTGCCGCCGGCAATAATACGCGCTGACCCCTGTGCAGAAGCCAGCGCCTGTAGTGCATCTTCTATTGTCTTTGCCAGATAGTAGTGATTCCAGGTGGACATAAGATCGGCGGGGGATGGCGGCACTTTTCGACGGGTTCCCATCCGGATACTCACCGACGCCGCCTCAGGATTCACCTTTGGCGACCACCGATCCGGTATTCAGATTCTAACATAAAATCATCCCCCACGAGCATCAATCAACGCCCCCACCTGCGCCTCGGCCTCATCGAGCGTCAATGCTGCCCCGCGATCCTTCAATATCGTAAATGTCTCTGGCGTAAAATCACTTGCCATCTTTTGCAATAGCCCCTCTGCCTTGTTACGGGTTTGCTGATCTAGCCCCTCCGCCTGGCTCACAAAACTGAGCCATTGCACCGCCTGCTCCGCCTTGCCGCTCCCCGCCAAGGCATCCGCCATTCCCGTCAAAACATCCAAAGCAACCGGGATGATCTTGATCTCCATTGCCAGGTGGAAAGCCTCCACGTATTGCTCCATTGCACGTGGGTAATCACCCTGGGCAATTCGTAGCCCTCCCAGGCTGTTCAGCGTGTAGATAGTGCTTTTCCGGTCGCCTGACTCACGGCTCAACTTCAAGCTCTCCGCATAATGTGCCAGCGCCTCATCCAGACTGCCCAGCGATTTTTCCACGTCCCCCAGGTGTTTCAATGTGCTCGCAATTCCCCAGCGGAAGCCAATCTCCCGGCAAATCTCCAGGCATTCCAGGCGCAACTGCCGGGCACGCTCAAAATCTTCAGCGATGTATGCCAGGATGCTCAGGTTCTGCAGGCTGCGTGCCGTGCCAGAGCGGTCCCCCACCAGTTTAAACGCTGCCAGCGCCTGTTGGAAGTATCTTTCTGCCTCATCATACAGCCCAAGCGTGCCGCTCAAAGCACCCAGGCTGTTATTCGCCTGGGCAATCCCCCAGGCATCTCCCAGCTTCAGGTAGATCATCAATGCCCTCTGGCTGAGCTTCTGTGCTGCTTCCAAATTTCCCCGGATGCGCTCAATTCCCGCCAGCGCATCGAGTAAGATCGCCTCCACCACCCGCTTTTGGCTCCCCTGGATCGCGACAAGACCTTGTTCCAGGTGTTGGCGAGCCAGATCCAGCTCACCCACATCCACCAACATCCGTCCCTGCAAGGACAGCCCAAAAGCCATCTCTTCCTTTGCTTCCACATGCTCCAGGAGTGCCAACCCCCGCTCCAGCAAAACACCCGCCTCATCAAAGCGGCTCAGGCGCGTAACAAACATCCCCTGGCGTAAAAACAGGCTTCCCAGAAGGCTGCGCAGCCCATCATCCACCTCCGCCTCGCTTTCCAGGCTCTGCACCGCACTCCGGAACACAGCGTCTCCCTCCTGGAACCAGGAACGCATATCATAATAAACCCCCAGCCCATCCATCGCACGCCGGATCTGGTTTGCCTTCCCCTGGCTCACTGCCCACTGCCATGCCGCGCGGATATTCTGAATGTTCCCATCAAGCTCCTGGGATGCTTGCTGCTGTTCCGTTCCATAAAGCTGTGCCCCTTTCCTTTCCACCAAACCCAGGAAATAATCGCAATGGAGATCATGCACCTGCCGGTATATTTCAGCGCGCTCGCGCAGCCGCTCCTCAGCAAACTGCATCAGCACATTATGTATGCTGAACTGTCCAGCCTCTCCCCGGCGTAGCAATGATTTCTCCACCAGCCCTGCCAACATCTCTGCTCCTGCCTCTGCCGTCCACCCCGCTGCTTCCGCAGAAAACTCCCCCCGAAAAACTGCTAACTTGCTGAAAACTTGCTGTTCTGGCCCCGAGAGCAGATTCCAGGAATGCGCGCATGCTGCCCGCAGGCTGCGGTGCCGCTCCGGTAAATCGCGCATCGTTGTCGCCACAACATCCAGCCCTTGTTCCAGTTGGCGCACAATCTCTGTGCAGCGATGTATGCGTGTCCACGAGGCAGCCAGCTCAACACCCAATGGCAGCCCTTCTAGCATGCGGCAGATCTGCGACGCCGCCTCAAGCTCCTTTTCCAGCGAAAAATGCGCCTGAATCCGCTGTGCCGTCTGATCAAACAGCGCCAGGGCGCTGTACGAAAGCGCCTCACCCGCTGCGACGGCTTCTCTGCCCCCGGGATAACCCAAACCGCCCACATCTTGCACCCATTCCATGTACAGGTTCAACGGCTGTCGTGAGGTGCAAACGATCTTCACACCGGGACAGCGTTTGATGATCTCGCCCACCAGCTCCCCCGCCTCAACCAGGTGTTCAAAATTATCCAGTACCAGCAGCATCCGCTTTTCTTGCAGGTAATGGATCAGTTGCGCATCCAGCGCTTCCCTACTAAAAAATCGGAATTGGACCACATCCGCAATCGTCGGCGCCACCAGCGCCGCTTCTGGCACAGACGCCAGAGTGATGAAAAACACCCCATCTGCAAATAATCCCACCTGCTCAGACGCTTCCTCCAGCGCCAGCCGCGTCTTGCCAACCCCACCCGTTCCCACCAGCGTCAGCAGGCGGCAATCAGGGTCTGCCAGCCGTTCTGCCAGCAGATCCAGCTCCCTCTCTCGCCCCACAAAATGTGTCCCTTGCAGCGGCAGGTAATGACGCGCAACCGGGAACCGCCGGCTGAGCAGCACATGGGCTTTTTTCTCCCGGCTCGTTGAAAGTTGGCGGATTGCCTCATACATTTCCTTTGTTTCCGGCGCCGGATCAACACCAAGCTGCTCGCTCAGGTAACGCCGGCAAGCCGCAAATTGCGCCTGCGCTGCTGCCCACTGCCCATCCAGCGCCAGCAAGCGCATCACCTCGCAATGAGCCGCTTCTTCCCACGGAATGATCACCGCCAGCCGCCCGGCCGCCTGTGCCGCCAACGTCATCTCTCCCCGCCGCTCGTGATACTCCGCCATCCGCGCGAAGGCTTCCGTCGCCTGGCGGCTGAAATGCTCGCGTTGCAACGTTGCCCACTCATCGAATAAGGGAGAGCCAGCCAGGTAGAACTGATCCAAGAATGGCCCCTGGTAAAGATTGATTGTCTGCCGCAAACGGCGAATATTGAGACATCCCCCCTGCTCACAGCGTTGGTGGTGTTCCAGCGCTTTTCGAACGCCATCCTGGAATGCCCGCGCATCCACCCAGAATTCGCTTGCCGGATTCATTTGGATCCCATCCGCCGAAACCAGCAGATAGGGTACCTCTCGCGCCTCGTCTTGCAACGCCTTGCGCAGATTCGAAAGCGCCTGCCGCAGGCTGTGCAGCGCCTTATCTTCCGCCTGGTCGGACCACAGCAGCCCCGCCAGGTGCTCGCGTCGGTGCACACGCTGCGCCTCAACTGCCAGGTAGATCAGCAAAGCCCGCGCCTTATCCGAACCCAAGCCGCCCAATGCTTGGTCCCCCAGCAATATCGCTGCATTTCCCAGGCACGCAATTCGTAATCCGCTCATTCTCAGCCTTTCCCGCTGAATTATAAAAGATTCCACTGAAAATAACGCACTCTTTTGACGTTTTCTTGACGCTCATCGTGTATGATTATGATATGGAACCCTACCACTCATTCCTGCTCCGCTTGTGGCTGTCTGGCAAGCCGCAAGAGCCTTCCTGGTTGGCATCGATAGAAAACCCCCATACCCGCCAGATCACCAATTTTAACAGTCTGGATGAGCTTTTTG
>JAFGBV010000171.1 GCA_016932955.1 Anaerolineales bacterium | reverse complement strand
GCTGGGCGCATTGAAGTGTGAAATCTTCCAATTCCTGGTTGTTGGCGGTCAAACGGTAACCATTGAGGAGCAGAAACAGACCAGCGGCTGTGATTGCCGTCCTTTTGTTACCATCCACAAAGGCATGGTTACCAATCAAACTTTCTAAGAGGGCAGCCACTTTTGAGAACAGCTCTGGATAAAGATTCTGACCATCAAACGTAGCCTGCGGGCGCGCCATAGCCGATTGAAGCAAGCCGATATCAAGCACACCATGCTCGCCGCCAGTTTCTGTGATCAGGCGGGCATGGATAAACAATACCTGCTCTGGAGTCAGGTACTTCATCAACTATTTGGCCAATTCTTCTAAAGCAGGGCGATATTGTTCAATGAATTCATCCACTTGACGGGCGAATTTTTCATCCACGCCCAAAGTGGTCAGCGGCATTTTCACAGGCTTAAGAATTACCTGGCGGTTCTCACGATCCAGATCAATCTCAATCTCTGCACCCTCTTGAATGTTGAGATAATCCAAAGCTTCTCGGGGCAGTGAGACCACCATACTATTGCCAGTACGAAAAACTTTACGCAACATGTTTACCTCCGCGTGCTTACACTGTTAGTATATCATGCTATGGAGGAAAAAGAAAGCATGCCGGCAACAGACAAAACCAGCCGCTCAAATGAACCTCTATATCATCTATCGTGGATAAACATTCGAATTAGCGCGGTTTGAACAAAGGCCTTATTTTTTAGCATGGGTGCCTTCTGAATTTCTAAATCAGCAGGGGTATAATTCATCCAGCAGGTGCAGCCATGGCTTACAAAAATCCCTGCCACCAAGAAGCCTTTGTACGCGCCTGCGAGATTGCCAGTGTATGGCGGCTAGCCGAACTCATCAACGGCCAGGCAAGTAAGCCAGGGGCTGCCCGCTTCTTTGTGGGCAGTCCCTGGCTTTATATAATCCTACGGCTATCCATGCTAGCCCAAGATATTCGTCGGACTTGCACATGGAAAATCTATTTCCCCACCATCGGCAGGTACACGAACTTGCTGTTCGTTGCGCACACACCCGACCCGGCAGTTAGCCCCAGCGGCGTGCCTGGCTCGCTCCACAGCCCGCCTTCATTGCGCGCCCGCACCGAAACGTAGTACACTTGCCCGGCGGTCAACCCTAGATCGTTCCGGTCAAAACTCGTTTCTGTGGTGTTCGTCCAGTTTACCACCTCTGCCCCGACCGGCGTGGTGCCAATGGCATACTGGTAGAGGGTGATCGCGCTGTCGGGGTCGCTTGCGCTCCAGTTGGCGTAGAGATGCACCGCCTCGCTCCCCGCGCACGCCGTGACCGACGGCGGCGCAGGCGGCGTCGTATCCGCCACTGCCCCGGCATAATCGACGGTGAAGGTAGTCGAATCATCCAGGGCGATCTCCATCCGATCCGTCCCAAATGCCCCATCGACCGTAATGCGGTACTCCCCGCGCGCGACCAGCGCGGTGATGTCATACGATGCCTGGAAGTGGGTCTCATCTACCCAGAGAGCGTTATCCAGGGCGCTGCATATGTTTCCAGTGATTTGTGTTGAGGATTGGAACCACACCTGCGGCATCACCTCCACATCCATCGGCCTGCTGAATTCCACCTCGAACGTCACCGTCTCGATCCCCACCGGCGACTCAGGGTCCAGCGTCACGCTGCGCACATAAGCCGGCGCGCTCTGGATCGATCGCGTCGCTGGCGAGTGCCTCTTGCCGCTCGGAGCACTTTTCCATGTGCTTACTCACGCTGCGCTTGGTGATGATTGCACTGCAATAGGCGCAGGTTCGAGGGTTTTCGGGTCCTCGGGGCATGATAACTTCTATTTTGAGGTCGTATCCTCAATAGATTGCTTGTAATCTGCTACTGCCTGGCGAGTGGTTAACCAAACGCGTCCGCGCTTGACGGCTTCTAAACGACCTTTGCGCGCCAACAGACTGAGATATTCCTGGCTGTAAGGTGTGCCCTCAGCAGCCTGGGCCAGGCTGATCCAGACCTGCTCTGGCGCAGGCGGAGAAATCCGCGGCGTACAGGCTTCCAGATACAGAATGAGGCTGCGCTCGACTGCCTTGCCCACGAAATTAGCCAATGGTTCTGGCTGGCCAGAGTCCGCCTGCATCAAGACGTAGTAGTATTGCCGCCGATTTGCCTTTAGCAGCACCGTTGGCGGATAACCATATCGAAAGAGTACCAGGTTCATCACCAGCCGGGCGGTACGCCCATTTCCGTCGACAAAAGGATGTATTGCAACCAGCCTATGGTGCGCCTGAGCCGCAAGAACCACAGGATGTAATTCGTGCTCTGCCTGGTGCAGCCAGGTCTCCCAATCCTGCATTCGTTGGGGGATTTCCCAGGACTCAGGTGGAACATGACTGGCGCCGTCAATTCTCACCCGTGTGCGGCGATATTGCCCGGCATTTTCATCATCAATACGAGTTAGAATCAGCTTATGGATTTGCCGTACATGAAAGGCCGAGAGTGCCACGCTCTGTTCTGCCAGGCTTTCAACATACTCAATGGCATCCTTATGATTGATCACCTCGAAGTGTTCACGAAGACTCCTGCCACCAATCGTCAGGCCTGTTTCCAAGATAAGCTGTGTTTCGCGCAGAGTCAGTGTGCTGCCTTCGATGGCATTTGAGTTGTAGATCCACTCGATTGTAAGCTGTTCTTTCAGGCGGGCTACTGCTGCGGCAGGAAGTGGGCGCAGGGCATCCAGTTGCGCCTTTTTATGATCTAAACGAGCCAGAAGACGAGGATCAAGCATTGGGGTTCTCCAGGAGAACAATATCGGTATCGGATAAGTGATTCTATTATACATCCGATACCGATATCCTTCAGAAAAGCATCTACCACGTTATTCACTGTCCCCACATCCTGGCCGGTGCGTTGAGCGACCAGGCGGACCAGTTCTTCTCGTTCAATGCGATCAGACATCTTCGTCTCCCTCTTCCGTCCACAATAGCTTCAACTGCTGCTCAAAACCGCCGCGTTCTGCGCGGCGTTGATCTTGAATTTGTTGAACCTTTTCTGGTGATATATGCCAGGCAGCCAGCACAGCCGCAATCACTTCCTGCAGATCGGCAAGCTCGGTGGCCAATTCCTCCGGAGCAGCCCGGCACGCCTCCTGAGCCTCTTCGACCAGCTTTTCCAACAATGCCTGGCGGTATTCGGCTTCAGACATGGTTTCGACGGCGCAGCATTTACCACTGTTTTGAATGATCTCAGGGATGCGGTCGCGGATCAGTTTGTTGTAATCGCGGTGCATGTACTACCCCCGGCGAAAGATGTGCTGATGGTGCCATTCTAAAGATTCGACATAAGGCCATAAATCAGGCTCTACAGGACCGATGATCGGACGATTTTCCAGGTTTTGGAGATGCCCCGACAGGTTCTGTGTGACACGCATCTCTCCAGAGATTAACATCAGATACTTTGTCGAGACGCCCATCAAGCCTTCGTCAAACGACCAGTGGCACAAGCGGCACAAAGCCATACCATTATGTAGGTCGTCAATGGCATAAGGCGTGACTTTACCGCGCCAGGCTCCAGGGAATTATATGTGCAGCCTCTACTGCAGTATGTCCATCGGCAGTCAGCATGCGCACTCCACAAAAAGCGCAGCGGTGATTGTAAATGCGTACCACCGCTTTGCGAAAGCCCTGGTCGCGCACGGTTGGCTGGTATGCATCTTCTTCCCCGGCGATCTCCTTAACCTGATTACGGGCCTGCTCGATCAGGTGCTGGCTGTAGACAAATGCTTGTAAGTTGATTTCGCCCAAAGCCAGCAAATCCGAGTGAAATTCTTGAGCGAAGTAGGTCTGGATCAGGGTGGTACGCAGGGCATTGCGGGATTCGGCAGCTTGAAGTAGTTGAAACAGTTCGTCATCTAAGCGAGCCCCTATGAGCAGCTTTCCCAATTGCCGGAGCGTATCTACCTGCCGGGTAGCCTGGAGTGCAGCTTCCTGGCCAGGCTGCGGCAGCAGATGCCAGAATCTGCTGGACTGGAGGTGGAAGAAAGGCAGCGCCAGGTTGCCGCGCCGATCGGGTAGCACCTTTGACCAGTAAGCGGCAAATAATTCGCCCAATTCGGGGGTGATCTCAATCAAGTTGTTGGTGATGCGCCCCTGAGCAAAGAGATCCAACACCGAGAGCAGCAAGATGGGCTTGTGCGGAGCCTGGCCCTGTGTTGCGGCCGTCCAACCGCCGGTGCGGTCGGTGCGCAGGTGGGAGAATTTATGGATATATGGTGCTAGTGTTTGTTCTGATGTCATGCCTGACTTTGTTATTGCTTGAATAGGATGGGTGACGAAATGGTAAACTTTCCCCAGGCCGACCACTAAGCCGCATTACATACCAACGTAGGGGAAATTCTGGGGAAGATTGTGACCGCGAACAGAACAAGGGGGAATCGTCTATTTTCGCTAGCTGGATACATTGTACACCTAAATTGTGCTTTGACATTGGCTGCCTGCTCATATCCTGGCTGAATCCAGGACGTGGTGGGCAGCCAATCGTATTCCGTCGCGGCTATTGAGGCCCGGATGGACTGAATCGTGATTCCACAAAAGGCAGTACCTATCAGGAGACCAGAATGACAACATCCTCTTCTACACATCTTTTACTTGGCCAGGATCTGGGCATGGGCAGCAACAAACTCTTTGGAGCCCAGGGCGGCTTTGTTCTGCCATCTACGGTAGCTGCCGAAACAACCCAACCGGTTGGGCGTTTACTGGGGCTGCGCTCCCAAAAGCCTCCGATGCACATCCGAGTTGACGGCTTGGCTTTCTATGTTGGTTCCGGCGCCCATGATTGGGGACGCCCCATCGAGAACCTTGACTACGATCGCCTGACGGGTGTTCCCGAGACACGCGCAATCGTGTACGCGAACTTCACCCGGTATTTCCGGCAGCATGGCCTACCAGATATTCCTCTTCACCTCATCGTTGGCTTGCCGCTTGAGCCCTTATCCGGTTCTGATGCATCAGCCAATGCCAACGCTGTGCGCCAATGGCTGCGAGGCGAACACCAATGGGAAGCGGATGGCCATGCGATGAAAGTGACCATTGCCGAAGTGAAGATCACATCCCAGCCATCGGGGGCTTTGTTCGATTATTTGCTGGATGATCAGGGACAGTCTATCGCAGAGCGAAAAGCGCATTTTGCCAAGGAGATTGGAATTATCTCGGTGGGTTTCAATACCCTCGAGCTGATGACGGTGAGAGACAAAGCACCTGTTCAGTCGATGACCGCTGGGCAAACATTGGGGGTGCGCCGTCTGCTTGAGATCGTCAACCGTGAAGGGCTCTATACCCTGGGTGAACTGGATAGCCTGCTGCGGGCGGGTAAGCTTGATCTGCAATCCGAGCTGCAGGTGTGGGGGCGAGAAGTGACCGGGCAGATCGAGAAAGTGTGGGGACAGCGCTGGCGCAGGTTTTCGCAGATCATCGTGGTCGGCGGTGGTGCACTCCTGTTGCGTAACGTTCTCGTCGGACACTTCGGCGGAAAGCTGTATATCCCCGACGATCCAATCCTGTCGATCGCACGAGGGCTATATCGCCTGGCTGTGCAACAGGCACAGCGCAGGGAGCGCTGACATGACCGATCGCCGTGGTCGTCCACCACGCGAAGGCAAAACCGTGAGTGTAGCTATTCATCTACGCTTACGGCAGGGTGAGGATGATGATTTGATCACCTACTTCGCGTCGATCCCACAACGCCAGCGCGCACCGGCACTAAAGATGGCGCTGCGTTCGGGTGGAATGAGCCATCTGGCGATGATGGCTTCTCAGGATGACGACTTGGATAAAGCTTTGGATGGGATGCTATGGTGAATTTCTGGTTACCAATAAATAGGCCTTATTTTCTGGTGCCCAGAAAATACTTTGAGAAGGAGGGTTGAACCCTATGATGCTCTACGGTCAATCATCAATACATAGCGCGTGGATCAAGGGATCGTATCCTGTTGTATCCTGCCTGTCTACCTGCCTCACCGGGGCTGCATGGATGCTGGATACTTGTTACGCAACCGTGCCAAAAAGCCCTACTTCCCCTCCATTAGGCTTTTCCTAATGGAGGGGAACCTCCTACTTCCTACCCCGGAGAACCCCAATGGCTAGATCAACCAAAACTGACCCCCAACAAACAAAACGCCCACCACGCGGTGTGCGCAAACCTGTGGCACTCAATGGACGAATGCCTGCAAGTGAAGCTGGCAGAGTCCCGAAAGTTCATCACTTCACCAATGCTGAAATTGATCGCATGGTAAATGGGCTGATTGCTAATGATCGATCATACGAGCGCCGCCTGGTGCTTGAGCTGCTCTATCGGTACGTGACTCTGACGGAAGATACCTTGTTCCGCCTGGTACATGAGCAGGTGGCAATCAGCGACAACATCCGTTGCTTCAACGCGCAGCTCAGCCGCTACCGCGCAGATGGGCTGATTGCTAATTTGCCCAAGGAGGCGGTGCGAAGAGCCATCCGGGCCGGTTTGCCCGAGCCGGAATCAGGTGGGCTGCGCGCCTATTATTTGGGACCTGTGGGCGAGGCCTATGTGGCGCGCAAGGGCTGGAATGGCTCGTCCCCTCCGCCTACCGTGACGGAAGAGCACCTGATGCATGACTTGATCTGCGCAGAAACAATGTTGAAGATGCAGTCACTGTGGGCTATTGGTCCAGATGACCGGCGCGGACTGATCGAAGTGCGTGGCCCTCGCCAGGTGGCTGTGTGGGATGCTGAAAAGAAAGCCTATCTGGCATCGCCCGATGGGCTGCTCATCAAACGGGATATGGATGGTAAAGCCGTCATTCGCACATATGTTGTGGAGTATCACAATAGCAATTCGGTTCTCAATGTGAAACAAAAGGTCAAGCGCTACGAGGAGCTTGCTAAAGGAGAATATGCCTGGGTGTGGCGGGATTACTGGGAGTCCAACGAGATGCCTGTGGTGTTGGTTCTCTACCGGCATGAGGCCAATAAGCAGCACTATGTGGACGCATTAAGCGCCTGTTACGAGCATAGGGCGATCTACGGGTTGTCTTGGCTGGATGATGTCTGGTCTGACAGGCTGAGTATCATAGCCTTGAAAACCCAAACGAGAAAGTAGAAAAGTGGTAGTGGAATCGTTTCCACTACCGGGAGGAGCCAATGAAAACAAATTTAGATTTCGAAAGACGCAGACCTTATCAAGAAGCCTTGGAATTGAACTGCCTGGTTATCCAGGTGTGCAACCGGGTTGAAAACGACAAGCCCTTGTGGGCGGAAGAACTCAGCCGCTCGGCAGTGGAGCTCTTGCAGTACCTGGCGACAGGTTATGGTGTGAAAGAGTACCATGTGAGAGAGCAGGCATTCTCCAATGCTGGCGGGGCGTTTTACCGCGTGATCAGCGCATTGTTGATCGCTCAACAATATGGGTTTGCCACCGATGAGGAACTGGAGCTGGCGCGCAAGCAGGGCAGCCAGATCAAAAAGCTACCTAACATCTTGTAAAGATATGCCAGGAATGGTGGAAACTTTTCCACCTGGGTGACGAACACAATCATCTGGCAAGGAAAGGCGCTAACAATGGATATTCTACAAGCCTTTGAAACCTATTTGCAAAACCAGGATCGGGCTGACCTGACCGTAAAAGGTTATCGTTCTGACGTACTGCATTTCATCCGCTGGTTCGAACAGACAAATGGGGAAACGTTTACCCTGGCAGGCGTTACACCAACGGACGTGCGGGAGTACCGCCAACACCTGCTGATTGTAGAGCGCCGCAAGGCAGCCACAGTCAACCGGCGGCTGGCAGCCATATCTGTGCTGATGAGATGGGCTACAACGACAGGATTGATCGAGCAAGATCCAACCCAAGATATACGCCAGGTGCCTCTGACCAGCGCAGGGCCCAAATACCTGGATAAGAAGCAGCAATTTGCTCTCCAGCGAGCGATCGAGCGGGATTTGCAAATCTCACGCCTGCGCTACCCGAAACGCTGGCGCTCCCGGCAGCGGGACGCCTCGCTGGTGATCTTTTTGATGCACACTGGCTTGCGCTTGCAAGAGGCACTGGATCTGCGCCTGGGCGACCTGGTACTTGGCGATCGGAAAGGCCTGGTGACCGTTCAGCAAGGTAAAGGGGGCAGACAACGCATCGTTCCGCTGAATGCCGAAGCGCGCAAGGCGCTGCAAGAATGGCTGTCCGTGCGCCCTCAGGCCGGGAGCGAATACATCTGGGTGGCAGTGGAAGGCGACCAGGATAGCGCCCTGAGCAGCCGTTCAGCCCAGCGCGTTATTCTGCGCTTAGGCCAGGAAGCCGGATTGCCCGACCTGACGCCCCATGTGTTACGGCATACATTTGGGAAGAATTTGATCGATAGCGGCGTGGGACTGGAAAAAGTGGCCACCTTATTAGGCCATTCCAGCCTGAACACCACCCGGATCTATATTACCCCGAACCAGAATGACCTGGAAAGGGCTGTGGAGATACTCTCTAATACGATCTGACTTACTTGGAGGAGGATGATATGGCAGATAAAAGCATCGCCGCCGGAGGGCAGCCGGCGGCAAGTCGAGAAGACGCTGGAGATGCGTCAGTTTCTGCTCACAATTCTAACACATTCTGCAAGCGCTTTTTGTTATGCGACATCTTGCAAGCAGGGAGGTGGGCATGCTGACCGAACGCTTGCAAATTCAGGCGCTGGCAGACCGCCTCGCGGGGCTCACTGTGCGAGTGAAGCCCCGCTATTTGATCGAGCCCTGGCGGACATGCTGGCGGGCGCTTGAGAATGCGCCAGAGGGTCAGGTGCAAGAAGCCCTTGTCCAGGCTTTGGCTGGGTTCCCCGATCGCAACACAATCATTGAAAAGATCATGACTGCTCGCCCGGGATACCAGCCCACGATCTTGTCACTGGCCGAGCTGGCGAAAGAGCTGGAACCGATTGAGTGGGTTTGGGAAGGCTGGATTGTGCGCGGCATGTTGACCGTATTGGGTGCCAGCCAGGGCAGTGGTAAATCCTTCATGGCTACCGATCTATCGTGGCGCATCATACATAACCAGGCATACCCTGATGGACAGCCCATCGTCCGCCCAGGAGCCAATGTGATTTATGTGGATGGGGAAAACGTTCCCCAAGTGTTGAATGAGCGGGCAGAGAACTATGGCATCGACCGCAGCAAGCTGTTTGTGATGCTCCCTGAGGAGGGCGAGGGGATGGACCTGTGCCTGCCGCGTTACCAGGATCGACTGGCTGAAATGGTGGCCGTCCTGGAGCCCGAGCTGGTGATCCTCGATTCGCTCAGTTCCATCCACACTAAGGGGCAAAATAACGTGGAAGACTTACGCGATTTGTTCGGCTTTTTGGTGCGCCTGGCGCGTTATGGGCAGTGTGGTCTGCTGCTGATCCATCATATCCGCAAACCTGCTGGGGGAATACCGCAGAGCATGATGAGCTTCAACCTGGGAATGGAGGATTTGAGTGGGAGTGGGTATATCACCCAACAGGCCAGGGTTGTGTTAGGCCTGCACGTGGTGCAAACCACCCCTGACCCGGATCCGAACGGTCCGCGCTCTTTGAAAGTGCTCAAGACCAACCTTGGCCCTTACCCCCAGCCAATGGGGTTCCGCTTTGTCTCACTGCACCCCAACGGCATCGGGCTGCAATGGGATCTCAACGCGCCTGCGCCTTACCGTGAGCCCACCCAGAAGGATGAATGCAAAGAATGGCTGGAGGATTTCTTGAGAAGCTCAGCTAAGCCCGTGAAGCCGCTGGATGTGATCCAGGCGGCGAAAGAGGAGGGCATCAGCCGGGCGATGGTTTTCCGCGCTCGCAAAGAATTGGGCAGCAAGATCGTGAATGTGGGCGGGCGCAGGTCACCTGAAAATCGCTGGAAATGGGTAGAAGAGGGCTCTTCGCAAGAGTGTGAAGACAGCGAAGAGGAAAATTTGCGCCTGGAACAAGAGATCAACAGTATCAAGAGTCTCAAGAATCTCACCCTTTTGGAAGAGTCTCAAGGGGGGTGTCACTTAAAACAGTAAACTCTTGAGACTCTTGAGACTCTTCCAGAGAGAGAGGAGGTAAAAATATGCATAATCTGGCAGAAATTCGAAGCCGCGTTTCGCTTGTGGCATTGGCTGAAGAAGCAGGAGCAGTGTTTGAGGGCAAGAACCGCCTGAGCAGTCACTGCCCTTTACCGCAGCACCGCGGCGACCGGAGCAGCAAAGCCTTCACAATCTATGATCAGGGGCGGAAGTGGAAGTGCCACTCATCCTGCCCAGAGAATGCCAATGGAGGAGATCTGTTTGCCTTTTATATGGCATGGAAAGGCGTTGATTTCACGACAGCGGTACAAGAACTTGCCGCCCGGGCTCGCATTTGCGTATCTTCTCCACCCACAAGCCAACGCGTTATATTGACCAGGCCAGCTCCAGTTCTCCAACCACCTTGTCAGGCCTGGCGGGATCGGGCTGACGATTTTGTGATTGGTGCTCAGCAGTGTTTGCTTGGTGAGCAGGGTGCCGGAGCCAGAGCCTACCTGGAAAAAGAACGCGGCCTGTGGCTGGAAACCTGGCAGGCGTTTCGCCTGGGATACAACCCCCAAAATATCTATGATGATCCCGGGCGCTGGGGGTTGGAGGGCAAAAAGATCTGGCTGCCTCGTGGAATTGTGATCCCAGGTTTGGATGCGCAAGGGCGCTTTTCATACATCAAGATCCGCCGCCCTCAACCAGATGATGTGCTGGGACGTTATGTTGGGAAATGGGTGGAACAAGATGGCGCGCCAAAGGTGAAGTTCGGGGGTCCGCGGGGCGGGCAGGCAGTATTGTTCGGCTTGCAGGTACAACAGACCTCTCCAGTGCTTGTGCTTGTAGAAGGCGAATGGGATGCCATGCTGGTGTGGCAGTGGTGCCGCGACCTCTGCAATGTGAGCACTCTGGGTGGGGCGGGGGCACATGCCGACCTGTTGGACCTGGTTGCATTGGTACGCTATGCGGCTGTGATCGTTGTTCATGATGATGATTCTGCTGGTGATCAGGCACGGGCATATTGGACCCGGCTGCGCCACATGGCTCCGCGAATCAGGGTCACCGCACCCCCGGCGCATGATCTCACCGATTTCTGGCGTGCGGGTCAAGATCTGCGATCCTGGGTAGCAAGGGAGGTGGCAGAGGCGCTAGGCGAAGCGCTGCGCCAGGTGCATGCTGAGGCGCATCCAGAAGCGATCGGTCACTGGCGGCGACTGATGTCCTGGGCCCGGCAAGAAGCGGGCGCATTGTAGGATGCAATGTTCTGGTTTGGAGGCTGGCATGTTGCTGATCCGGATCGACCCGGCAAAGCATATAGATCGCTGGTACATTGTCCTTGTCCAGCCAACGCTACTTGACCGCTGGGCGGTGGTGTGCGCCTGGGGAAACCGCCGGAATAACTATCAGCGGTGGCGATATCTTCTTGCAGAGAGCAAGGAGGCGGCGGAGGAATTAGCGGTTAGGGTTGTCCAGCGAAAGCTGCGGAAAGGGTATCAGCTCTTGGATTGCATGAATACACGGATACCGTGAAAGTGTGATATAATTAAGGAGCGTGGCATGATCGTTTCATTTCGTGATCAGACGACCGAGGATTTTTACCATAACCGTAAAACGCGCCGAGCTATGAGCATCCCACCCGGGATACGCAAAACGGCGTGGCGCAAATTGGATATCTTGAATGCAGCTTATCGGTTGATTGACCTTCAAGCCCCACCAGGGAACCGCCTGGAAGCATTGAAGGGTGATCTGGAAGGGTATTTCAGTATCCGGGTGAACGATCATTGGCGGATTATCTTTTGCTGGGAGCATAACGATGCCTACGATGTAGGCCTGGTGGATTACCATTAGGAGAACCAAACATGTTACAACCTGAAAACCGTATTCCGACCCATCCGGGTGAAGTGTTGCTGGAAGAATTCTTGATGCCGCTGGAAATCACTCAGGTAGCGTTAGCCAGGCATCTTGGCATTCCCGTGCAGCGTGTCAATGAGATTGTGCGTGGTAAGCGCGGCATTACCCCGGATACAGCCTGGCTGCTGGCACAGGCCTTCGATACGACTCCAGAGTTCTGGATGAATTTGCAGGTTGGGTATGACCTGGCGCGTAATAAGCCGAAGCAGCAGGTGGTAAGCCTGGTTGCCGCGGTTTAGTTTTGCTTTATGGGGGGCATGTAAGGCTGAAAAACATCCCCCAACCGCCAGGGGCGGTACTGGCGCACTTCGATGCTGAGATTAATATAGCACCCCCATTTTGTCTTCTCAGCGCACGACAGGCCCGGCGTAAAGGAGCAACTGTTCAACTAACAAATGCACCGTGGTTGAAGGATCGTCATCAACTGGGTGTTTAGGCTGATATGTTTCAAGCAAACGCCTGGCATTACGAAGTGCGGCAGAACGGTATGGCAATAGTTCTGCGTAGATACTCCGGCTGTCCTTCTCATACTTATGCCTTAAAAAGCGTTCCAGCCGTTGGATGTAATCCTGGCGCGTGATTGCTGTGTTCAAATAGACAAAATGGAGCAAATACCACAGTTCGAACGCCTGGTTGGAGTAAGCCACTTGAAAACCATTCTTCCGCGCCAAGTCCATCCCTGCGTTAAAGTTCTCCTTCGAGTTGTCGTCTCGGTCAAATACGCACCATATCTGATCGTAGGTTTCTTCCTGTGACAACCGAAGCGCCTCGCGCACCAGGCTAAGTGTATTACATCCAGTGCCTTCAACCACGAGTACCAAACCAGGAGCGCGAAAGCCTTCGAAGTAATGTGGCTCGGTGCGTAGTCCCTCGCAAACGATCAAAAACCGCTGTCGCGGCGAGTATTGGTTTAGGCCGCGCCTCGTTCTACTGCGCGGCTGGCTGCGCAGGTGTGCTTTATTCACCATTGCAGATCACCACCCGGCGTAAGCCACCCAGGAATGGGATTGCCCCATAACGGCCCTGGATGTAGTCGTTCTCAAAAGATGCATCATTGCGCACCTTCGTTTCATCTAACCTGATCTCTGCCAGGGAATATAGGTGGCTAGCACCAAAATCATCCTTATCTACAAACCAAATCTGATCCCGGCGAAAGATTTTATTCGAGAGCAGGTTCGTATCATGTGTGGTAAAAACCAATTGGGCACGCTTGGGGTTTGTCTCCTGTGAATTAAACATCCCAATGATGGCGCGCGTCAATAACGGGTGCATGCGCGCTTCCATTTCATCAATCACCAATACCCGACCGGTATTGAGTGTATCAATCAGCGGGCCAGTGAGGAAGAATAATTTTTGGGTGCCTTCCGATTCGTGCACACCGAGATCAAACAATTCTTCTCCTACGGGGGCACCATTGGCGTCATACTTCGTATGCACTGTGTAAATCCCCATAGGCCGGACAGCGCTTTTCCCCAAAACCTGTTCCAGCTTACGCTGCACGGATTCCGAGATTCCTTCCGGCGCTTCTATGGAGACAGTAAATACCGGCGCAGCAAGAGGTTCTACTTCTGCCGATTTTTCAACCCGCACATCCAAGATTCCCAGATCCAATTGCTTCAGCATGCTAATGATTGCAACCCGGAAGTTCTCCTCTTCCAGTTTTTGCACAGTGTACCCCCGGTAGCCGACATCGCTTAACCCGGAGATGATTCCCAACATGCGAAACCATAACAGCACTTCGGTGGCCAGAGGGCCATCGAACTGGGCCACAACGGACAGGAACAGAGCATTGGAGCGTGTCCTTTCCTCCAACCCACGGCCCTCTTTAAACCCACGCCCGCATTCGATCTGATCTTCGTGACGTATAAAAAGACGCACCTCCCGCTGCTTTGGCACATAAAACAGCCATTCAGAAAGAATGCGTTCCTGGTTGGCTTCAAAACCGTAGCGGTACTGTGTGCCTTTTGTGATAAAAACTGCTTCAAAAAATGACGGAGCGTCCGTGGTCTCGGTGCTCAGGCGAAAACTTTCTACATCAATTGGTTCTGCTACCTGCGTATCGCGCGATGAACCAAGCACAAAATCGCGCATAAAGCGCAAGGCCTGCACTAAGTTGCTCTTGCCGCTGGCGTTAGCTCCGTAAACTGCCGCGCTGGTTAGCAGAGTCAGTTTTTCATCTATTACAATCGTGTTGTTTTCATTGACACGTGGATCACGCGCTTTAAGCTTTGCTGCCACCATACTTAAGGTGATTGGCTCTTTGAAGGAACGGAAGTTGCCGACCGTAAATTCGATTAACATAGGGGATTCTCCGCGCTTTCGCTTAGTTTTTGTGATATTTTCACAATTTTATATATTATAAGCGCGTTTTATGTAAAAGTCAACAAAAACCTTGTTTTCTTTCACTCCCCCGACCAGACCAACCTCAGCCTCTTCTCAAACCCTCCCCGCTCCTCCCGTCGCGCCGCCTGTAACTGCCTCACCTGCTCGGGGCTGAGACCGTGCGCGGCCATCAGCGCATCCATCACCTCGTAGAGGTCAGCCAGCTCCGTGGCCAGGTCGGCGGGGGATGCCTTCTGCGCCTCCAGCGCCTCTTCTACCAGTTTGTCGCGCAGCGCCTGGGTATATTCGGCTTCTGCCATTACCTCAGTTTCGCACTCTTTCCCCGCAGCATGGATAATTTCGGGGATGCGGTCACGGATCAGTTTGTTGTATACGATTTTATTCATGGAATATCCTAAAACGTTGCTAGATTGCGCGCACTGGCAATGGTTTCGATGAACTGGGTGGCGCAGGTGGCCAGCGAGCCGGGCAGATCATTTTCTGTCACCTTGCCGTTGAAGCGCATCAATGCATCATACAGCAAGACAGTTGCCAGCTGCTGCGAGGTGGTGTAGTTCTGATAGGCTTTGATCAGGCGCGGTTTGGCTGCCTGTAGAGTGGTTGGATTGGGAAGGCGATCGCGCTTTTTGTGACGGTTGAAATCAGCATTGGCTGGCACCAGATTCCACAATTCATTGATCGGATAGGCGCTCAAGGGCAACAGGTGATCCAGATCGTAGCTTGCAGTGGTCAGCTTCTTCCCAGTCCAGGGGCACTCGAAGATGTGTCCCTCCATCATGAGGATCTCCACCTGGTTGCGCTCCCAGGTCAGCGGGCGGCGGTTGCCAGGACGGTCAGTGAGTAGAGTGTAAACGGACCCGCGGCTCAATCCGCTGACGTTTTCGGTAAATAGGCTCCACTCGTGGATACACAGCGCCTCGATCCATAGTGAAAGGTCAGCAAAACTGGTCCATAGCTCAGAATCCACAACGATGCAGCGTTCGTAGGGCTGAGTGCCGGGAATACATACAATATATGGTGATGTAGATTGTAGATCCTTCCATGGTTTTGGAGGTTTGAATACACTGTATTGTCCTGGACCGGCATAACGCACAGGTTGCTGGATGGCGTCAACGATATCTCGAATTGTTCGATCATAAGCTGCAATCAGAGCGTCTGGGTAATTGCTACGGCGGTGGGCACTCTGGAATTCCCCCACCAGATAGAAACCATCTGAAGGCAGTGAGTTCCCATCAATCACCTTCTCCCATTCCTGGCGCAGCTGAGTCAAGGCAGGGCGGAATGAGATATCTTGCTTGTCTGCCGGGTGAATACCCTGTTTGATGGGCCGTGCAGCCGAGACAAACGGCCAGTAATATGCTATCCAGAAATTCGCCAGGGAGCGCAGGGGGATAGCGAGGGCGGCATTGTTTTCGCCCAAATGAGCATATCCCAGCGCCAGATCGTTCAAGCTGCGGATCAGAGCGATCTTGTAGCTGGCTACCTTGCGATCATGTCGCAGGATGGTGGCGATCAGTGTTCCTGCTTGCATACCTACAGTATAGCCGAACTCGGGTGAGTCGTGTTATGCGACGGGAAATTCGACAAAGTTTCGGGCTCTGGATCCCCTTACCTCAAAATCCCCTGCAGCACTTCTGGCAGTTCTCCCACATACGTGAGCACCAGCCGCTGCCCGGCGCGCGTGGCAGCCATATACACCTTGCGAGTGTTCTCACGTACCACTTGCTCGCGCTCGGTATCGGATAAACGCAGGCTCTGCTCCTCCTCGAACAGACGATTCAACCCCACCAGAAAAACAACAGGACTCTCCAAGCCAGTACCAGCATTCAGTGTGGTCACGCGCACATAGTCACCCGGCGGCCTGTCCTTGGGGTCAGCGGCCGCCTGTAAACCCAGGCGCTGCTGGATGGCACGGCGCAGCGACTGGGCGCCATCCCAGGCGCTGTGTAGCACCAGGATCTGGCTCAGAGGAAAGCCGCGACCAGCCATTTGCTGGATCTCGTTGGCAATGCGGGTGATCTCCTCCTGGCTGGCGCGCAGGGGAACAAGCTGGGGGACGACGCCGGATGGCATGTTCAATAGATCGGGGACTAGGATCTCTTCTTCCACATCGTCCTGCGGAATGCGCTGTCGATAGAACAGTGAGGCGAAGTCGAGAATTTCCTGCGTGGTGCGGTAGGAGCGGCGTAGCTGGTGCGAACGCCCGCGCACGTCGAGGCCGAGCGATTTCCAGGAGGCGCCGCGCCCAAGGAATCCCTGGGTCGGGTCGGCGGCAATGAAGAGGTGCCCACTGCGTGGGCGCACCACGTGGCGAAGGATCTCGAACCATAGTGGCGCAAAGAACTGCGCTTCGTCCACTAACACGACATCATAGACAGGTGGATGGATCATGCCCTGCTGGATGAAATCATTGATGCGCCGCGGCACATCTGACCAATCGAGCACGCCGCGGGCTTGCAGTATTTGCTGGTAAGCCTGGCAAGCGACCCACAACCGGGCGCGTTGCTCCGGGGACAGGCGAAAGCCGCGCCCGCGCCGGTCAGCAGAGAGGTAGGCTTCTTCGTTCAGGTTCACCTGATCTTTGATCCAGTCTATCTCGCTGCGCAGCATGCCTGGCGTGATCGCCGCGCCTGACAGGCATGTGCGGCAGATTTCCTCAACCAGGTGTTGACGAGTAGACAGCGCCAAAGGTTTAGCCCAGGCAGGATGATCAGGCCAGCGCGCCCGGCACCAACCGTTGAAGGTATACCAAGCAATGCGCCGAGGTAGGGCGCCGGTCAATTGTTCAAAGCGGGCACGTAGATCCCGGATCAGCGGGCGGTTGTGGGTCAGAACGAGAAAGCGTTGATTGGGGAACAGCCCATGCAGCAGGCGCAGGCGGTAGAGCAAGATGAGCGTTTTGCCGCTGCCAGCCACGCCGTTAACCACACTGAGGCGGAAATCCCTGGGAAGCGCCTGGCGATCGGCTGGCAGGTTTAGCTCGGCTTTGAGGGCAGTCTCTTGATCGAAATCGAGCAGGTAATCGGTCAGCCCGGCTTCCAGCCGGCGGGGATCAGCCAGACGCACTGTCAGCGAGGATGGCACGACGGCCTCTGGCGTGAAATGGGCACGCAGGCGTTCGGCTTGAGCCGGATCTAATGGTGAGCTTTTGAAAACTGGCTGCCAGTGATCTATCCAATTGGCCGGGTTGAGCGCTTCCTTCCCCAACCAGGTATGGCGCGCTGCTGGAGATTGGCTTTCTATCAGACGGGTTTGGGGGATATTGGGAAATAAAACTACGCCTGGAATATCCAGATCAGCCACGTGTTCTAAGAAACACTCCAATACACGCGCCTCGTTTTCTCCAGTCGATGGTCGATTGGTGTTTAGCAGCAGCATCTGCGCGGCCGGCGGGGCTTCGGCAGGCTGAGCACGGCTGACCTTGACCAAAGCAGCCTGATATTGGCGGTTCAGCAGTAGAAAATCGGGGGCTTCTCTGTCCCAGGGGGCCAGATGATGCCAGATGGTGAATTCATCAGGTAGTTTTTTGAAGAATTGGAAGGCCCGCAGTACTTCAGGAGGTAGAACACCAATGGGGGTGGTGGGGAAAATGGTGGCCATTTACAAGGTGTAGACTGCGCACTGCTCAACGAGATCTCTGAGCAGGCCTACCCAGACTTGGTGCTCTTCATTCTCTGGCTCGGCCTCCAGCACACGTCGCGAGCCGACGATGATTAACTTGGTGCGCGGGCGCGTGACTGCTACGTTCAGGCGTTGCGGCATGAAGAAAAACTCAGCCAGCGCTTCAGCAAAGGCAGGACTGGAAGTGGTCAGCGAAACCAGCACCACCTCGCGCTCCTGGCCTTGCATGCGCTCAACCGTATCCACTACCAGCTCGCGATAAGCGCCCTGGCCCATTTCCTGCCAGCCGATGAGCGTTTGGCGCAGGCGGTTGCGGATCAATCGACCCTGCGCCCGGTAAGGTACCACTACGCCGATCTCAGTTGGCGCGATGCGAGCAGCAATCAGCTCCTGGATCAAATCACATACCAGGTTTGCTTCACCCTGGCTTTTGATGTGGCAATTGCGATGGGCCACATCGACAAAAACCAGAGGCTGTTCAGGATCGAGCACATCTCTCCAGCGCAGTGGCGCTCGACGAAGATTCAACCGCCGTCTGGCTGCCTCGGCGGATGGCTGGATGGCGCCATCATAAAAAGTGCGGCTTGGCCATTCCGCCAGCTCGTTGTTCAGGCGGTAGGTAGTGGTGAGCATGGTCTCGCTGCCGCGCCCACTCAGGTAGCCAAAGATGGAAGTTCGGCCAAATTCGGTGCTGCTCAATGTACAGACCGGCGGAAGTTGGTGCTCGTCGCCAATGAAAACATACTTTTCTCCAGGCAGCATTCCCATGATCGCCAGTGGCAGGGTGATCTGTGATGCCTCATCAAAAACAACCACATCGAATTCAACATGGGACAGACGCTCGCTGCGCGTGGCAAAAGGCGTGGCGCCAACAGCATAACCACCGGGCAGGTCTCCAAAACCGCTTTCGACGAAATTGGCATAGTTCGCCACTTCCAGATCATCAGCACGAACCGGGATACCCACCTTACAAATGGGTAACGCCGGATCGATACGCGCGATTTTGTTCAGAGCATTGTTGATCGCCCGGTGGGTGAGAGCAGTGATAAGCACGCGTTCTCCATCTGCTATGAGCTGGCGCACCAAGTGAGCCAGAACGTAGGTCTTGCCGGTTCCGGGCGGTCCCTGAATCAGGTGGAACAGGCTGGATGAATAAGCCAGCGCTACTGCCTCGCACTGCGAATCATCCAGCCCATGGAGGTGAGCATCTTCCAGGCTGTCCTCGTAACGGGTGAAGTCGATCTCTGACTGTATCTCATCACTGAGCATGGGTAGGATGGTCTGCCTCCCATGCAGCGTATCGGCCACCTCATTTAGCGCATCCAAGTAAAACTCGCTCAGGTCGAGCATACTCTCGTCGGCAATCCATCCTTCCGGCAGTTCAGATAGCAAGACGCGGTTGCCGCGCGTGCAAGTGACCTCCAGCACGGTTTCATCGTCATATTCAAGCAAGCACTCGATGGCTTCCTCCCCCTCAGGATCGCCGCGGTGCAGCACCATCATATCGCCCTCTCGGAAGCGCGACTCGTTCATCTTGCAGTGAAGACGCACCAGGTTGTGCTTACCCAATTGCTCGACGGCCAGCCCTTCCAACGCTCGCCCGCGCTGCACGCGCTCCGGGAGCGGCATGGCCCACCGATGGCGAAGTTCGAAACGCTGAGCTTCTGCCTCACTGCGTACAAAATTCTGCAGGCGAGCAAGCAAAGGATTCTGATCGTTCACTGAGGGTAAGTATACCCGGTCTGGTTATACGACGCAATTTGGAGAGGGTAAGGGTAGGGAAAGAGAGGGTTATGCGACGGGTTTCGGGGTAAAATAGTCGCACAAATGCAGTTGTGCGAAGCATACACCTTCGGGCTACTCATGCAAATGGTATCTGTGTCGGATCTCATAAAGTTTGGCACTGGAGGCGTAAAGTTTGGCACTGCATCTCAAATAGTTTGGCACGGGCTGACACAGAAAGTTTGGCACTGGCCACTGTATGTTCATCTCAAAAAGTTTGGTACTGGCTTTTCAGGGAAAAATAAACAGCCCGTCATCAGTACTCAGAAGAAATTTCGAGGTGGTTCACAAATGGGCAACAAACACGAAAATGCACCTCTTCTCAATCCAGGCAAACAACCTGGTTCCGCCCCTGGCTCTTGGCCTGGTACATGGCAGCATCAGCCTTGCGCAACATAGCGTCGAGGTCTGGCATATCCGAACAATATTCAGCTACACCCACGCTGATCGTCGCGCTTATCCTTTGACCTTGAAACTCATAGCTTTCCTGTTCAACAGCCAGCCGCAACCGTTCCGTCAGTTCCACCGCGTCTGCAGCCTGTGTGTACAGCAAGAGAATGCCAAATTCCTCCCCACCCAGGCGTGCTACAACATCAGTCTCGCGAATGTGAACCCGGAGAGTATCGGCAATCCGCTGCAATACCAAGTCACCAGCTGCGTGCCCGTATGTGTCGTTGATACTTTTAAACCGGTCAATATCCAGCATAAGTAATGAAAGGGGAGCCGGGAAACGCAGCACTCTTTGGATTTCTGCCTCCCCTTGCAAGAAGAATGACCTGCGATTCGCCAGGCCAGTCAATTCATCGGTCATGGCCAGGCGCTCAAGCTGGCTGTTCAACTGGTGGATACGTTCTTCGGCTTGTTTATACTCGACAATCGTCCAGATGACATCGGCAATGTAGCTGACCAGCTCGATATCCCGCTCGTTATAATCGGATGGTTTGTTCCCAACCCCGAGAATAGAGACTACCCAGCCGCCGCGCATTGTCGGAACAACCAGCTCCCGAACGACAGCGGCGTGTCCTTCTGGCATGCCTTTACGGTGCGGCAAGGAGGCATAATCGTTATGAATGACCGGTTTTCTCTCGCGAATACAATCCACCCAAACCCCGGCTTCGCTGATTGGATAATGCATACCCACTCCTTCTGCCTTGCAAAACTCCGCCTGGGTGCGAGTAGACCAGGCCCGCAGAGAAAGATTGTTTTGATCTTCTTCCACAAAGTGATAGAAACCAATCGTGCTGCCGGTTATATTACAAATCTCATCCAATGCCTTTTGCATTAATTCTTCGACCGGGCACAAGACAGAGAACTCCCATAACCGCAATCGCAACCGAGTGATGCCTTCGGTATACTTGCGGTCGGAGGTATCACGAAAAAGCCCGATTGCCAGGTCTCCTTCAAAATAGGCGGAAAACTCAACTGTCTTGACTTCACCCGTTTTGCAAACGACCCGATATTCCCGAACCTGTGTTGGTGCACTATTTTTTACGGCGTTTTCAATATCCGTTTCCCATTCTTTTAGAATGGCAGCCCTATATTCACTATCGGGGTAAGCCAAAACAAACCATTGGGGAATGGTCTGGATATCTTGAAGTGTATAGCCATAGATATCAACAAATTGTTTGTTCAAAAAGATCATTCTCCCCTTACTATCCGCCACTGCGATGGGAACAGGTAAAAATTCCAACGATTGTCTGAAGCGCACTTCGCTCTCTTCCGCTTGCTGTTTGGCTTGCATCAGGGCGACTTCGGCCCGCTTGCGCTCAGAGATATCACGGAAAGTTATGACGGCTCCCGTAATGTCACCATTTTCCACAATGGGGGTGCTGGTGAATTCGATCGGGAAACCTGTGCCATCCTTATGCCAAAAGAACTCCTCCCCCTGATGGGGGTGACCGTCCACAATAGTAGAGCGAATGGGGCACTCTTCTGGTGGATAGGGGCTTCCATCTGGCCTGGAATGATGCGTCATCTCATGATTCGGCTGGCCAACTAATTCATCGGCCGCCCCCCCCCAACATCCTTACGGCTGAGGGGTTGATAAAGGTGATCTTGCCATCCTTGTCCACGCCATAGATCCCCTCCCCGGCTGTCTCCAGAATAGCCTGGTTTCTCCGGCTGAGCTGCAGTTGCTCATCTTCTGCTCGTTTGCGTTCCGTGATATCAATGGATGTTCCCCAAAGACGGACAAGATAACCATTTTCAACAAGGCCAATGGTATTGCTCAGAAACCATACGAGGTTACCAAGTCTATCTTGTTCTACAGTCTCGTCGTTGGTCGATTTGTAACCGCCTTCGATGAATTTCCTGAACGCGGCGCGGTTAATCGGGTTGTCTGACCCTCCGTGCGCGTCCAATAAACGCATGCCGATCATGGTATCCGTCGATGGCAGGTTGTACATATCCGCCAACGCCTGATTGCACTCCGCCATGTAAGCATTCTGATAGATCTGATCGATTTGTGTTTCAACGGGCAGGGAAGTATCGATGGGATGGTTGAACTCTGTGCAATAGATCGCTTCGAAACTTTGCGAGATGAAAACTTGATGGCGCTCTTCGCTCTTTTGCAACGCTTCAGCGGTGTGCCAGCGATCGATAATCTGGCTCAACCGGTCTGCTATATCCTTCAGGAGATTGAATTCTTCTGTTAAGAAGAGTTGCTCGCCCGTGTGGTACCAACCCTCTTGATAATAGACCTCCAGAGTCCCGACCACCTGGCCGCCTCTTCTGACATCGCAAGATAATTTTCTGGATGAGTCCCGATAGTTCTCTGTGACATAGGATTGATCTTCGATGACGAGGCGCGCACAGGCAAATTCTGGGTATCGCATTGCCGGAGGAAGCAGGCTAACGCTGGTACGCAGAATACTTTCCAGCGAAATTCCAGGAGTATTAATCAAACTCGATAGATCAGAGATGCATTTCAACTCTTTTATGCGCTCGGTCAGCGCCATCTCCGCTTGCCTGCACACGTCAATATCATCCTGCAGATCAACAAACAAGCGATCATTGACCAGCAGAAAAAGGGAGAAGGTCAGGATGATGAACAGCATCTGATAAGTAACCAGCAGCAACGTGTCGTAAGCGTTGGAGCGGAAGAAATCGTTCCCGGGAGGGGCGAACAGTGTGACCACGATCCAGCCGATGCTGACCAGGCAAAAGGCGACGAATACATAACCAACGCCGCGCGTGCTGGGGCGCGACTCGGGGGCAACCCGGCGCAGCATGAGCCAGGTGCACTGAGAACAGATGATCAGCACTCCAAAAGAGATGAGCAGGTTGCGGGCAACCAGGCTGGGAAAGATAAACGCGAAGTAAACGTGGACAACGGTAAAAATTACCAACAGGATGTAATTATGGACCTGTCGCCCGCGTTTCCCAGTAAAGTGTTCCAGTCCGATGTACAGCAACAGGGTCCCGCCGATGACCATGGTGTTACTGACCGCCATCGAGAGAAAATCGGGGATTACCCCGCGCAGAGCAAGCAATCCCAGGGAAAGGAATTGTAGCAAGAAATTGGCCAGCCAATAACCAAGCCCGGACAAACGCCTGCTATTCCGTCTCCACAGGATGGCAATAATGACCAGGCAGACAAGATTGCTGGCCGTATAGCTCAAGATCACCGTTCGCATATCGAGAAGGTTCATGAAACACCTCGAGCTTGATTTCTGGCGAGGATCCTTTACAGAGACCCCTCAATTCGCGGGTGATATTTACAACAACACATCTCATCTGGGAAAAAGGTCTCTATGGCTGATTATCAACGAACCAACCTGTCTTTGTCAACCCGGTTCATCTGCAGTTCCATCCCGCCTGCTCTGCAACCCGTAACCGCCGCAAATCTCAAAATGGCGTAGTCGCATGGGTGGTACGCTACGGTGGCTGTCAGTCCCTTTCATCACTTGCTTTCAATTCGGAGCGGAACTTCTGTGCTCTTTTTATTAACTCGCGAAATGAGTTTGTCTGAGTGAGTTCATCTACCTGTTTAGCTCTTGTTATCTCATCAACCTCGATACAAAG
>JAFGBV010000170.1 GCA_016932955.1 Anaerolineales bacterium | reverse complement strand
TGAATCGCATCCATCAAATGCAACGGGTCTGGCTGGCCTTTCAAGTTCTGGTATTTCTCTAATCCGCCTTTTGCCAAAACCCTGGCGCCACCAGGCTGCACGAAGAATAGAACCTGATCTCCGGTCGCGGCAATCGCCGCACCCATGACCAGTGCTGCCATCACACTGTTGGCGTCCTCATGATTGAGTACAATTACTTGTTTAGCTATGCTTTCGTCGTCCAATTTAAGCCTCCTATGGTTTAGAAAATGCGTAGAGACAATTCTCTCTATTTACCCAGAGCCCCAAAATGGCTGGGTATAAAAACCAGTGAAAACCGACAACTTACCTTGGCTTGAATCAGTTCGCCGCGTTTATCCTTTTACGAAATCAGGCTCATGATCTGGACACATTTGCTGATCAACCGCGCACCGATCACTTCAGCCAGTTTGTCCATAAAGTAGTAGCCAAAACTTGGGTTCTCATCAAACAATGTGCGTAGTTTTTCCCCATCAAAAGCCACCAGATGGGATTTATGACCCGTGTAAGCACCCAGCTTGTATATGTGAGGCTTTACGATTGAGGACCATCCAGCCACTTCACCTTTGCCGAGAGGCTCTAATTCCTCAATCTTTTGATCCCCTGCTTCTCCCATGTTCATGGTCAAGACGACTGAACCATCGAGAATCAAATAAAAGGATTTCGCCACCTCACCTTCAAAAAACAGTTGATAACCCGCCTCAACTTCTTTGTCCTCTGCCAGATCGGCAATTTTCACCAACATGGCTGCATCTTGATGGGCAAACAATGGATAAAACCGTAGCGTTTCTGGGGATATCATTTTTTCTCCTATCACTGGACTCAATTGAAAAAAAGCTCCTAATCAGATCCGGCTGGGGCGAGCGCTTCCTGCGCAGATTGCTGTACCAGAGCTTTCGCCTTCACCGCTTGAAAATAGACCGCAAAAGGACGATACGCCAGGTGTGACCACTTACCAAAGGGCAC
This sequence comes from Anaerolineales bacterium, assembly GCA_016932955.1. The sequence goes on along the minus strand of JAFGBV010000170.1, from coordinate 5,507 downwards.
TTCCAGCACCAGCATCGGGGTCAGGATCACGAGGTGTATCACATACATATAATAGGTGGGTAGTGGTAGGTCCATATAACGGAAAGTGTGTACCAGGATACCGGTTGCAGTAGTCAAGAGCAGCAGGATAGGAAAGATCCAGTCACTTAGATGGGAGAAACGGTGCATCTGGTGCGCTCTCTTGATCCGCCCCCACAGGATATCTGCACCACCATATAAGAGCACGATGGTAGCGTAGTAGCCCAACCAGCGCTGTGGATGGTAAAGCGGGTAGATATTATCCGTCTGGAACCATGGCAGGAAGCCCACCACCAGCGCAAACATCAACACGTAACCCGTCACCAGGAAGAAGTGATTGCGCCAGCGTTTCTTCTGGAAGAAGCCCGCTTGTTCCTCATCACACTCTTCAAACCGCCTCTGTGTTACAAAGTGATAGATCAGATTCCAGAATTCAGTGATGTAGACGGAAAGGGGAATCTTAACGTTCACACCCTTTCGTAGTGTAAATAGCCACATGCGATAGATGTTAGACAGCAGGAAGAAAGAAAGAAAAGCCGCCAGTACCCAGTCGCCGTAGTGGATACGCTCAACCGGTGCGAAAGTGTTAAGCGCCACATGGTCCGTCTCCATCGGGCCGGCAAACAAGACGAACATCAGGATGATGAAGATTCCAACAACTACAATGGAACCTATTTCCCAGACAGGAGATGTGTAGAATTTACGCGCCAGTCCAGTCCAGTCATATTTGGCGGTGAGCCAGCGGCGGGCAGCCATCATCGTCTCTCCTGGCTCGGCACCCTTGGGGCAGGTTTCAGAACAGTTGCCACAGTAATAACACAGCCATGGGTCCAGGTGTTGCGTCAGACGGTCGGTTTGTCCTAATTGGACTCGCCGGATGATATTCCGAGGAAAGGGGTATTCATCGGTAGCCAGTGGGCAAGAAGCGGTGCAGTTACCACAGTTGTAGCATTTCTCAATACCCACGGCACCATATTCCTTGAGCTCTTTCATCAAGTTGGGATCTAGACGTGCGCTCATTTTTCCTCTACCCTCCGGTATAGCGGGTAATCCCCGCACATGCCATTTTCGACAACGATGCCATATTTTTTCATCGCGTTCAGGTGCCACAGCACCTCATGAGTTGGTAAGCCTGTGGCAGCCGCCACATCCGGCACAGTTTTTGGTGTTTCTCGGATGATTTTACAAATCTCTTGTTGCATGCCGCGCTGTTCCTTGTAAAAAGCTTGTGTTCGCGCCACACTTTCAGCATGTTGTTCGCGTAAACGTTTCAAGAGATCGCCCCGCGAGGGCGTGTTGGGTTGTGCGCTCATGCAGTCACCTCCGCAAGATCAAATTCCATGCCAATAGCATCCACCATCGCCTCATATTGTGCCAGCGTCCAGGCTTGCACGTCGATCGCACGGTTGGGGCATGCACCCACACAAGCACCGCAGCCCGTACAGTTGGCTGGGGTAACAACAGCCCGCTTAATTTCACGACCGTTCTCCTGGAAGACTTGCAGGGCAATCGCCCCCTCTTCCTGGCAGGCCTCCACGCATGCACCAGTGCCATTGCACTTGCTCTCATCCACACGCGCCACAAAGGGCGGCAATTCCACTCTGCCTTTTCCAAGCAGCGAGGCCACTTTTGCTGCCGCCGCAGAGGCAGCCGCCAGGCTCTCCTGGATGTTCATCGGTCCTTGTGCCGTGCCAGCCAATACCACACCATTGACCGCCGTCTCAACGGGACGCAGCTTGGGGTGCACTTCAAGCAGGAAACGGTCGTTGCCACGCGAGACTTTCAACATCTGCACCAGGTCATCGACTGGGCGGGGGGTCATGCCGACCGCCAGCACCACCAGATCAACGGCCAACTCGACTTCCTCGCCATAACTGAGGGTGTCTTTAACCTGCACTAAGACTGGATGTGTATCTCCCGGCGATGCAGCATGCACAGTTGGTCGTTCGGTACCCTGAAAACGCACAAAGCGCGCCCCCCCCTCCAAAGTCTTCAGGTAGTATTCCTCATGTCCACGACCGTAGGTGCGAATATCTTCATGTAAATCAAAGACGTTCACATTCGGGAAGCGTTCCTGCACATCTTGCATGATGTGTAGCGTAGCAGTGCAGCACACCCGTGAGCAATAATTGTTGACCTGCCCGTCTTCATGCGGCTCATCAACTCCTTCGATCTCCCGGCTGCCCACGCAGTGGACGAAAGCGATATCCCTTACAGGGTGTCCATTCCAGATCAGCGGCTTACCCTCCGGGATTTGAGCCAAAGTGCGAATGAATTGCGGCAAGGTGATCGCTTGGGATAGCTCCCCAAAGCCATACTCGCCCTGACGTGGCTGGTAGGGATCAAAGCCAGTTGCTACCACGATAGCGCCGACCAGCAAAGCAAACGACTTCGTCTCATTTTTCAGGATAACCGATCTGCCATTAACCTGGATGGGGTCACCGTTGTAATGCTCCCAATCCACCGCCGGTGTAGAGGGAAAACAATCCGGATACGCCCGGTAGATTACCTTGCGCTTGGTCAGCCCATAGTTAAAATCGTCTGGAACCTCCTGGGTGCAGGCAGCCATGAGTGCTTCAGACTCATCATCGCTAACCCCGCGCCCATCCTGGTGAACCTGGATCTCGTAGTTGCCAACGTAACCGCTGACGCCAGTTACCTTGGCCTGGGTAAAGATTGTGATATTCGGGTGTGCCACTACCTGTTTGATCAGCTCACTTAGTAGAACGCGCGCCTTCTCGCTGGTCGGGAAGAGACATTCCAGTTGAGCCATGCGCCCACCCAGGAATGGCGTCTTTTCCAGCAGTGTCACGCGAATCCCCTGGCGGGCAATATCCAGCGCCGCCCGTAGGCCCGCCACGCCTCCGCCAATCACCAGCGCATGGCGTTCTGCACCCAATCGGATGGGGTCAAGTGGTGTCAACAGGCGAGCTTTGGCTATCCCGGCTGCCATCAGATGAACGGCCTTGTCGGTGGCGCCCAGGTGATCGTTGGAATGCACCCAGCTATCCTGCTCGCGGATGCCGACGTGGTGGTACAGAAACGGATTTAAACCCGCACGTGTCACCGTCCCTCGAAAGGTCTGTTCGTGCAGTGATGGGGCGCAAGCCCCGATCACTACCCGGTTGACGCCTAGCTCTTTGATGTCTTGTTCAATGATCGCCTGCCCGGCATCCGAACAAAAGGACAGGTCGGTGCGTGAGACGACAACATTATCCAATTTGGAGACGGTTTTCGCAACGCGTTCGCACTGCACTACATGGCTGATATTACCGCCGCAGTAACAGGTATACACACCAACACGCACTTCCTCCGCCTCGGGCGTAGCTGTGCTTTGGGAGACTTCATTATTTTCAGGCATAGACCGCCTCTTTCTGGTTTTCGCGAATGTAGGCTGATGCAGCGGAAGCGGCCGAACTGGCGGTAATAATGCTGTCAACGATATCCATCGGCCCCATGGCAGTGCCGGTCACAAAGATACCCGCACGCTCCGTGGCACACGGAGCGGCATTGGGCGCGGGGGTACCGATGAACCCATCACTCCCTAACGGAAGATGCAAGACGCCGTTCGACTTAAAAGAGGGGAGCATGCCTAAAGAGAGCACCACCAGGTCATGGGTGCGCTCAATGATACGACCCTCTTCGGTCAACTCTACCTTAACTACCGGGTTCTGGTCATCATCCTGACGGATGGAAGCCACTTTTCCGCGTATGAATTCCACACCCATCGCTTGGGCATTCTGGTAGAACTGCTCGTAGCCTTTACCGAAGGTGCGAATATCCATGTAATAGATCGTGATCTCAGCCATCGGTAACGCCCCTGAAATCAGCATCGCTTGTTTGATGGCATACATGCAGCAGACTCGGGAGCAGTATTCCACACCAAGTGTTTTGTCGCGTGAGCCAGCGCATTGTACATAAGCGATGGTAGTAGGCTCTTTGCCATCGCCTGGGCGCAGGACGCGCCCATAGGGGCCGGTGGGAGCCAGGAAGCGCTCCATCATCAGCGGGTCGATTACATTACGCAATGTGCCGCCACCATATTCTTTCTTGGCATCCAGAGGTGTCATCTCGAAACCAGTAGCCATCACGATCGTTGTCGCCTGAATCTCGAACGGTTCTGGTTGCTGCGTAAAATCGACCGCACTGACTGCACAAATCTTCTCGCACTTCCCGCACAGGATGCAGTTCTCCATGTCCAGGACAGCCACTTGTGGCACGGCTGTCGAAAAAGGTACACGGATAGCACGGTATGCGCCCAAATTTCGGTCAAATTGACTGGGTACAGTAATCGGGCACTCATATTCGCATTTACGGCAGCCCGTGCATTTGCTGGCATCCACATAACGTGGTTTTTGCACTACGCCGACACGGAAGCCTGGTGCAGCCTCTTCCACTGACTGCAATTCGCAGTAAGTCAGCAGTTTAATATTGGGGTGGTGAGCCACTGCTGACATTTTTGGGGTGGTGATGCAAGAGCAGCAGTCCAGCGTCGGAAAGACTTTGCTTAATGTGATCATCTTGCCGCCGATACTGGGCTCGCGCTCCACCAGCGCAACCTGGAAGCCTTGATCACCCAGGTCCAGGGCAGCTTGCATCCCGGCAATCCCGCCGCCGACCACCAGGGCATCTACATGTAAGTTGTCCAAAATATTCCTCCTTCGTGCCTACGCGGCAACCGTTGCAACAATCTCGTCTTTGACAAAGCCAATACCTTTGAGCAGGTCAGCCATCAGGTTGACTTCTTTCAGGAAGGGCTTCACGCAAACGGTGCAAATGGCTGCCAGGCGCAGACGGCGGATATCTATGCCGCGCTCTTTCATCAGAGCGTAGGTGCGGTTGACAAGGGCGGCAGTGCCATCGGCTTCAACTCGGTAGGGGCTGTCGGTACCGCTATACATAATGATGATGGCGTCGACACCACGCTCGAAAGCACGCACAAAAAACTCTGGTGGAAACATGACCGGGCACATGACCGGTAGGATGTAGGTGTTCGCCGGATAGTCCATATGTACCTGCCCGGTCGAATCCGCCCCGGCATAGCCGCCTGCCAGCGTTGCTAAAATCAATATCTTGGGTTGTTTCGCCTGTACATTTGAAGGCATAGTCACCATTCCTATGTATATAACGGATCCATCCGCAGGCGTTCAGAGAACCCTGCGGATGAAAGCGTCCCTCGCCGTTTATTTCTTGCGGCGGATTAAAAGCCGTTCATAGCCTTCGCCAGGCAGCGTGCCCAGGAACTCGTGTCCGACTTTTTCGCACCAGCGCGGCATGTCGTTCTTGGTATTGGCGTCACCCGACCAAATTTCAAGAACTTCATTTACCTTGACGGTAGCAATGCTCTTCTTAGCCTCGAGCAATGGTCCGGGGCAAGACATGGCACGCGCATCAACAACTTTGGCGGCCTGGATGGTGTTCAAATCTATAGTGGTCATAAATTTTCTCCTTCTTTAGTGAATAGGGTCTTAAAATAGTTTATTCGAGCG
>JAFGBV010000169.1 GCA_016932955.1 Anaerolineales bacterium | reverse complement strand
TAATTAATAAATTTAATATATGCTACAATGAATTTAAAGGTATGTAGAAGAAGCAGTATCTATATCTGTAAGGGTATTTGATAGGGAGTCTTCCATGGCAGAAGATCATCCAGGACTAACTTACGAATACCTGGATTTCAGCATCGAGATCACCAAGGGGGATGGTGAGCGATATCCTGTGGCGGTGCATTCAATAGGCGGGGATGCCGACGAAAGCATCGCTTTTCCATTCGAAGACGTCAATGAGCTGAGCCGCTACCTCGACAAGCTTCAAATCGCTCTGCTACGCTCCGCCCGCACCCACCGCCAGTTATCTGACGAGGAAGTGACCGTGCGCGAATTCGGAGGGAAGCTATTCCGAGCGCTGTTCACGCAGCAGATCCGCAGCTGTTACGACCGCAGCCTGGCGCTGGCGCAGTCTCAGGGCAAAGGTCTGCGCATCCGTTTGGACATCGAGGCCGATGAGCTGGCGGGGCTGCCCTGGGAGTTCTTATTCGACCCGGATAAGGGCGACTACCTGAGCCTTTCGGCGCATACACCGGTGGTGCGCTACCTGGACTGCGGTCAGATCATTACACCGATGGAAATCCAGCCGCCTCTGCAGGTCCTGGGCATGATCTCCAGCCCTGCCGACCTGGATCCCCTGGATGTAGCGCAGGAGAAAGCCAACCTGGAGAAAGCCCTGGAGCCTTTGGTCCGGGACGGCCTGGCAAAGCTGACCTGGCTGGCTGACGGCTCGTGGCGGTCGCTGTTGGATGCCTTGAACGGGGGACCGTGGCATATCTTCCATTTCGTCGGCCACGGGGATTATGACGAAGAGAAGCACGAGGGAATTTTAGCTTTTGAGGGGGCCAACAATCGAGCGCAGTATATCAATGCCGGCCAGCTGGCGCGCCTGCTGGGAGAACACGCTTACCTGCGGGTGGTGATCCTGAATGCGTGTGAAAGCGGCCAGAGCGGTAAAGAAGACGTCTTCTCGAGCACGGCGGCCACACTGCTGAGACGCGGCGTGCCGGCAGTGATCGCCATGCAGAACAGCATCTCTGATCAGGCTGCCATCGAGCTGTCGCAAACATTTTATAAATGCCTGGCAGCCGGACTGCCGGTGGACGCGGCCATCTCGCGCGCCCGCCTGGCGCTCAGCCTTGCAGTCAACAACACGCTGGAATGGGGCACACCGGTGCTGCTCATGCGCACGGAAGACGGCGTGTTATTCAACCTGAAACCGCCCAAAGAACCTGCTGCACAACCCCCGGTAGCGATAACCGATGTAGGTACACCTGCCATCCAAACGCTCGTCTCCCCGGCTATTCAAGATCAGGCACCGTCGCTGGCGGAGCAGAAGCCTGCTTATTTGAAGGCCGCGGAAATGGCTGATCAAGTTGGAGAGATAGGCAGGACCGTATCTACCGGAGAAGTAGGACAGCGCCAGCCTCGACTCTACGACGATGCGACGATTGCCCGCAACAGAGAGATTGCGAAGAGGGTGGGATTTATTATTTTAGGGCTGTTCTTGCTGGTCGGTTTGATTAAACTGGCAGACAATTATGATGAGAAGAGTCAAAATACAGCTTGGATGACTGCTTCAGCTCGCAAAGCGGCACTTTCCACCAGTTATACGAGGACACCTACCCAGGTATCCTCAATCTTGGGGACGGTTACTCCTGGTCCTAACGGCATTGTCCCTCCCATCATTTCCCCCATCGACGGGATGACCCTAATCTATATTTCATCAGGCACTTTCCCGATGGGTTCTGATTCAGGGAATACCGATGAATTGCCTGTGCATACAATGACACTGGATGCTTTCTGGATGGATCAGACCGAGGTGACCAATGCTCAGTTTGCCGGTTTTCTGAATGAGATGGGAAATCGGAGTGAGCGAGGAAGCGGTTGGCTAAAGATCGAATCGTACAAAAAATACGGACATATCCTGGAGGTGGATGGGGTCTGGCAGGTAGAAGAAGGTTATGCTGATCACCCAGCAACTGGGGTGACCTGGTACGGCGCACGGGCTTACTGCTCCTGGGCGAAGAGACAGTTGCCCAGCGAAGCGCAGTGGGAGTATGCGGCCCGTGACTCAGATCGTCGTACCTATCCATGGGGAGAAGGAATCAATTGCTCCCTGGCAAACTACAATGATTGTGTTGGTGATACCGTTCCCTCCGGTAGTTATCCGCAAGGGAGCAGCCCGTTCGGAGTTTTGGATATGGCCGGTAACGTGTCAGAATGGGTGATGGACTGGTATGCATCTGACTATTATTATGAATCTACAGCCCAGAACCCAACTGGTCCTGGGGCGGGTGATTATCGTGTGCAGCGTGGTGGCAATTGGGACGGTCACGAAAATACCATGCGTGCCGCCCTCCGTGGCCGAGGGGAACCAAACGATGTATTACCTTATAAAGTTGGATTCCGCTGTGCCCGTCCGGTAGCAGCTGGTGAAGTTATCATGCCCACAAATACAGAAACGTCAACTTCTGTACCCACTACCGAGGTTCCTACACCCATTCCAGCTACCACAGAAGCCCCGCCTCCCACGCTCGTACCGACCCGCTCGCCGCTTCCTACCCAGGCTGCTTATGACTTCACGGCCTTCATGGTGCCCATTCCGGCTGGGTCTTTCCGAATGGGCGAAGCTGGCAAAGATGATCATGAACTCTATTTGGACGAGTTTTACATGGATAAAACTGAGGTGACCAATGCTCAATTTGCCGCTTTCCTGAATGAGTTTGGGAATCAGAATGAAGGGGGAGTGCCTTGGTTAGATATTACAGACGCAGAAGCGCAAATTCATGTGAAAAATGGAAGTTGGCAACCAGACAGCGGCTATGAGGATCTGCCGGTGGTCGAAGTGACCTGGTATGCCGCGCGGGCTTACTGTGAATGGCTGGGTGGCCGTTTGCCGACCGAGGCAGAATGGGAAAAGGCTGCTCGTGGGACATTAGAAGGTGCAAAATATCCCTGGGGAGATAGTCCTGCCGATTGTGAGCCTGGATCGACCTCCGGCGCGCAAACGAAGGAGTGTGACCCGAAAAGCGCTGTACCCGTCGGCAGATACGGTGCAAACTGGTATGGGCTCTACGATATGGCCGGCAATGTCTGGGAATGGGTAATGGACTGGTATAGCGAAAGTTACTATACTGAATCGCCTGGGACAAACCCGCCCGGCCCCGAGACCGGTGATAGCCGTGTGTTGCGTGGAGGCTCGTGGAGCAACTTGTCACAGTATGCCCTGGTTTACCAGAGGTTCAGCTACCAGCCAGAAGAATCGACTGTTAACTTCGGTTTCCGCTGCGCCTTCTCACCTTAGGTTATTGTTTCCTCCTCACCACCAACCTCACCCCCTCCGCCCTGACCACCTCCACCCGCGCGCCTTGCGGGATGGGTGCTTCGCCCTCCGCCAGGTCGGCCGACCATAGCTCGCCACCCAACTGCACGCTGCCGTGCGGAGCGATTTCACTGCGCGCCACACCTGTCTTGCCCGGCAGGCTCTCCTGCCCCATGCGCACGGGGGCGCGCTGGGCGCGCAGGGCGATCATCAGGATGGTGAAGAAGACCAGCCCGCTGCCGATGGAGGCGCCGATGACCAGCGGCACGGAGACGCGCTGGAAGCTGGGCACGCTGGGCGAGTTGAACAGCACCAGCGCGCCGATGATGAGCGAGCCCACGCCGGCGGCGGTCAGCGCGCCGTGGGTGGGGGCTTTGATGTCCAGGATGAACAGCACGAAGGCAATCCCCAGGAAGAGGATGCCAAACCAGTTGACCGGCAGCACGCCCAGCCCGTAGGAGGCCAGCCCCAGGCAGCACACGCCGATGAAGCCCGCCACCCAACCGCCGGGCGAGGAGATCTCGATCAGCACCGCCTGCACGCCGATGGTGATGAGCAGGAAGACGATGTTGGGGTCGGTCAGGATGAGCAGGAGCTGCTCGATGAAGGCAATGTTGGTTGATTCGACCCGCGCACCGGCGGTTTGCAGCGTGATTTCACCGGCGTCCGTGGTGACGGTGAAACCGTCCAACTGCGCCAGCAGGTCGTCCAGGTCTTTGGCGATGAAGTCGATCAGACCTACTTCCAGCGCCTCGTCGGCATAGACTGCCATGGCATTCTCGATCATATCCTCTGCCAGCGCCATCGCATCGGGGCCGCGGCGCTCGGTAAAGGAGCGCATGGTGGCGCGCAGGGCATTCTTCTCCTTCGACTCCATGGTCGTCTCCAGGTCCTCGCCCTGCCCGCCCACCGGACTGGCGGCGCCGATGGTGGTCTCGGGCGCCATGGCGGAGGCGTGGGCGGCGACGGTGATGACCGCGCCGGCGCTGGCAGCCCAGCCGCCGCGCGGCGTCACATAGACGATTACCGGCACACTGCTATTGCGGATGTCCTGCACCATCTGGTTCATGGTGGTCACGCTGCCGCCGGGGGTGTTGAGCTGCAGGATGAGCGCCTCGGCGCCCTGTCCTTCAGCCAGCGTGATGCCGCGTGCCAGGTACTCGCGCATGGCGGGGGTGATCGGCCCGTCGGCGGTGAGCAGGATCACCAGTGGAGCATCGTCCTGTGCGGCGGCGGAGGGTGCGCTGAGCAGCAGGCTGAGCAGCAGGATCAGGTAGAAGATGGGTTTAGGTTTCATAATAGGGATTATATCCGTTTTTAACCACAAAAGACCCACCACAGAGATCACAGAGCACACAGAGATTTTAATCTAAGGTTTCTCGGCGTGCTCTGCGATCTCAGCGGTTAATGCTTGTGCTTACTTGATCCGGAGAATCTGGATGTCGCCTTCGTCAGCGGAGAAGATGCGTTCCAATCCTATGCCAATCTGTGCTTCGAGCAGCCCCCACAGCTTGGGGTTGTTGCTGGAGAGGGTCTGGTCGACGAAAACCGCTTGCACTTGCTGGCTATCCAGCCACTCGACGAAAGCCTCGGGCGTGCGGTCGAGCGGCACGTCGGTGGAGGTCAGGTTAGCCACCTCCATCTTTGCCATCCATACCGGCCCCGGCGAGCTGGAGGCCACCAGTGTGCCTTCTTCGAATTGCTGGCTGAGGAAGACCACCGCCTGTTCTTTGGCTTCGCCCCCCAGCAGGCGGTTTTTCGGGCTGGGGTAGTCGCCGTGCAGCACCAGCCCGCCTGCAAACAGGATCAGCAGGGCGAGGCTGGACCCGATGGGCTGCGGTTGGAGCGCTTTGCGCAGCAGGTAGATGACCAGCAGGGCCACCAGCAGCACCGCCGCGCCGTAATAGACTGCCAGCTTATTGTCGATGAGCCCCCACAGGCCCAAG
>JAFGBV010000018.1 GCA_016932955.1 Anaerolineales bacterium | reverse complement strand
GTTATCTTCCAGCCTGCCATGGCCAGCAAAAGTGCCCGTGCCAACCGGGCATCCTCCAGCGCCCGGCGGTGCAGAGCCAGCGGCTCTGAGGGCAGCCCGACCAACTCAGCCGCCTCTTCCAACCCATAGCTGCGGAAACTATTCGTACTGCGGTCCCAGTCGCTCTGGTATTCGGCGTGCACTTTCTGGATACAGAAGAATTTCGCCGGGTCGAGGTCCCAACGCAAGTAATAATTGTTATGCGATTGGCGCATGCAATCCAGCCGAGTTTCCAATTCAAAGACACCCACAAGGCGCCCATAAAGAAGTTTTTTCGCCTGCGTCCAAACATCACTCCAGGGAGTAGCGTATTGAGCAATCCGGTTGGTGATGCCGTGCACCTCTACCATCGCCGCATCAATTTCGTGCTTGGGGCGCACTAATTCATCCATCAAGCAGGTGCCGTCGCTTTCGACCAGGGCGATTTCCACCGCCTCAGCCCCAGGCCCGCTTTGACTGGCTTTGCATTCCAGGAACAAAGGGCGCAGAGTCAGCAGCCGCTGGCACTCCTGGCGCATTTCGAGCGTGCTCATTTTGCCTCTGCCATATATTGCAATAATGCCCGCGCCAGCAGGGCATCGTCTATTGCCCGGTGCGAATTGAGCAGGGGGAGTCCAGCCTGTCTGCCGGCTGCGTCTAACGAATGCCAGCGGTAAGAGCCGCGCTTGCTGTCCCACTCGCCGGCGAAGCGGGCATAGAGCTTCATGACGCAAAAGAAGTTGTGATCCTCCAGGTCCCAGCGCAGCCAGGCGCGCGTCAGCGACTGTTTGATCAGGCGCAGGTCGAAGTCGCTATTATAGGCCCCCACGCGTTTGCCCTCCAGCACCGTTCGCAGCTCGGGCCAGACATCCGTCCAACCGGGGGCAGTTGCCACCAGCTCAGGCGCAATCTTATGCACACGCATGGCATCAGGCTCGATCGTGCCGCGCGGTTTCACCAGCGAGCTGTATAGCGTTTTCCCTTCACTGTCCACCACGCCAACTTCAATCACCTCAGCAGTTGGCCCGGTGCCGGTCGTCTCGGTATCCAGATATAGCGGACGCGCCTGCAGCAGGCGCTGTGCCTCCTGGATCGCTTCTCTGCGTGCAATTGGGTCAGCCATAGGTACCTTCTATTGGACTTGAGCCATCTGCTGGATCAGCTCAGCCGTGCGTGGGTGGTCAGCATAGATGCCGCGGTAGCTCTCGGGCAACAACGCAGCAATCTGGCACATGATTTCTTCGGTGAATTGAGGCAGTTGCATTTCACGGTCCTTCGGGGAAAGCGGCGGCAGGGTGAAGGTCTTGCCCACCTGGGCCTCAATCTTCAGCCGCTTGAAGCGGCGCAAGCGCTGACCCACCAGCTCGTCTTCCGTACCGGTGACACCCACCGGCAGGATTGGCAAGCCCGATTTGGCTGCCAGGTAGCTGGCACCGTCTTTGCCATCTCTCAGCGAGGCGGTCGGGCTGCGCGTACCCTCCGGCGCCATCACCAACACACCACCCGCCTTCAACCTGCGCATGATCTCACGCATGGCATTCAGGTCCGCGTTGAAGCGATCGATGTAGACTCCATCCACCATGCGCACAAGCCAGCGAAAAAAGGCGCTTTCCTTATACTTTTCAGCCACCATCATAATGATGTCCGTGCGGTCAAGGACAAGATAGACCAGCGCGGCATCCAGCCGTCCGATGTGGTTGGAGACAGCGATGTATGCCCCGCTCTGAGGAATGTTTTCCATACCATGCACTTCAAGGCGAGAGATCAACCGGAAAACCAGGCGTAAAAGGAATTGAATAAAGCGAAAATTCATAACAGAGTCCAGCCTATTTTTTGACCATGGGGAGAAAAGCATTTTGATCAAAGACGGGCATGCCCACCCGCACCACCAGACGTAAACTACCATCTACCTCATCCACCACGCGCACGGACAGATTGCTGGCTGTGCCATCCCACAGACGTGCGTTTGGGGTGGTGCTGTCATCCCAGGTGCGGCCTACCGCCCAGGTGTCTGAGCACTGCCCGTAGTTTAGCGATGGTGGGAAAGTTGTTTTGATCATGTCGAAATTGCCATCTGCCTCCACGACCAACACTCCGGGGTGGGCAGGGCCGCCGATGTAGCCTGGGCTGTTGACCAGGTTCGACAGGGCATACGCTTCGACGATCGTGCCATCAATGTGCCAGATGACCAGCCCGGTGCACAAGCCTGCCCCCGTCCAGCCCATGTCATAACCCAATGCCTGGCGATTCTCCAGTACGAAGTATTCCTTGCTGCTGGTATTGCCATCAGGGTACAGGCGAATACCATGCGCGCCCAGCTCGACCGGCGCCAGCGTTAAGCTGTAGGTGCCAGGGCCCAGGTCGCTCAGCGCGTTCCAGCCGTAGTAATCTTTGACGAAGGCACTGGGGTGGAAAGGATGCGTACCCGCGTCCGAACCGTAAGCTCCATAGCCCATCAAGTCGAAATAACCAACGCCTGAGGTCTGATAAGACAGGTTATACAGGTCGAACATACCCAGGGCATGCCCGTGCTCGTGGCTGCAAATACCGATCTTGGCAATCCCGCCGCCCGTACCGCCATACAACTCTGGGCAGAAGGTGAAGTTATCGAAGAGCTGTCCACCGCTCGAGGTGTATGCCCCTCCCAGTCCCATGTCGGTCAAGGTATAGGCGGTGGCTTCCAGGCTGTTTTTGGCGTCTTGGGTATAGCCGTAATTGGCTCCGGCAAACACGACGATCAGGTTTTCCACCTGGTGCGTCAGCGGGTCTTCGTAGGGGCTGAAGTCAAAGCCGGCAGAGTCCAGCGTTTGCAAGGCATCGTGCACCACCCCACCCAGGTTTTGCGGGAATGTGCCAGTGTTGTAGCCGAAATAATTGTTGGCATAATAGGTAATGGGCTGCGGCAGGCGTACATAGGCGCTGATGGCCTCGTCTTTTGTACCGCCCGCGCCGACCACATCGCCTATCTCGCCAGGATACGACAATTCTCCGTAGGATACTTCCATGTAGAAGGCATTGAAGCCCTCTGCACCCCAGAAGTAATTCACCCAGTCTTGACCAGTTAGCGTGCCGGCTTTGTCGGGAAAATCTGCCAGGATCACCAACAGCGGCTGCTCGCCGGTAGATGGCAAGGGATCTTGAATGGACTGGACCGCCCCCTGCAGCCTGGGCGGCTGAGCAGCGGGGGAGTTGCCTTGTAGAGAGGGTGCAGATGGAGGTTGGTTGCCGGCCCGGGCGCGATTCAGATCAGCATTCAACACGCCTGCCAGGATTGCCAGGCAGATTATTAAGACAGATAATGGCTTAACAAATATTATTTTCACTGATTTTCCTTGATGTAGTGGTATTCTCCACGATGGCTGCACACTGTGCAGATTAAAGGGCAGAGACACAGTCATTCGCTGCCATATTTTACCGCAAATTGACCCTTGACAGAATAGGACAATTTTGATATTATTTAGATATCGAACTATCAAGAACATAATCATTTGCGATTACACAACTATGCCCACACATTATCAAGGCTCACCCAGGGACATGCTCGCTCTCAATACGTTTATCAAGCTGACGCGGGCAACCGGTTCATTGGCGCAGCGGCTTTCCCAGCGCAGCACCCATGGCAGCCTGACTCCTACTCAATTCGGTGTGTTGGAGACCCTCTACCATCTGGGTCCTTTGTGCCAGACGGAAATCAGCCACAAGCTGTTACTTAGCACTGCTAACATCACCCTGGTGATCGATAACCTTGAGAAGTGTGGCCTGGTACAGCGCATCCGCAGCAGCGAAGACCGCCGCTTCATCACCGTCTCGCTGACCCGGCAAGGAGAAGAGCTCATTTCAGAATTGTTCCCGCAACATGCAGCAGCAATCGCCGATGAGATGAGTGTGCTCAGCCCAGAAGAGCAGGACTTATTAGGTAAACTGTGCCGCAAACTTGGTAAGAAAGAGTGATCGCTCTTTTTTTAAGCAAGTAGTTAGATATCAAATAACTAAACATATTATCGTTACAAGGAGAATTAGAAATGACTTGGAAAATAGATGCTCAACATACTGAAATCAACTTCACTGCTCGCCATATGATGATCTCGAATGTGCGCGGCCGCTTTGACCGGTTTGACGGCAGCGTCGAGTTTGACGAGCAAAACCCGTCTGCCTCCAGCGTGGACGTGCAGATTGAGGCCGCCAGCATCAACACCAGGGAAGACCAGCGCGATGGTCATCTGCGCTCGCCGGACTTCCTGGATGCGGAAAAATATCCCCTCTTGACCTTCAAGAGCAAGCGGGTTGAGGTCCTGGACGACAATCACGGGCGCATCATCGGAGACCTGACCATCCGCGACATCACCCGCCAGGTCGTGCTGGAGACCGAATACTCCGGCATTGCCAGAAGCCCCTGGGGCTCGACCAGCGCCGGCTTTACCGCCACAACGGTCATCAATCGTAAAGATTGGAACCTGACATGGAATGTCGCCCTGGAAACGGGCGGGTGGCTGGTCAGTGACGAGATCAAGATCAGCATTGAGCTTGAAATCGTCAAAGTAGAGACACCGGAGACCGAAATGGTCGCAGGATAATTGGATTGAATTGTGCTATCATAGAGACGCTGCATACAAACCTGTATGCGGCGTCTCTGCCTTTTGGAGGAAATCAATGCTTGATTTTGCTGCAATGCGCGAGAAGAAGGTCTCCTTGAAAGACCTGTGCACCGGTTTGACGGTTGACGATTTACATCGCCTGACGGATGAGATGGTGGACACGATGCTCAACCTGATCGCCAGTGCACAAGATGCCGACGTGACCTTTCAGCCGGTTGACCCGCTGGCGCACGACGAATACGCCGCCACGACTGAGGAGCTTTCGATGCCCTGGACGCTGGGTCATGTGATTGTCCACACCACCGCTTCGGCTGAAGAAGCCGCCGCCCGCGCCTCCAGCCTGGCGCGCGGTGTGGAGGTCAAGGAACGCTCACGCTACGAAGTTCCCTGGCAGACGGTAACCACCGTTGAGCAGTTGCAACACCGCCTGCGAGAATCGCTCCGTATGCGCCATGCTTTCCTGGATGCCTGGCCCGACTCGCCAAACCTGGAAGTGAATTACATTGCTGACCACCCGAATGCCAAACCGCGCAACGCGGTAATGATGTTCGCGGCAGGGCTGGCGCACGACGATGCCCACCTGGGGCAGATCGCTGAGGTCCTGCGCCAGGCTTCCGCAGCCAGGGAAGAAGAGGTAATTGTATGAAGACCAGCCTGATCATCTACCGCCCATTGAGTGCAGTCTGGGAATACTTCACCAACGCAGAGAACTGGCAGGCCTGGTGGGGAGGGGCACTGGAATCTGTAGTGCCTGCCTGGGAAGAGGGGGCCATCCTACGCTGGTCTGTTGGCGAACCTACCCAACTTGTTCATTATAAATTTCGACAGCAGGTTGGCCTGCAGGGCAAATGGATGGAGACGATTTTTCGCTTTAGCGAGACGCCGGGCAGCGGCACACGGCTTGAGGTAGAGGTCCTGCCGCGCAGCGGGGCTTCGTTCCCCGACGGTGGCAAAGCGCACATCGAGGATATCTCTACTGCGATAGACCGCCTGAAGCGCCTGCTGGAGGGAACCCCACTGCCTGCTCCCCAGCCTATCCTCACAGCGGAGCCTGTGCCTGTCGAAACAGGCGAGGCACCCACCTTGCGCGGACGCAGCTATCTGGCGTTGATGGCAGCCATGATCGGGATTGGCTTTCTATCTGCGCTGATCCCCTGCCTGGTGGTCAACACCCTGACCGCCGGAGGGCTGGCAGCCTGGTTGTGGGTGCGTCGTGAAAGCACGCCGGCGCGCCTGCAGTTGCGCCGCGGCCTGCTGGCGGGCATGCTAGCCGGGTTGGGTGGATCATTGGTTGGCAGCCTGTTCTTTTTATGGGAAATCACCGATAGTGAATTTACTGCCATTTTGATGGCTATCACCGCTGCCCTGGCTACGTTCATGCTGCCGGCTGCACTGGGTGGCTTGCTGACCGGCTTCGTGCTCAGCCGCCGGGCGGCACGCAAGCCTGCCACGACACAAGTACCCATCCAGCCATCTGAAACAGCTTCCCTCGGTCCCACCCCCCTCCCGCCCGCGCTCCAACGCGAGCTCGTCGAGAGCCGCATGCAAGCCAGCGCTTCCCAGGGGCTGGCCCATTTATCATCTACCGCCCAGGCTGACGCCACCCGGCGAGTCGTTGCCCAGATCACCTCTGGCACAGAGTTTGCTTACGCTGTTGAGGGCGTGTTAGAGAATCTGCCTGCCTGCCTGGCAGAACAATCGCCGCGCAGCGCCGTGAAGCAGTTCCCCGGCACATTGGTGGCAGTCACCGTCTTTCCTGGCTGGACGCCCGAGCAGGTGCGCGAGCTGCTGCCAGATGGGTATGTGGCCCTGGTGCAGGAGCTGGCGGAGGCTTACCAGCAGCCAGAGGATAAATTTCACGTTGCTCACTGGGTCTTTGCCTCAGACGGGAGCCTCTCCAGTGTCTATCTGACCATCATCCCCAATCCCGAGACGGACAAGGATGCCCCGGCATTGATCGCCCGCGAGCTGCTCTCTGAGCAGGAGCGCGTCGACCTGGGAGTGTAATCTATTCAACCTGGAATTGAAGGAGTCGTCTATGCCTGAACCACAAAGCTCATCCACCTCTTACCTCCCCAGCTTGCGGGACATGTTGGCTCTTGAAGTTCCGCTGGAAACGCGTGTCTCACCTGCAGGAGGACGGGTGGCGATCTCAGCGCGGCGCGCCGATTGGAACGAGGACCGCTACGAGACGCAGTGTTTGATCTATGACCAGGGGCGCGGTCGAGTTTTCCCGCTCACCCGTACAGGCAGTGTTAGCCAGGTGGAATGGGTGGACGAGGAGACGCTGGCGCTGCTGAAGACACCCGGCGGTAATGGCGATGCTCCTCAGGA
Organism: Anaerolineales bacterium; assembly: GCA_016932955.1. The sequence continues at coordinate 2,069 of JAFGBV010000018.1, read as the reverse complement.
TAAGCCGCAGATCTGGTTGTACGAAGGTTTGGTCGGCGAAGGCTGGCGAGTCACAGATCATAAGACAGGTGTGGAAGCCTTCAAGCCCTTTGCCGGGGGCTTTCTTTACCTTGCCAGCAATCCAGAGCGAGATGAGAAAAAAGCCCGCCAGGAGAAATTTGGCAACTTTGTTCACTTTGAGCAGGAAGACAGCGCTTCAGCCCTGTATTACACTGGCTTGGATGAAGCCCGCAACTACCTCTCCCAGATGCGCGCCGCCACAGAGGATGAATCCAAAGCCCTCACCCCTCCGGTGGTCGAACTGAGCAAGTTGTTTGAGCAGCCGCTGCGTATTGTGGGAATGGTTCCTTCGCCACGCGGTGATGCAGTGTACTTGAACTGCCGCCAACGCGATGATCTGGTCTATTTTCGCCAGGGTAGTGTCTACTGCCTGCAGCTAGACGCCGGGGCAGCTCTGGCAGAATATCTCGCCCGCCAGAAAGCCCGTAAGGAAGCCGAAAAAGTGTCTGGCGATTCGAAACCTGCTACGCCAGAAACGCCTGAAAAAGAAGACTATTCCTACCTGGGTCGCCTCACCCGTCTGAACCTGCCAGCCCGGGCGCAGGTTGCTGCCGTCTCGCCGGATGGCAGCCAGCTGCTCATCGAGTACCAGGGACGCGATGATAAGATGTACACCCGCTCGGACTTGTGGGTGATTGATGTCCCAGCAGCCTTGGCAGCCTCCGATGAAGCAGCCTTCCTGGCCGGTATGCACAACATCAGTGCCTCACTCGACCAGTTAGTGCTCACCGTGTATTGGGTGGAAAGCGGTATTTTTGGTCTGTACTATGATGGAACGGTTGTGCGTCTGGCGCGCTTCCACGGTGATGGTCAGTACACTGTCCTGGAGTTGCTTGGCCCGGACGAGCAGTCGCTCTGGCCCTGGTACGATTTCCACATTTCCGCCGCCGGGAGCATCGGCCTGGTGGCCGCCAACGCCAGCAGCTTCCCCGAAGCCTGCCTGGCTCGCCCGGATGGCTCCGGGAGACCCTGGCGCGTCCAACGTCTGACGGATTATGGGCAGGCGCTGGCGGGCTGGTTAATGGGCACGGTGGAGACAATCCGCTGGAAGAGCAAAGATGGCGTAGAGATCGAGGGCGTGTTGCGCAAGCCTGTCGACTTCGACCAGGCCAAGAAGTACCCGCTGGTCTTTGTTGTCCACGGCGGCCCGACGGACAGCTCGCACAGCTACCTGATCAGCGGTGAGGACCTGCGCTACTATCCGTCAGTGCAGTTTGCTAACCAGGGATTCCTGGTACTGAAGCCCAATTATCGCGGTTCCATGGGGCGTGGCCAGGCTTTTATGGAATTGAACGTCAATAACCTGGGTGTGGGTGACTTGTGGGACTTGGAAAGCGCAGTAGATTACCTGGCGGGGTTGGGCTGGGTGGACCCAGAACGCGTCGGTTGCATGGGTTGGTCGCAAGGTGGCTACATCTCGGCCTTTGCCGGGCTGCGCTCAAAAAAATTCAGGGCCGTCTCGGTAGGGGCGGGCGTCTCTGACTGGTATACCTATCACATCAGCAACGACATCCCCGATTTCACCGTAGATTACTTGTCTGGCTCGCCCTTTAGCAGACGCGAGGAATACATCAAGACCGCTCCAATCAGCGGCCTGCCCGAAGCCAGCACGCCCATGCTAATCCAGCACGGCTCAGATGATCGCCGCGTGCCGCTTTCGAATGCCACTGAGCTATACCGCGGCTTGAAGGAGATGGGCCTGCCAGTGGAATTGTTTATCTTTCCCGGCATGGGCCACCCCATCACCAAACCACGCGAGAACCATGCCGTAATGCACCAGAACCTGAGCTGGTTCAGCCACTACCTGCTCGGCGAGCCGCTCGACCTGATTCCGACATAACGATTCGGCGGTTGAAGCTGCAGTTCTGGTAAAGGTCTCGTCAGGCAAGCATGACATCTATGGACTCAGAACCCACCCACAGCAGTACAGCGAAGTATTCTCTGCCCCTGCCTTTCGGCATCCTTTTCTTGCTCCTGCTTGCGCTGGCTTGCAGCCTGCCGCAGGGCGC
>JAFGBV010000168.1 GCA_016932955.1 Anaerolineales bacterium | reverse complement strand
TTCAATGACAGCAATGAGGAGTTGATGGAGGCTGCCACCTTCATCGCCTCCGTTTCCCCCGATATCCCCTGGCACGTTACCGCCTTCCACCCCGATTATAAGAAGACCGACCTGCCCCCCACCCCCGTCAGCACCCTGGTGCGCGCCGCTGAGATCGGCGAAGAGGCCGGTCTGCGCTACGTCTATGCCGGCAACATCCCCGGGCGCACCAAGGGCTATGAGAACACCTACTGCCCCCACTGCCGCACCCCCCTCATTGAGCGCACCGGCTATACCATCCGTGCCTACCACATCACCGCCGATGGCACCTGCCCCAAGTGTCACACCCCCATCGCCGGCATCTGGAGCGACCACCCTGAGACGGTCGATCTTGGCGGCTGGGGGATGCCCCGGCGTTAAACATCCTGTTTTTCAGAATATATATTCTACAATCAACTTACCTTCTACCGTTGCGATCTCATTTGCCTTTTTCGCGCAGGAACCCATTCAGGATCGCGGTGAAAGCGAGAGCTGCCAGGCTTGCCGTATAGACTGCTTCCGGCTTGTAATCGTACAGGAACCCTGCTGCCAGTGGAGCCACAATGACCGCCAGGGCATTGCCGGTCTCAACCAGTCCATACGCCAGCCCCATGTCCCCAGCTTTGACCAGCCCGCGCGAATAGGCCAGAGCCATCGAACGGTACAGGCGATATCCGCCAACCAAAAAGTATCCGCCAGAAAATGCCACCATACTCCTTCCTCGCCACATCAAAAAAGCAAAACCAGCTATGAGCAGTTGCCCAGCCAGCATGCCGCGTTGCGCCTGTAGACTCCCAAGCGAGAACATCATAAAGGCCGTGCCGATGCTAGCGATCGTTCCCAGAATTCCGATTTGCTGGGTCGAAAGATGATGAACATTCTGTAAATAGAGGGAGGTGAGTTGTTGTGGCACACTGAGGGGAAGTATAGTGAGGAAAACGATCACCAGGTATCCAAGGAACCGCGGGTTTGCTAACGGATTGGCCAAATGAATGGATGCTTCTTGTTCCTCCAGCACCACCGGGCGTTTTGCAAGCAAGATCACCAGCGTGGCAACGAGGAACAGCCCACTGGAATAGCGGAAGATGATCGCCATTCCCACCGTATCCGCCACCCGCCCTCCCATTACAGGTCCGATGATCCCGCCCACCTGCATCGCAGCAGAAACGAACGTCACCGCGCGCTGCACACTCCAGTTGCCGCGTAGGCTGGTAATATAACTGTTGATCGGTGCGACAATAAATGAGGTGAAGCCATACGCCAATAACCCGGCGACAAAAACCGGCAGGCTTTCAGCCATTGCCATCAGCACTGCAGCGGCGATTCCCAATACCATGGCTGCCAGGATCAACGGGCGCCTCCCAAAACGGTCGGATAGGTACCCCGCCGGAGCCTGCACGACAGCCATCGTCACCCCAATCATGCTGAGTACAGCGCCAATCTGCGCCGCATCCGTATCCCACCTCTGCAGAGCCAGCGGAAGAAAGAAGATGAACAGACCTTCGCCCAGTCCCCATAAGAACATCGCGATTGCAATGACAGCCAGGTCAGATGGAATACCGCAGGGTAGTCTCGCACCAGTTCTATTCATGAGTCGTCATTTTGCGCAGGAAATCTGTAAAGGTCATGGCCAGTTGTTCTCTGCATTATTTCAATTCAATACAATTCCCCCTCTCCCAAAAATCTGTCATCATCCTATTGGTTTCTCATTGCTTTCTTGAGAAAACAATCCCCCTGGGCGTGGCCATTTTTCCTCATCAGCGTCGGATCGTCACCCTTACCACACGCCGGTCAACAGCCCCGAAGCGATATTTGTACTCCTCGTCCCCGCGCATGAAGTCGAAAACCTTGCGCTGGTGCTCGTTGGCCCACTGCAGCAGGTGCCCCAGCAGCACCCACCCCGGGGAGAGCTCGCGGAATGAAAAATCCAGCCCGGAGTTGTAAACCCAGATCGTATCTGCGTAATCGAAGTTCAAGTAGCCAGCCGCTTTCCTGCCGCCCACTTCCAGAAAAGCCAGTTGCAGCCAGCCGCCGTGGTAGGCAACCTGCAGCGCCGTGCGCATCTGCGTACACATCGCCTCCGTCAGGAAGCGATCCTTCTCCGAATCATGTGCCATCAACGCCAGGAAGGCGTCGATCTCATCATCCAGGTTGGCTGGCTCTTCCGCAATGTACCACCGCACCGGCTGCTCGTATTCCTGCGCCCGGCGCATCTTGCGCCGGATTTCATGGCGTTGCTTCTTTTCCACCTGCTCGGCCAGGTATTTCTCAAAGTCTCCCGGCAGGTGGATCGATGGGCAGTGCTGCAGCGCCTCTTGCCTCACCTCCCAGCCCTTCCCTTCTGCAGCAGCCTGCAGTGCCACGATCGTCGGTGACGAATCGAGCAGGTTGTACAAGTCCAATGCGACCCAATCCGGGTTATCCGCCTCTGCCAGCACGTCCAGTGCGCCTGCCACGAATGCGGATACATGCTCTGGGCGAGCGATCACATCCAGGTAATCGGAGATCTCGATGCTGCCCAGGAAGAGCAAAGATGGTCTTGGTCGATCGCCATGGCTCGTACAAAACAGCGGCGCGATCCCCAGCAGCCCGCCATCGCCATCTCGTGCAATCACCACCAGCAGCTCCCCTTCTGGCCATTCCCCACCGCCCAGCGTTTTCCACCACGCCGTCAGGTACTCGTGGCGCAGAAATGGCACGTCACTTGCACTCTGTTTCAGCAGTGCATTCCATTCGCCTGCTAAGGTTTCTAACTCTTCGATAGTATGGATGATCGAGAAATGCATAATAGCTCCCATCATGGATGATCCAGGCTCGCCCCCCTCGCGCCTGGCAAGGGTGCGTCTCTCTGGCCTGCGAACTGGGCCTGTTGGCGCACCACCAAGTTTAATTTTACCAGTATAATCAAACCAGTATGGCTACAACAATTGACCTCAGCATCCTCTCTCTCGCCTGGCAAGCCGGACAGGAGTCCAGCGATCTGCCTGGCTTATATGCCGTCACCGCCCCCAAGCGCCCTGCGCGCGGCCGGGAAGCAGATAGTCTCATCATCTACCTGGGCATGGCCGGTAATGCCCCCCTCTCCGCTGAGCAGTACAACCAGTTGCTGCCCCTCCTGGCACAGAAATACTATAAGACCCCCGGCAGCGTCACCGCCGCCTTGCGCACCATCGCCGATGCGCTCAACACCCACCTACTCAATCGCAACCTGCGTAGCACCAATGCCGGCAAGCAGGGCATTGGCTTGCTGATCCTGGCAGTGCTGCGCAACGACACCATCTACCTCGCTCACAGCGGGCCGGTTCACACCTTTATCGTCACCCCCCAGGAGACCCAGCATTACCACGATCCGCAGACGAGCGGGCGAGGCCTGGGTGTCAGCCGTACCACCCCCATCCGGTTTTTACAGGCCCGCCTGGCAACGGGCGACTTCATGCTCCTCTCACCTCAGATTGCCCCAGGCTGGTCTGCTAGCACCCTCACCCACCCTGCTCGCCAGGGGATGGAAGGCATGCGTCGCACCCTGCAGTCATCCCCCGCCGAGCAGGCTCAGGTAGCCCTGGTGCAGGCACAGCCTGGCAGCGGGCAGATCCGCTTGCTGCGGCGCAAGCTTCCCTATACCGATATGGCACGCCCATCCACTGCAACACCGCCCTCCTCACAACCGCAGAGCGCCCCGCAGGAGGCTAGTCCCCTTTCCGCTCCAGCCGCTGAGCCCCTTCCTCAGCCGGCAGGACAAGATGCTTCTACAGTAGACATGCCTGCCGGCGCCAGTGAGCAGGCCGAGGTGCTCATCACCCCGCCGCCGCTCATGCCGCTGCCGCAGGAGCCTCCCCCCAGCCCAGAAAGCCCCCCCTTGCAGCCACCTCCCAGGCCTGCTACTACCCCCGCGGCTGCCGCCCGCACGGAGCGCCCTGCAGCCCCTCCCCGCCCTCGCCGTGATGCACTGGCCCCTTTGCGCACAGTCTTGGGTGACCTCACCGGCGCCGTCAGCGGTTCGCTGCGCCTCATTGCCCGCGGGTTAGGCCGCTTGCTGCGCAACCTCCTCCCCGATGAGAGCACGCTGCATCTTTCCCCCTCCGTGCTGATCTTCCTTGCCGTCGCAGTGCCCCTCACGCTGAGCGCCGTAGGCGCATGGGTGTATGTGCAACGCGGCCGCACGCAGCGCCAACAGGCTCTCTACGCCGAAGCCGCCGAGGCTGCTGAATATGCTGCTACCCTCACCGACCCAGCCGAGCAGCACACTGCCTGGGCAGAGACATTAGACTTCCTCGACCAGGCAGACTTCTACCGTGTCACGGAACAGTCAACGGCCTTGCGCACCCAGGCCCGCACGGCTCTCGATCAATTGGATTGGGTAGAGCGCCTCGTGTTCGAGCCCGCCATTCTCGGCGGCTTGGGCAGCGATATGCAAGTCACCCGCCTCCTTGCCACCGAAACCGACCTGTACCTGCTCAATGGGCCCACGGGCAATGTGCTCCATGCGCTGCTCACCGGCCGTGGTTATGAGATCGATGCCAATTTCATCTGCGGCTCCACCCCTTCAAGCGTCGGCCCGTTGGTGGATATTGTCGCCTTGCCGCCCGGCTCAGTGCAGAATGCCGCACTTATGGGCATGGATGCCAACGGCAACCTGCTTTACTGCATCAACGGTGGCGATCAGCCGCTGACCGCCACCCTTGCCCCGCCCGCAATGAACTTTGGCCAGCTCAAAGCCTTTGTCCTCAATGCTGGCGATTTATATGTCCTGGATCCCGATAGCAACGCCGTGTGGATCTACCGCAATATGGATATTGCTCAGCCGCCACGCTTTTTCTTCGGCGATGATGTGCCCGAGATGGCAGATATCGTCGATCTGATCGTAGATAATGACGATCTCTTCCTGCTGCACAGTGATGGGCACGTAACCAAATGCTCCTACAGCGGCCTCGCCGAGTCACCCACCCGCTGCGAAGAACCATATCCCTTCACCGACCCGCGTCCCGGTCGCCCGAGTGGCTCGGTCATCCGCGATGCGCTGTTCAACCAGATCTACTTCTCCCCGCCCCCTGAGCCTTCGCTCTACCTGCTTGACCCCAGCAACCAGGCGGTTTACTTCTTCAGCGTGCGTCTGAACTTGCAGCGCCAGTATCGCCCATCAGAAGCGCTTGCTGACGGGCAGGCCACTGCCTTTGCCATCAGCCCCAACCGCCTCATTTTCATGGCGTTCGGCAACCAAGTATTTTACGCAGCTTTGCCGTGAAGACAATCGTTCTGGCATCTGAGAACCCGGTAAAAATCCGGGCTGTACGCCATGGTTTTCAGCGCATGTTCCCCGGCGAAACCTTCGTACTGCAAAGCGTCAGCGTCCCCTCCCTGGTGAGCCCTCAGCCCTGCTCAGATGCCGAGACACTGCAAGGTGCGCTGAACCGGGTGCGCGGGGCATCGCAGTTGGCCCCACAGGCTGATTTCTGGGTGGGGGTTGAAGGCGGCGTGGAAGATCTGGGCCAGGAAATGACCGCTTTTGCTTGGGTAGCCATCCTCGGAAATGGGCGCGCTGGCAAAGGACGAACGGGTACGTTTTTCCTACCTGCGCCAATAGCCGAACTGGTGCGACAGGGTAAAGAGCTGGGCGAAGCGGATGATATCGTCTTCAGCCAGGCAAATTCCAAGCAAAGGGATGGCGCTATTGGCCTCCTGACCGGCAATGTGATCGACCGTGCTGCTCTCTACGAGCATGCCGTCATCCTGGCGCTGCTGCCGTTCAAGAACGTGGATCTATATTTGCCACTAGGGAGACTGTGACCTGATCGCAGCCCCCCTTGATGGAATCATCCGGTCTTTCTTCCGCCTCTGAGAGAATCTTGCATGGCTTTCAATCCATCCATATCCCCTTTGGCTGCCAGACTCGCCTGCTCGGGCCACGAAGCCGGGTCGGCGATCCTCAGGTTCGCATCTTCCATCAGGCTGCGCAACTTTTCTGCGGGCGTGTCAGCAAGCTGGGCATAAGTCGTGATGCCGGCTTCTTTGAGCAGGCTGTCGATCTTGGGCCCAATTCCTTCGATAATCTTAAGATCATCCGGGACGGGTGGCGCTGGCGGAACAGCCGGCTCAACATGCGCCGGTTCTGCCACTTCCACTGCACTCTCGGCAACAACTGAACGCGTTGCTTCGTGCCCAGCGGCTTCCTCGTGGCTGTGCTCAACGTGCGGCGGCTCTGAGAAGCGCGCATTGCGCGTCAATGCCCAGATCAGAATGATGATCAGGATTGCCAGAATAAGCAGGATCAGCCACCAGGGAAGCCCTTCTTTCTCGCTTTCGGCTTGCAGGATTTGCATGAGCAATGCCAGGTTTGAATAAGCATCGATGAGCATAGTTTATCCTCCTCTACAACGGTCTGATTTACTGGTGTATAAGCCGGCTATGGTTTAGGGGTCGCTTGTCCCACATCCGGCTTGGCAGGACAGTAGGAGGTGACCAGACTCACGTCTTGCGTGAAGGTCTCCCCACCAGAGGTGACACCCAGGCGCACGAAGGCCCGTTCGCACCCGCTTTGAATCACCACAACCCAATCTTCTGCAAGGGGCACATTGCGGGATGCATCTACATTGCCCGCAGCCCAGTAAATATAACTACCTTCCCCACCGCTGCCTTGCAGGCGCAGCACAGCCACCCATCCATCCCATACCGGTGAGGGCCCCCAGGTTTCCAGCCACCAGCCCAGCAAAATAGACTGGGGGGGCAATTCCACCGCTTCAACCAGCTTTTGCACTTTGGCAGCTTCAGCAGAGGTCGCGTAAGTGATCGTCACCTGGTCGTGACTACAATCTGGGGTGAACTGCACGATCACGCTGTCAAATAGTAAGCCCGCCGCAAATACCTGCACCAGCAGCATGTCCGCCCCGCGCTCTGGAATAGCAATCGCTAGCGCCTTGCCGCCCATATCCAACGCCCCGCTGTAGAGCACCTCACCTTTTCCCCCCTGGCTGACCGTCACCCGCGCCGGGGGCAAGCTCACAGATTTGAAAGCCTCGCCGGGGGCAACCTGCAGCGTGAGCGAGCGATCACCACATCCCTGCGGGTTGGCCATTGAGGCCACCTCTGCCTTCATCCATACATATTCCCCCATCTCCTCCCCGCCGGTGATGGAGAATTCCGTCGGGGTGGGTGTAGGTGATTCAATCTCCGCTGGAGGAATGATCTGAGTGACCAGCGCGATCTGCGTGGAAAGCAGCGCCTCCACCTCGCCTTCAGGGGTAGGCGTGATCTTTATCGGGGTTACGACCGCAGTCCGGCTGGGCGTAGGATTGGTTGGGGCTGCAGTGGTCGGTGGCATTGCCGATGCTGTCTCCGTGATGTTCAGGACCACTGCTGTGTATTCTGACTCAACCGTCAGGCGTACCGCTTCTTGTGCGCTCGGGAGGAATGGGTTCAGCCCCGGATTGAGGATGGGGAGGAGCAAAAGCCCGATGACTACAATCCCAGCTACTACACTTACCCAGAACCAGGGGCTGCGATAGAGCGGCGGTTTCTCAGCAGGCGTGCTCTCAAGACCTTTGATCTGCGCTTCAGTTCCAGCCGCCTCTTCTGCCGGATGCAGCGTTGTATCGGGATATAGGCCTGTCTGGTCGAACACAACAGAAGCCCAAAAGCGCAGATTGGCGCGCAACTGGTTGCGGTCACGCACATCGCTCACGAACCCTGCCTCAGATTTCACTTTCCCGATATATGCCTGCACATCCTGCAGCAGCGCTTGAGAATCTTCTGTGCGATCTTTGCTCTCCAACAAGCGCTGGTGCTCAGCCTGAAGTTCAGTGTACTTTGTCATGGGTCAGCCTCCCCAGAACCATGCGCGACAAGTTCGAAAGCTCGCCTGCCGTATCGCGCAGTTGCTTATCTGCCAGGTACATGTGTTTCTCTGCCAGATCAACAAAATCGAAGGTAGCATCATAAAGTTCCCCTTGGTCGACCCCGGTTTGCTCCAGCAGCCCATCCAGCCGCACCCGCGCGGCGTGCAATTCTACCGCCCAGGCGGGACCCTGTAGCCCATCTGCCCGAGCCTGGAAGGGTGTATCGGCAATTGGGCGGGCGCTTGCTGCCCAATCCGTCAGGATCGAGACTTTCTGCGCCACCGGGCGCCATAGCCGATTCAGGGAACGCGGGATAACAGGGTCGCCGCTTGCATCCAGTCGTTCGATCTCGCGCGAGAACTGACCCGAAGCGTAGATAATATCATTAAGCAGGTTGTGCAGCTCCTTCCAATTGTGCAGCAAGGTGTGGAAGTGCTCAAAACGCCGCAACGTATCCAGCAGATGGTCGGGCGTGGGGTCATTGGCAGGCAGCGCCTCTTTCAGCGTTTCCACTACCTTGGGCAGATCCAGCTTATCCACATCGAAAACACGTCCGTCCGAGGTGGCATGCAAGAAGAGCACCGGGATGCCCCATTCTACTGCAAACCCCTGGTTGACCATCGCTTTCCGGCCCTCGGCGAGGGCGAAATCCAAGGCCTGGCCTTCGGCAAGCGCCAGGTAAAATTCTGCCGAGAGCACTGCCGCAGCCTTGTCCACAATCGGTGCAGATTGGGCGATCACCGCCGGGATTCCCAGGCGCACCAGGCTCTGCGCCATGCCGGCAAAAGGAGCCTGGGCGGTTGCTTGCGCAGTTTGGCAGGCATTAAGCATCACCAGCCCCAGGCTACGCCGTTCTGCCCCCACCAGCATAGTCAGGTGCTGGCTCGAAAGCATCTGCCCCTGGCCAGGCTTTGCTACGCCTGGCTCGCTATCCAGCACCAGCACTCCTTCGCCAATGTTTTCGTCGAACGCGCCATGACCAATGAAGTGCAGCACGTGAAAATCTGCTTGGCGTAAGCGCCGCTGTAAAGCCAGTGCAGTGGCTGGTTGCAGCCGCTCCAGGCGCACCAGTCCCTGGGCTTCCAGGCCGCTCAAGGCGCTTTTCAACCCATTCCATTCTCCTTCAATATCTAATACGGGATAATTTGCCGGGCTGGCAATCGCAACAAGAACGTTCAAGGGGCGCGCCGCTGTGATGGGCCGATGCGGTTGCGGGACCTCCAAGTAACGGGCAATGGTCACATCCCCCAGAAGCGCCAGAAAGCCGCCTGCCGCCGGATCGTAAAGGAATTCCCACGGCAGTGCAGCCAGCTCGGGCAGGCTACCGAAACGCAGCAAAAGACGCAGGCAGGTCTGCTGGCGCTCCGCCTCATCCAATGATCGGCGTAGCAAGGCTAGTGTCTCGCCAGCAAACACGGTCTCGAACAGGCGTGTGCCCTGCTGGCGTGCTGTGGCCTGGTTATGCGGCAGCAGCCAGCTTGAACCACCGACGCCAGACGAGGTTAGCGGCAGAGAGAATTCCACTGCTGCCTGTCCAAAAGGTGATTGGATCACCTGAGCGCGGCAGGCACTGGTTGTGCGCTCAAAGCGCAGGTCAAATATGAGCGGGGCAGTTTGTGCCATGGCTTGTTGCTCAATATCATTATACACGCGACTGCGCTGTGGGCAACACCTTACCCCCATGATCCACTAAAAGCAATGAACACCTGGGTGAGGGGGGCACCCAGATGTTCATTGCTTTAATTATACACAAGTCGCCAATTTTGGCAAGGTTTTTTGGGTTCGAAAATCAGCGCCCCAGGCGGGAGTCGAACCCACAACCTCGGCCTTAGGAGAGCCTCGCTCTATCCTTTGAGCTACTGGGGCGTAAGGGGGATTATAGCATTTTGGAGGCCCTGCGGCAAGGAAACAGGCGGCGGCTAATTGCTCTCACTTTCTGCTCTCGCCCGGCGTAATTGCTCCAGGCATGCTTGAAAATCTGCCGGATAGGGTGCTTCTATTGCCATATGCTCACCACTAGCAGGGTGGTCGATCTCCAACTCTCTAGCATGAAGCATCAACCTGGGTAAGTCGCCTTCTATCTGTGCGCTGCCTTCTAATGATCGGCTCCTGTACAGCGTATCTCCTATCACCGGCAGCCCCAATGCGGCAAGGTGCGCCCGAATCTGGTGCGTGCGCCCGGTCTTAGGGATGGCTTCTAGCAAAGCGGCGTTTCCCAATCTCTCCAGCACGCGGAGTTGCGTGATGGCTGGCTTGCCTTTGCGTTCATCGACCACTGTGCGGTGTTTGCGGTCTCCATTCACCCGCAGGGCCATGCTGACCAGCGTCATTTCCCAGCCCGGATTGCCATGCACCAGCGCATGGTAGCATTTGCTGGTCTGTTGCTGCTCAAACTGCGTGTTCAGGCTGCGGTGAGCATCTGCCGTGCGCGCCAGCACCAGCACGCCGCTGGTATCCTTATCCAGACGGTGGACGATCCACAACGCGCCAAATTCTGCCTGTAGCAGGCTCTTCACATGGGGCAGACTGGCATCATACCCGTCTGGCAGCGTGCGCAGACCGGTGGGTTTATTGATCGCCAGCAGAAATTCATCTACCCAAAGGATAGGAATCGCTGTGAGTGCAGCTCTCATGGGAACCTGCTTTACGTGTCTGTGCCTTCTCGCTTAGAGCGCTTCGGGAATCTCTTTCTCCTGGCTTGCCTCACCGCGGCGCACGCGGCTCATCAACGCCAGGGCGAGCAGCATGAAAAACGGTGCCGCTACCATCACATTCTGGTAATTCTTGCCCGTCAACTGGACGATCCACCCGTTGACATTGGGCCCTACAATCGCAGCCATGGTGGAGAACATGTAGTACAGCCCGGTGTAGGTGCCGATGCGCACTGCCTGGGTCATATCCACCACCATCGGCAACGAGTTGATATTGATTAAAGCCCAGGCTGCCCCAGCAAGCATCAAAATCAGGCCTGTCACCGGAACAACACCCACTACCGGCAGTTTTGTGATCTGCGTGTTGAGTGTATTGACAGGCAGGAAATACAACAACAGAAGGCAGATGGTCATCAGGCTGATGCCGGTCATAATCGTCACCCGCCGCCCCAGCCGGCTGCCAATATATCCGGCAGGCAGCGCCATGATCACAAAGATCAAAGATAGTTGTCCCAACAGGCGCGCCCCATCCGCCTCCGGCAGATTGAGATGGTTCACTGCATATAAAGTGAAGAAAGCCTCAACCGCGTTATAGGCGACAAACCAGGCGAAGATCGCCAGTAAGATCAATAGGGCACTCTTTTCTTTGTCCTGTATCACCGTTTTCAGGCTCTCCAGCATGCCAGGGCGTTCTTGGTCCGCTGCCTCATAATCCTTGGGCTCTCGGATGAATACGAAAACCAGAACCGCTGCCAGCAGAACCAGCCCGGATCCCAGCCAGAACGGGTAGGCCTGGTTTGTTTTGTAGAGCTGCGAGCCGATCAGGAAGGCGATAATGGAGCCAATCCCGCCCATGAAGTTGATGATCCCGTTTGCCTGCGAGCGGAAGCGGGAGGGGGTGATATCTGGCATCAATGCCACCACCGGCGTGCGCCAGAGTGCCATGCTCAGCAGGAGCGTTGTTGTGCAGGCAACAAACAGCGGCAAGACACTCACCAGCGGGATCAACCCGAAAACGGCTGCGCCAATCGGCGCTCCAACAAGAATGAAGGGCATACGCCGCCCGATCGGTGTGCGTAAACGATCCGACCAGGCACCCACCGGCGGCTGGATGAACAAAGCAGCAATATTGTCAAGCGTCATGAAGAAGCCAATGAAGGCGGGCTCCATCCCAAATTTATTCGCCAGAAAGATGGGCACGAACGCATTGTAAGTGCTCCAGATCACGCTGACACCAAAGAAGCCAAAACCCAATAGGAAAATTTTGCCATAGTTGAATCGCATCTTTGTTATCTCCTCATTTACCTTGATCTTCTAGACTTTGTAAGTACATGCGGTCTTTCTCTGAAAGGTTTGCCTTCGCCAGCAGATCCGGGCGGCGCTGCCGTGTACGCAGCAAGGCTTGCTCGCGCCGCCAACGGGCGATCTTGCCGTGATCCCCTGAGAGCAGGATTTCCGGCGCCCCCCATCCACGGAACTCTGGAGGCCGGGTGTAGTGGGGATATTCCAGCAGCCCCGAAGCATGCGAATCATCCCATGGTCCATCGGGGTCGCCCAAAACGCCTGGGATCAGGCGGGCGACGGCGTCGATCAACACCAGCGCCGGTAGCTCTCCCCCGCTCAGCACGTAGTCGCCAATCGAGATCTCATCACTTACCAAGTGCTCGCGCACGCGCTCGTCAATCCCCTCATATCGCCCGCACAAGAGCGCCAGGTGCGCCTGCTGCGCCAGCTCCTCTGCCACTGCCTGGGTGAAGACCCGCCCCTGCGGATCCAGCAAGATCACCGGGCAGACAGGCGGCGCTCCCAAAACGCCCTCCACCGCAGCGAAGATCGGCTCAGGCTTCATCACCATCCCACCACCGCCGCCATAAGGCATATCGTCGCATACATGGTGGCGGTCGGTTGTGGCATCGCGGATATTATGCAACTCCACTTGCACGAGGCCACGTTCCTGTGCGCGCTGTAAAATGCTGCTTTCCAGGTAAGGGGAGAAAACCTCGGGAAACAGCGTAAATACGTCAAAGCATAGTCTAGTATTGATCATCATACCTCGTGTACATGCTCCCAGATCGCCTGCGCAGCCTGCCGCGAGGTCAGGTGGGTTGTGTCAATCACGATGCCCAAATTCCCAGCCTTGGCGTTTTCTTCCTGTATGCTGGTCAGCTCACGGAAACGCTGCAGCTCCCATATCATTTGCGCCTCATCCTGCTCCAGCATCTGCCCCCGCTGGCGCACGCGCCGTTCCATCTCTACCTCGTTGCAGGTCAGGCGAAAAGGTATCACCGGGTCGTCCAGGTCATCCAGCAGCGAAATCAGGGCTTGTAACGATTCAGGACGCTCAAAAACATAGTTGATTACCAGGTGGGGGTAGCCGTGCTGTTTATGCCAGCCAGCCAACAGGCGAATGGTCTGGTACAGGTATGCTATCCGCTGCTCATCGTAGATCTCAAAAGGCTCGACTGCCCCAAGGTAGTCACCATCCAGCATCGCTGCGTGCGGGAACATGTGCAGCAGTTGCCAGGAGGTCTCCGTCTTACCAATGCCCAAAGGCCCATTGATGATAACGATCATTAATACCCCGAGCTTCCCAGCCAGATTCCCAGCGGGATGATTGCCAGGCTACAAAGAAGCAGCAAGCCAAAGAACAGCAGTGTACTGATCACCACCCAGCGCGTGATCGTGTTGCGGTCGGTGCGGCTGCTGCGCTCCAAGCTACTTGGCTGTGCAGTGACACTGGGGGCAGGCAAACCTTCGGCAATATTCGCCAGTTCCTGCAAATCGCTGAACCAGCCGCGTACATTCTCCGCATTGATCATCGCGAGGTGAATGCGGGAAAGTTTCAATTGAATAGATTCGGGCTGCAGGAGCAGGTTACGGATTTCAAACGAACCCTGGCTGTTCATCAGGCGCTGGATGATGGCGCGTGCTTGCGGATGCTCAAGGAGCTCGCCTCCCCACCGTTCATCGATTGGATATATGGCAAGCTGTGACAGCTCAGGGTAATTCGTTTGCAGCGCCGGGCGGTTGATCATCCCCGCGGCCATGGAGCCAAGCGCGCTGCGGTTGCCAATTCCCATGCGCGTGCGCAGTGGAGATGCCAAGTAAAGATCTAAGGTCGGCCCGCGATAAAAATAGACATCTGCCTGCCTCCCGCCTGTCTGCCCGTGGTATTGCCTGCCGTTGGTCAGGTAACCGCTGCCGTGTAGCCCCAGCGGCCCAAAGATCGCATCGAACTGGCCTGCCCGGCGGTTTTTGATCACTAAAAAGAGAGCCACAGCTCCAACTGTGAACAGCCCCAAGAAAGCCACAAACCCAAGCGCCCACAAGATGGGGCGGTATTCTTCCAGATCCGCTGGCAACGGCATCACCATGGTCACCACGATCAAGGAGCTTGCCACACAAAGCACGATCACGCCAGCAATAATGCGGATGGCAAGCGACCGCATGCAGCCTGCGCCCCAACCGCGTAAAAGCCTGTTTTCTACGCTCATTCCGGTCTCCTCAATCAGGGATTGTTCACTCCAGCGGGGTGGCCAGCGCTCCCGAGGCGACCACTACCCAAACCATGATCATATTAGGGCGGCGGGCGGGCGAGACTCCAGCGGTAATCAGGGTGCCGCTGAGTGTGGCCTGCCCATCTCGAATAGAATAATCCTGCGCCTTGGACGTACTGAAAGCGAAGGCTTCATTCTCCACTGCATCTGGGTAGAAATCCAACGCTACCAGCCCGGGGTAGGTCTGCTTGATCAGCGCCAGGGCTGCGTTGGCATCTTCGGGCATTGCCTGGCTCATGCGCAGTGAAAAGATTCCCAGCGACCCCTCTTGCAGGTCCGCGTTGGTATCCCCACTCACACTGCCCTCCCCCATACTGAGCGAAGCGATCCCATCGTCCCACACACCAAAGTAGGTAACCCCAGAAAGGGCAATGGCATCGTTGGCGCCTTCTTCGACGAGAAGGGGCAGGCTGAGGTCCTGGATCAAACCTGTACCGATCAAGATCTGCACCTCGATCCCCAGCACATCGCGGGCGTAATCCTGGATGGCTTGTTGCGCCTCTGCCTGGGCGGCAGGCGTCCATTCAGGAGGTTGGGGCGTATTAGCATTATCTTCGACAATTGGTAAAACCACCACCTGTGTACTCTCAGCGGTCTGCTGTTCATTCTCTCCCGCTACCAGGGGCAGGGTTACGACCTGTGTGCTTTGAGACGAAGAGGCCTGATCGGCGGGCGCGGTGGGCTGCTCTGCACTGCTGCCGCAGGCAAGTGCAGTGAGAGCAAGTATCGCGAAGAGCAAGATCATCGGTTTACGCAACATAGTTACCCTTCCACCCCATTGCTTCAAGGGGAGAAATATTCCTCGAGCAGGTTGCTGAGATCGACGCTTGTATGTTCACTTAGTATAGCAAAGAAATCACCCGCTGTGGCGATTCTGCCTGCGTTGCGCTTTGCGTAATCATTCAAGAAGTCAAAGAACGCATCGTCTCCTATCGCAATGCGCACTTGCTCTATGAACTGCGCCCCGCGCAAATAAACAGCGTCCCGGTACGGGCGGAAACCACCATAATCTGAAATGCTGCTATTCACCTTACCCTGTGGTTCATATAAGTCCACCCTGAACTGCCACCACCAATCCAGCAGCTCGGGGTAGGTGGCCTCGTAGAAAAGCCGCTCCGAATAGGTGCATAATGCCTCGTCCAGCCAGGGCTCCAGCGCCTGGTCATTGCCTACAGCGCCATACCACCACTGGTGAGCCGTCTCGTGGGCAGCAATGGTGGTCAGGTACCCGCGCGGCGTACCATCGTAAAGGTTGTAAAAGCCACGGCTCAAGAAGTAAAGCCCGCTGTATTCCATTCCGTCCAGAAAATCTGCTTCAACTACACTCAAACTGTTGTGCAGGTAAGGGCTGAATAACACTTCATATAGCTTAAGCGCATCCACCGTGTTTTGCAGCGCCATTTCGCCGGCTTCCAGGTCGTAAGCAAAGTAGTAACTGGAAACGCTCACCTCGCCTACGCTAGCAGTTTGCACCTGGTACATTTGGCTGGCTGAGAACACGAATGTGCGCGCCCCTTGCATCTGGTAGGTATAACGATTCCCCTCCTGCACGCCTGCCGCGCTCGCCGCGATCACCAACCCCTGCACCGGTTCTGGCAGGTTGATTTCCACCTGATAATCCCCGAGCTCGTACACCTGGTGCTCGCCATAGAACCACGCCTGGTGTGCCAACCACCCTTTCCCAGCTTGGTAAGGGGGCACAAATGGATACCAATCGACGAGATTGGTTTGCCTGCTGGTGTAACCGAAAGGCACCGGACGGGTGGTCGCAGATGGGTCAGGGATCAGAGGCAGGGCAAGAGTGTATGAGATTTCTAACCTCAGACTTTCGCTCGCGGGCAGCGGGGATGGCAAGGGAATGCGCATCTGGTTCCCCTCCATCTCGGCTCCATCCACCTTCGCCCCATCCGCCCAGTACATGCCCGTCAGCGTAAAAGCTCCCGGGTAGCGGTTGGCTTCCACAACGAGCAGCAAATCCTCAAGCACTTGCCCAGAGGAATTGGTGTATTCGATCGTCTCATCCACTTCCAGGCTATGTTGGTAGTAATCGAAGGTCACTTTCAAGGAATAGGCCGTGAGCCGGTCGATGGCTGGGGAAATATCGGGTGTTGGAGTGCTCTCGAACTCTGAAGGCAGTGCAGTGGGCAGAGGCGTTGCCGGTGTGATTGGCGGTTGTTCAATGGGCGTAAGCGTTGCCGCAGCGACTGTGAGGTCTGCCTGTGTCGCGTTGTTGGTCGGGCTGGCAGGCGAAGATAGAGGCGTTCTTAGAGGCGTGCTACAAGCGCTCAATACAAGCATCGCCCGCAATATCCAGCCGAGTGCACTTCTTCGCCCAATCATGAGCGCAATTTTATCATCTTGTTTGCTTTACGGAGGTGCCTCTGGTGCGGTCAGTGCTGGCGGCGTGGTGGATTGGTCAGTATGCTTGGGAGAAAATTGTGTATGGGTCGGCCAGGGGGTGGGGGTTGAGCCCCCCGGGGTAACACTTGCCTTCTCCACGGATGTGACCAGCGGCTCTTGCACCTTGGTTGGTGCGGGCGTTTCTTCGAATGGGAGCGAGGATGTGCGGGTTGGAATGGCCAGTGTGGTGTGGATAGGGGTGGTGGTTGGGGTCACATCAGGCCGGGTGAAGTACCAGGCTGCCAGACTGCCTAAAACGAGCATTAGCAGAGCCAACCCGCCCAACAAGGCGCAGGTGAGCGCAGCACGTGTGCGCGGCATGCCCAGCAGTGTCTGCTGACCAGGCAGCTTCCCCTCATCACTGGTCAGTTTAGCTGTGGGAACTTCCATGGTGATGATGGTTGTGTTGTCAAGCCCACCTCGATCTAAGGCCATGTGCAGCAAAACGTCAATAGCCGTTTTCCGGCTTTGGGTTTGCAGGGTATTCAGGATTTCTTCGTCTTCCACCAGGTCAGTCAGGCCATCACTGCACAGCAGCAGCTTGTCTCCTGGCAACAGGCGCATTCCCTGGTTGGCTAAGGCTTGCTCGTCACTCTCCTCTGGATTCAAGCGTAAACGTAGATCTGGCGGCGAGGGTTGCTTGGATCCCAGGTAACGGTGGATAACATGCGCATTGGGGTGGTTGCGCGCCTGCTCTGGGGTCAAAACACCATGTTCCATGGCTTCCTGCACCCAGGTGTGATCAGTGGTCAGTTGCTGGATTTGCCCGTTGCGCACTAAATACAGGCGCGAGTCGCCTTCCCAGGCAATGTACAATCGCTCCCCAATCACCCAGGCGCAAACGCAGGTGGCGCCCATGCCGCTCTTTTCCGAATCTTTAGCAGCCTGCTCTGAGATTGCCTGGCTGGCCTGTGACATGCCCTGCGCCAAGATATCCAGCGGCTGGCTGGCGTCGCTTTGTGAGACAATGTGGCTGATGGTCTCCACGGCAATTTCGGCCGCCACCTCCCCGGCGCGGTGTCCACCAACGCCATCGCAAAGCACTGCCAGCACAGATGGGGCGCCACTCTGCGCATCCAGGCGATGTGCGGTGACGGCGTAACGATCCTCATTATTTCTACGCTTTTTACCCGGATGACTTACAGCAGCGACGTGCAGATGGGCTTGTTGGGTAGAGATCAAGGCTCACGCTCCTGTGGGATGGCGATCGGTTTTCGCATCTGCCCCGGCTCGCGCAGGGTGAAACGAAAGCCGATCCGCCCGATATGGATGAGATCATTGTGTGCCAGCGCCTTCCCCTGTTCGCTGATCGGCGCATAATTAACCCATGTGCCAGCTGTTGAGCCAGCATCGCTGAGCCAGTAGGATCCATCCTCGCGTTTCAAGAGGGCATGGATGGGGTCAACCGACGGATCATTTACTACGAATGTAGCTTGCTTTTCATCCTGACCCAGGGTCACTTCTTCTGATCCAATCGGATATGGTGCTGTCAGTGTCGCATCTTCCATGCCGGATAGCGGGGTCAGATATGCGGCAGGTTTGGGGATCGTTTGACGTTGTGTCCAAGGCAGGTGTTCTACCCAACTGTCCCAGCGCCTGCGATCTTGAGGATTGGCCTCATCTAGGATTTCGACTATCTGGGTCACCGGATCTGTGCTTGCTGGCATTCCCTGGACGGAGGATGGCTTTCGATGTGATCTTCCACTGGCGCTGCGTTTCCTAACGAACTGGCGACCCAGTACCGCGCGTGGCTGGATGCGCCCTCCCACCACCAATACCAGCGCCAGAACGGCACCGCATATCAGCACAATAATCCCAATCACCAAGCCTCTTTGGCGTTCCAGGGCTGCCACGATGCCCTGTTCGGGGCGAGGAACGCCGATTTGCACATTGACTTCGCTGCTCTGACTGCTCAGGCCAAGGCTGTCAACGACCTCCACCTTCAAGCTGTGAGTGCCGGCCTCTTGATACCCGCGCAGATCCCAACTGAACAAATCGAAAGGCTCAACAGTGTTTTCGGCGATCAGTTCACCGTCGATATACAATGCTGTGCGCTCCAGGGGACGTTCGTACCCATCAGGAAAGGTGATATTGATCTGCACATCCTGTTCTTCAGGAGTCAATTCGGGCGGGCTGTCGACACTGGCGGGTGTTGTTTGGGTTGCGAAAGTTCGCTGGATCTCGAGCGGGAGAGCGACAAGGGAGGGAATAGGGGCTTGCAGATCGATGTCAAATGTTTGCACCGGGCTTGTGGCTTGTTCATCTCCTACCGTTGCCAGAAAAGTCACCTGGTGTTCCCCACTGCTGTTCACTTGGGAGGTGTAAGTAATGTAATAAGAATGCCGCAGCGGCTCCAATAGTGAATCTAATTCAGGCAGGATCTCGCTGCCCGAGAAGCCCTGGAGATGCCCGCCGGTTTGCTCAGCCAATGCCTGCAATGGTAATATCTCTGGCGTGCCCAGTACTTCTGGAGCAGCAATCACCCATACATAGATGCGGACGCCTTGTTGTGTGGCGCGTGCTGCCAGAGTTAGCAACCCCTCTGCAACATCTTCCGATTGCGGCGCAGTGATGAACAGGATCGCCGCACCCATGCCCGGCCGCGCGGGACCATTCGATATCGTATCCAGGGCGCGCACCAGTGCTTGCAGACTGGCAACTGCATCTTGCCCGCCGGGTTGATAATCCTGCAGGGCAGAAATCAATTCACCCGGGGAATCGGTGTGAAGTATAAGATCACCTTCCGGCGTGACCAGGCTGAGATCGTCCATGCCCTGCGGGCTTTCCTCCCACTGCCAGCTCAGCATGGCCTCGGATAAGTATTGGTAACGGGTAACTCCTTGAACATCCCGAATATCGAAGGATGGGCCAGGTGAGATTGCCAGCGCGAACTGCACGCCGGGATGCTGCTCAACCATCTCGCTGACGGGCAGCTCGAATCCATCCTCCAGCACGCGTACTGCCTCTATTGTGAGGCCGTGCGCGAAACGACCTTCCTGATCGAGCACGCTCAGGTATGTGGATATGCGCGGAAAATCTGCAATGGTTACAGGGGAGGAGACCAACGCTGCCGTGCCACCTTGAGCGCGTGCAGAGATCACATCGTTCAACCAGGCACTTGCCAGGATGAAGAACGCCAATAGCCAGAGTGAGGGCGCCGGAGGCCGCTGCGATTGCCTCGCCATATTCAAATTTTAGCACAGAGTACTTAGATTTTGCGGCGGATGATCTGGATTGCCACCGCTGGAGCGATCTGATATCCCTGTCAAGGCAGGGTTGCCCTGCCCGGAGAAGTGGGGTATAGTTTGCTCTACGATAACCTTTTCCCTGCGGAGTTTTCGACCATGACGATAGAAATCCCAGCACATGCACCTCGCACAGAGCAGGCACTTGCCGTATTACCTTTTGTATTGCGTCATGCGGCCGTCTTGACCATCCTACAGCTGGCGCTGGCGGAGGATCTGAGCCGGGATGCCGATTGGGCAGGGTTGGCGGGGGAGCCCGCGGCCGGGGATGTGACCAGCACAGCAACCATCCTTCCCGCGGCGTGCCTGAACGGCCGCATCAGCGCCAAGGCTGATGGGGTCGTTGCCGGATTGCCGGTTGCCCATGCTGTATTTCTGCTTGTCGATCCGGGGATCGCATTCGAGGCGCAGGTGCAAGATGGGCAGCGCGTGGTTGCTGGAGATCTGTTGGCTGAGGTGAAAGGCCCTGGTCGCTCGCTACTGGCAGCCGAACGCTGCGCGCTCAACTTCATCGGGCGCATCTCGGGAATTGCCACGCTCACGCGGCAGTTCGTCGATGCGGTGGCGGGAACGCGCGCCGTTATCCTGGACACGCGCAAGACAGCCCCGGGGATGCGCCATCTGGACAAGTATGCGGTGCGGATGGGGGGCGGGAGCAACCACCGCATGGGCCTGTATGATATGGCAATGGTGAAAGATAACCATATCGACGGGGCGGGGGGGATTGCCCTGGCGGTGGAGCGGCTGCGGCAACTGTATGGGGGGAAAATACCGATCGAGGTTGAGGTGAAGAACCTGGAGGAGCTGGAGATCGCGCTGGGGCTGCCCATCGAGCGCATCATGCTGGATAATATGGACCTGGCAACGATGCGGGAGGCGGTGGCGCGGACGGCTGGGCGCGTGGCGCTGGAGGCATCTGGCAATGTGTCGCTGCAAACGGTGCGATCGATTGCCGAAACGGGGGTGGACTTCATTTCATCAGGAGCATTGACCCATTCTGCGCCAGTGCTTGACATCAGTATGAGATTGCGGTAATGTGACTTACCAGGAGGTAGCGGTATGACCGTCGATGCAATGTACCAGGAAATGAAGGAAAAGCTCAGCCGGGTGGTGCCGGATGTGGAGCTGCGCTACAAGGCTGAGCTGGCGTTCCAGATCAACCAGCTCAAGGCGGAGAAGAACGCAGTAATCCTGGGACATAATTACATGGAGCCTGCTTTATTTCACTCCATCCCAGATTTCAAAGGCGATTCGCTCGACCTGAGCCGCAAGGCTGCCCAGACGGACAAGGAGATCATCGTGTTCTGCGGGGTGCGTTTTATGGCAGAGACGGCGAAGATCCTCAACCCGAGCAAAACCGTGCTGCTGCCGGCGCTGAAGGCGGGCTGCTCGCTGGCGGAAAGCATCACGGCGGCGGATGTGCGCGCCTTGCGCCAGCAATACCCTGGCGTGCCGGTGGTGGCGTACGTCAACACTTATGCCGATGTGAAAGCAGAGGTGGATATTTGCTGCACCTCCGGCAACGCGGTGGCAGTGGTGGAGTCGTTGAAGGCGGATACGGTGATCTTCCTGCCGGATGAATACCTGGCGGGTAATGTGGCGCGGGAAACCGGCAAGCATATCATCTTCCCCACGCTGGGAACGGCGGAACCTCAGGCGCCCGGCAAGCTAGATTACCAGATGATCGGCTGGCGCGGGCGCTGCGAAGTGCACGAGAAGTTCACGGTACAGGATATCCGCAATGTGCGGGCGCAATTCCCGGATGTGGTGATCCTGGCGCACCCGGAGTGCAGCCCGGAGGTGACTGCGGCGGCAGATTTTGCGGGCAGCACGAATGCGATGATACGCTATGTGGAGCAGAGCCAGGCGCCACACTACTTGCTGCTGACCGAGTGCGCGATGGGGGATAACATTGCGGCGGCGAACCCGGACAAGGAGATGCTGCGCCTGTGCAGCGTGCGCTGCCCGCACATGAACGAGATCACGCTGGAGGATACGCTCAAGGCATTGCAGCTGAACCAATACCAGATCGAAGTACCCGAGGACATCCGCGTGCGGGCAGCGCGGGCGGTGGAGCGGATGATCGCCATCGGGTAAGGAGGGGCATATTTAGGCAGCGGGTGAGGTGATATAAGATGCAAAGCGATGTTCTTATCTTAGGTTGCGGCATTGCCGGGGCGACCACAGCACTGCGCCTGGCAGCTGACGGGCAACGCCAGATCACGGTGGTGACGCGGGCAGATGTGCCGATCGAGTCAAACTCGCGCTGGGCGCAGGGGGGGATCGTGGGGCGGGGGGCAGAAGATTCTGCCGAGGCGCTGGTGGAGGATGTTCTGAAGGCGGGGGCAGGGCTTTCGTACCGGCCAGCGGTGCGGTTGATGGCAGAGGAAGGGCCGCGGCTGATCGATGAGATCCTGATCGGGGAGGCGGGGCTGGTTTTCGACCGGGACGCCGAAGGGCGGATCATCTATGGGCTGGAGGCGGCACACACGCAGCGGCGCATCTTGCACATGGGGGACCGCACGGGGATGGCGATCATGCAGGGGCTGATGGAGGCGATGGCGCGCACACCGAACATCACGCTGCTGACGGGGCGGACGGTGGTGGATTTGATCACTTTCCCGCACCACGCACTGGACCCGCTGGCGGTGTACCAACCGATGACTTGTCACGGGGCATACGTTTTCGACCAGGCTACGGGCGAGGTGCAGGCTGTTCTGGCCGCGCAGACGGTGCTGGCAACGGGGGGGCTGGGGCAGATCTTTCAGAACACGACGAACCCGGCCGGGGCGCGCGGGGATGGGCTGGCAATGGCCTACCGGGCGGGGGTGCGGGTGATCAACGCGGAGTTCATCCAATTCCACCCGACGGCGCTGCATTTGCCGGGGTCGAGCAATTTCCTGATCAGCGAGGCGGTGCGGGGGGAGGGGGGTGTGCTGCTGACGCCGGAGGGGGAGGCGTTCATGGCACGGCACGCGCCGGAATGGAAGGACCTGGCGCCACGGGATGTGGTGGCGCGGGCGATCTACTGGGAGATGCTGAACAAGGGCTACCCGCACGTGCTGCTGGATATTGCTTCGCGGCGGCCGGCAGACTATATCCGCGAGCGCTTTCCGCAAATCTACAATCACTGCGCGGCGAACAATATCGATATCACGCAGCAACCGATCCCGGTGGTGCCGGCGGCGCACTACTTCTGCGGGGGGGTGATGGTGGATCTGTGGGGGCGCAGCAGCCTGGCGGGGTTGTACGCGGTGGGGGAGGTGGCTTGCACGGGGGTGCACGGGGCTAACCGGCTGGCGAGCACATCGCTGCTGGAAGGGTTGGTGTGGGGGGAGCGGGCGGCGCAGGATATCCGCAGCCAGCCAGATATGGAGCCGATGGCAGAGGGCGCGGTGCCTGACTGGGATGACAGCGGCTTGATCTATGAAGCGGATCCGACGCTGATCCACGGGGACCTGCAAACGATCCGCAACTTGATGTGGCACTATGTGGGGCTGGTGCGCAGTGAGTACCGGCTGAACCGGGCGATGCGCGAGCTGAGGCACCTGTGGCTGGACATTGAGGAGTTCTACCGCAAGACGCGGCTATCGGACGGGCTGCTGGGGCTGCGCAACAGTGTGCAGGCGGCGTTGATCGTGGCGCAGGCGGCGCACCGCAACCGTACAAGCATCGGCTGCCATTACCGGGAGGACAGCCGGGAGCAACGCAAGGCGCAGCCGCCTGACGACCAGGCGGTGAAGCTGAGCGGGGGGTTGTGATGGAGTGGATGGTGAATGGCGACGAAGTGCGTCGCTGGTCGCACCACGGCATTGCGATACCCCACCCCCGGCCCCTCCCCTGCGCTGCCCGCTCGTGCCTCGGGGCGGGGCTTAGGGGAGGGGGGAGGGGCGGAGGAAACCAGCTACGAATACGTGACGGGAGGATTCATATCCCTTCGCTTGAGTTCGCGCAGGTTTTCGATGATCTCCGGATCTACGTCGCCTAGTGCCACGAGTGCTTTGATCTGCTCTCCCACGATATCCGCCGCCTTGAACGGTTCGGCATCCATCCGTGCGAAGCGCCGAGCCACGCTGTACCAGCGAGACCACACTGGGTGATCGGCACGTTCGCCTGATGCATCGAGAAGGGTTCGCGCCTCCTTGATGAGTGACGCTGCCTCAGCGGCATTTTTGCCAAAGTACGGCATCCCGGTCTTGCGGTCGAGGCGAATCTCATAGGCGAGGTGGATGAGAAGCTCAGCTGTCTCCGTCGGTGAGTGGTAGCCCGGTCGGGCTCGGTACTCTTCTACCAGGGTGTGCAACTCCTTCAGACCGGCTTTGCGCTTCCCGGCTTCGAGCAGTGCGTCTGCGTGCTCGCGTGTCACCATCTAATACCTCCTTCACTCTAACAACGTCAGCAATGTCACTCGGTTACGGCATTTTCTAGGATGGCGAATTGCTGGGTTTCACAGTTGATCTCAGCCTGGATACCGTAAGGCAGCACAAACATTGGGTCGGTATGTCCGAAGTCCATTCCAGCTATGATCGGAAGGTTATCCATTCCGGTTTCTTCTGCAACCACCTGCAGGAGTGCTTGATCGTATTCTGGGTGCTTTTCGAGTGAGATTTGCCCACCAGGTCTGCCAAATAGAATGCCGGACAAGCGGTGCAAGATTCCAAGAGCCGCATAGGTACGCAACCCATATTTGACGACCTCTGGCGAGGGGGCATCCTCAGACGTCTCGATGAATAAAATCGCATCTTGCCAAGCATCAGGGTGCGGCCAAAAGTCGGTTCCGCGCAACCAGTCTAGCACCTCAAAACAACCGCCAATCAGATGCCCCCGGTGAACACCTTGCCCCTGCAGGAAACGCCATCCTGTCGATGGTCTGAGCTTGCGAGGTCGTGTTTGGTTTGTGGGATTGGCCCAATCGAGCATCTCTACGGTCCAGCCATTGGTGTTGGGCGCAATGATCCCCACTGGCTCTGAGTGAAAAAGGGTCTTGCGCACTGACTCGATCATATAGGGAAACATTGCTGCATTCTCGGCAAAGCCGGCCATGATTGCCGGCCCATAGAATGTGACCAGGCCAGCCTTAAAGCAAGCCAGGTGAGCAATGGTTGTGTCGGAATAACCGATGAATACTTTGGGGTTTGATCGAATTACAGCCAGGTCTAGATAAGGGAGCAGCCGAATAGAATCATCTCCGCCGATGGTGGAGACAATGCCTGCAATCGTGGTGTCGGAGAACGCGGTCATCAGGTCTTCTGCGCGGGCCTGGGGATTACGATGCAACCAACCGGGCTCTTTTAGCGTGTGAGGCATCTCTACGACGGTCAAGCCGAATTGCTCTTGTAGCTGTTTCTTACCAGCCTGATAGCGATGAGGGATTGCCCCAGGACCACCCCAGGACAATGAAACAGTCGCAATCTTGTCGCCCGGTTGAAGTTTTTGTGGTTTTATCATTTCAACTCCTCTGCCAGTTTGCGGTACTGGAGTGAGCGGATGGCGGGGACGATGTTGTCAGGCGGCTTTTTGGGCGCTGAGAGGCCGATTGGGCGGCGGTAATGCTGCTTCCGTCCCGTGTCACTTGGAGTAAGTGACGACGGGTTTCTAAATTGCTCTCTGGTCGTTCTCGATGCTACCAGTAACAAAGTACCCTGCTGTGAACAAACTACCGATGATCACGGGCAAAATCAGTAATGGTATTATCCGAATCTTGGCTATGCTTTCGACTGTTATCAAGTAAATTGCGGAGGCTTCCATCCCAACGGTTATCAATACGGTCAACAGAAGAATAAAGCGCCTTTGGATGGGCTTTTGTAGTGTCCAGATGAGAAGGATAGTCCAGGCAAGCATGAATATTCCTGCGTGAAATAAGAGAAAAATCGCCGCAGGTGTAAGTGTTTCTTCAGATAAGCCAATTGAGTTGAGAATAATGTCTGGAAACAGATAAAGAAAGACATTGATGCCATCGAGAATGATACCGGTCCAAAGACAGAATTTTACAAATTTGGTCTTTCTGTCCATATTGATATTCTCCTAATGCATTACGAATCTTTCATGCGTAGTATGCCAGCACCGCCGCCTGACGATTAATTATACAGACTTTTGGTATCTTCTCAAAAAAAGGGGGGAAGTTGGGGTGCGACTTTTGCTATTTGGCAAGGCAACGGTATAACAGGCTCTCTGGGATTGACCGTGGTGGGGCCGATATATTGCCCTCTGTAACGGCAACTGCCAATGAACCGTATAACACGTGTGTATGTCATATTCGGGGCGAATTTGACATACACACGTGTCTGGGGGAAAATGGGGGGAGGGGGGCGGGTTTTGTGGGGGTTATTCGACTTTGCCGGTGGCGATGGCGTTTTTGAGCTCGCCGATGGCCTGGGTGATCTCGATCTCGCGGGGGCAGGCGATGGTGCAGTTGAAGACGGTGTGGCAGCGGTAGACGCCGAACTGGTCGTTGAGGATGCGGAGGCGCTCGGCGGCGGCGCGGTCGCGGGAATCGAAGATGAAGCGGTGGGCGGCAACGAAGGCGGCGGGACCGAGGTATTTGTCGTTAGCCCAGAAGGAGGGGCAGGAGGTGGTGCAACAGGCGCAGAGGATGCACTTGGTGGTGTCGTCGAAGCGCTCGCGGTCTTCGATGCTCTGCAGGCGCTCCTGGACGGGGGCGGGCTCGTCGTTGATGAAGTAGGGCATGACGGAGCGGTAGTTTTCGAAGAAGGGCTCCATATCGACGATGAGGTCTTTGATGACTTTGAGGCCGAGGATGGGCTCGACTTTGATCTTGAGGCCTACGTCTTTGACCAATACTTTGCAGGCGAGGTAGTTACGGCCGTTGATGCGCATGGCGTCGGAGCCGCAGATGCCGTGTGCGCAGGCGCGGCGGAAGGATAATGAGCCATCAAAATTGCCTTTGATGTACTCGAGCAGGTCGAGAACGCGGTCTGTGGGCTCGGCTGGGGCGGTGTAGGTTTCAAAGTGGGGTTTTTTATCTTTTTCGGGGTTGAAACGGAAGATGGTTACTTTTGCTTGCATGGCTGCCAC
>JAFGBV010000167.1 GCA_016932955.1 Anaerolineales bacterium | reverse complement strand
TCGTCCGTATCCACCGCCGCAGACATCCACAGCCAGGCGTTGGCATCCTCACGGTTGGTGTTCAGGTACTGGGAAAGCAGACGCTTCCCCGTAGACTTGTCACCAGTTTTAATGGCAGAAATGGCTTGTTGCAGGGTTGGGTCCATAGCCGTCACTCTGAGGTATGGTTATTATAATCTACCCCCGCTCTGGGGGGGAAGATGGCTCACTGGGAATTACTGAGATCAGCCTCACTCCGGCAAATTCTAGAGAACCGGTAAGATAGGGTTGGATTTGCACTTTTATATAACCCGGCAGGGTTCTCAAAAGCCGGATGTCATAGGCTGGGGCTAGGGATGCCCCCGATAGACCAGGTGTGGGGGAATGGGCGAATCGCCGTCAGGGGCGTTGGCGCTTGAGCAGGAGAGGCCCAATGCGGTCAATGAGCCAGCCGAAGCTGGCCTCTACCCATGGGGTGATGGCGAGGAAGGAGGGCACATAGATTGCGCGGCGCGGGCGGCGTAGCAATCCCCAGATGCGCTCAGCCACTTTCTCGGAAGTGACCCCCATGCGCTCGGTAGGCAGGTGCAGGCCTTTGACGCGCCCCGCGGCAGCCTCGCAGAATTCGGTGCGCACGGGGCCGGCGCGCACCACGCTGACGGTGACCGGCGTCCCTGCCAGCTCGCGGTAAAGGGCGGTGGAAAAGTTATCCAGGAAGGATTTGGTCGCTCCATAGAGAGCGATGCCCTGCGAGGGGAGACTTCCAGAGATCGAGCCAATGTTGATAATGGCGCCCGAGCCGCGCGCTTTCATGTCTTTTAAGAAGAGTAGAGTGAAGTGTACGGTGGCGTTGATGTTCACCTGGAGCATTTCCAGGGCAGTGGCCCAAGGCATCTCGGAGCCGAAGCCGTACCAGCCTAGACCGGCGTTGTTCACCAGCACATCCACGCCGCCGTAATCCTGGGTGACCTGGGTGTAAACCCGCTGGCGGTCGTTATCTTGTGTCAGATCGGCGGGGATGGTGTGCGCTGCCCCTCCCGTGCTGGCGATCTCCTCAGCCACCTGCTCCAGACGCTGGCGGCGGCGGGCGACGAGGATGACGCGCAGCCCTTCCCGCGCCAGCCTGCGCGCGGTTGCGGCGCCGATGCCGCTGGAGGCGCCGGTGATGAGGGCGATGCGGTCTTTCCAGGTCTGGCAGTCTTTGCGTTCCGGTCTGATCATGGCGGGGTGAAACCTCCCCCTAGGATGCGACCGGGGTTGTGGATTGGCTGATGTGCTCCTTGAACCAGGACACTGTATCGCGCAATGATTCGCGCAGCGGGCGGGGAGAATAACCCAGCTCCCGCTCTGCCTTGGCGTGGCTGATATCGCAGTTGCTGGTGATGGTTTCGAGGGAGTAGGGTGTGAAGCGCGGCTTGGCGCGTGCCAGGCGGTAATAGAAAGGGGTGAAGATGGCAGCAAAACGGGCCAGGGACAGCGGCACCTTGAAGCGCGGGAAGTGGCGACCGGTGATCTCGCGGATAGACTCCATCAGGCGCAAGACGGTGATGCGCTCGCCGGAGAGGATATAAGTTTCGCCTGCTCGGCCGCGCTCGCGAGCGAGGATCAGCCCTTTCACCACATCGCGCACATCGACGAAGTCGTAGGCGCCGGTCACATAGAACTGCGGCTTGGCGCGAGCGCAATCAAAGATCAGCGTGCCCATCTCGGAGCGGCGATAGTCATAAGGGCCGATCACCCCCGTGGGGCAGGCGATTACTGCATCCAACCCTTCTACCATGGCCTTGCGTACCTCGAGCGAGGCCTGGGCTTTGGAGTAGTCGTAAGCACTGATGGCATTGGCAGGGTCAAAAGGCACCGTCTCATCAATAACGATGCCGTGAGGCACGCGGCGCAGGGCATGGATGGAGCTGGTGTACACCAGGCGACGGATACCGGCAGTACGGGCGGCATGGATGATGTTGCGGGTGCCTACGATGTTGACAGTACGCAGGAATTCATCCCTGCCAGGCATGATAGAGATGATGCCAGCCAGGTGGTAGGCGTACTCCACATCTTTGAATGCTGCATCCAGCGATTGGGCGTCCAGCACGTTGCCTTCAACAATCTCAACATCCAAGCCTTGCAAAGGGGTGCGATCCTCCTCTGGCAGCACCAGGGTGCGCACTTTCTCGCCCGCGGCGAGCAACTCGCGGACTAGCACATTGCCAATATGCCCGCAGGCACCAGTAACAAGATTCATTCTTCTATCCTCTGAGCAAGCAAGCCACTCAGGAAAAGCTGTACGCTTTGGTGGGCTTCTTGCTGCCAATCTTTCTTTTGGGGTTGGAATAAGGCTTGCATGAGCATGCCCACCGCCAGCGAGGTGAGCACACGGGCAGCCAATTCCGCATCTACTGGGCGAAGCGAGCCTTCAGCCATGCCTTCGCGCACCATGGTGGCGAAATAGGTCTGGTAACGTTGGTAGGGGGCCACGGATGTCTCCCAGATGGCAGGTTCGCGGATGGCATGGAGCCAGAACTCCAGCAAAATGGTCAGGTCTACATCTGCAGCCTGGAAAACGCCCCCGACGAGGTCCGCCATCTGCAGGAGCGCGCTGGGCACATCGCCGGTTTCGTGGCGGGCAAGGCTGAAGCCGGAATCCAGGCCGGCAAGCCAGGATTCGAGCAGGGCGAGGAAGAGCGCTTGCTTGGTTGGAAAGTGGTGGTAAAAGGCGCCTTTGCTGACCCCGGCTTGTTGGCAGATGCTAGCCACGCCTGTGGCATCGTAGCCATGCTGTGAGAAGAGGTGATTGGCTGCCTCGAGCAGGTGGTTGCGGGTTTCTTCACTGCGTTGCTGCATAAGGTACTCCTGAATATAAACCGACCGGTCGGTATGATATTAGCATGAGTGAGGCTGGTTGTCAAGACAAGAAAAGCTCCAGAAGCCTGTCACTTTTGCAAGGTGTTGACGCTTTGGGCCTCCTGGTTTAGACTTGTAACGTTGGTTCGAGAGAGGCTCATGTTTGGACGAAAGGTTATGATTATGAAGAATGCCTGCTTGGCAACACTGCTGGTGATACTGAGCCTGCTTTGGCAGGGCTGCTGTTCAATCCCAGCCCCGGGCGGGCAGCGTACGCGCACGGTGACAGCCTATGCACTGGCATACGTGGACAGCGACGGAGATGGGAAGCAAGATGATGGAGAAGCTCCCATCCCAGATGTGCTCATACTGGCGGAGTCCAACATCCACGGCAGTTTCAGCCGCACCGTCATGACCACCGACGCGCAAGGGAATGCTAAAGTCAGCGCGAGTTTTACGCACATCTTTGATATCCGAGCATTGGTACCATGCGGATACCAGTCTACTACCGCCACATATGTCTCTGTAGCAGATGCGGTATTGAGCCCGAGGGTAGAGTTTGGCTTCCGCCCGGTTGCGCCAGAAAGCGGGACAGCGCAGTTGCGCTTCTTTTTTTGGGAGGATACCAACCGGGACGGGGTTCAACAGGATGAAGAGAAACCCCTGGAGGGTATCCGGTTGGCGCTCAACCCTGTGCCAGCACTGGTCGGCAGCGGGCATGTGATCGATATGGACGCGCTGTCGCCGCAGACGGATGCGACCGGGTGGGCGGAGGTGAGCCTGGGAAACACATGCGGGATCTTTTCTGTTGAGCAGCCGGCAGGGTGGGAGACGACAATCACAGAGCCAGCAGGGATTCTCCGAAACTCCGAGCTGGAGTTCTCCTTTGGCCTGGGAGTGACTGAGATCACCTGGGGGTTATTGAAGCAGGAACCTTAGGGGAGAGCGGACGGCGAGCCAAGGAGGGCGCGGGCCACAGCATCTTCCAGGCTGAGGTGCTGGCCTTGCTGGCGGGATTCTTCCAAATGATCGGTAGGAACCCTGAATTCTACCTCGCTCAGAAGACTGGCAGCCCGTTTGCGGGTATCACTCTCGCTGGCGGGGTGAGAAAGGATCAGCGAGCAGAACTCTATGGCAGAATCAAGCCTTCCGCTCTGCTGGTAGAGCCTGGCAAAACCATGCAGCACATGAAGCAATAATGACTTGCTGGTTGTCTCGCTGGCGGTGAAGAGCGCTTGGGTCAAGGAACTGTGAGCTTCACTGATCTGCCCGGCGCGCAGGTAAGCGTTTGCCATATCGTACGAGGCATAGACTGTCCCGCGCAGATCCTTGATGCTATGGAAAACATCCAGGCTTTCCCGGTAAAAACGGACTGCCTGAGAAGTATCATTGTAGAACTCCAGGAAGAAGAAGGCAAGGTTGATCAAGGAAATGCCGACCAGGCGCAAGTCGCCGATCTCGCGCAGCATGGCCAGGGAGCGCAATTGGGATTGGATAGCTTCTTCTCTATTTCCCAGGTGAAAATAATTGTCGCTCATGTTGAGCAGGAGAACTGCGATGCCACGGCGGTCTTCAAATAGTTGCATGGTATCCATTGCCTGGCGCTGCAATTCCAGGGACTGTTCGTATTCTTCCAGGTGATTGGCTATGGT
>JAFGBV010000166.1 GCA_016932955.1 Anaerolineales bacterium | reverse complement strand
TCCACCGGTGGCTTCTTCCGGCGCGGCTCCACCACGCTTATGATAGGAGTCGATGACGATCGCCTCAGTGATGCGATCGAACGAATCAAAGCAACCTGTTCTCCGCCAATTGAGCCCGGGATTAAGCGCGCCACCCTGTTTGTTCTCAATGTTGCCCATTTTGAACAACTTTAGGAGGATAATTACCACCATGCCTATTGCTATCAACCCCAATGATGTGCGCATTTTTAGTGGTAGTTCGCACCCCAAGCTGGCCGCCTCCATTGCTAGTCATCTCGGAATTCCTCTTGAAAATACCCTCTTCAATCGCTTCAGCAATGATAATCTCTACATTCAGCTTGGCGCCAGTGTGCGCTCGCGCATTGTTTACATCGTTCAATCGCTCATCCCACCGGTCAGCGATCATCTTCTCCAATTGTTCATGATGTTAGATATCGCTCATAGCGCTGGCGCGCGCGAAGTGCACGCGATTATCCCCTATTTCTCCTATGCGCGTTCCGACAAAAAAAATGCGCCTCGTATCTCGATCACCGCACGCCTGGTCGCAGACCTCCTGCAAACCGCTGGCGCCACACATGTGATGACAATGACGCTGCACTCGCCCCAGGTGCATGGCTTCTTTAGCATTCCTACTGACCCGATCACAGCAAGAGGATTATTTTTAAATTACCTGCGTGAGCGCACTCAGGTCACCGGGATCACCTTCAACGCCAACGACACGATTGTAGTAGCCCCCGATTATGGCCGTGCCGGTTCCGCAACGCGTTTCGCCTCCCTCCTAAGCCTTCCAGCAATCTCGGCAGAAAAGAACCGCATCTCCGATACAGAAGTTCACATCGGAGAGCTGGTTCTCAAGCAGGTAGAAGGATTCCAACGCGCGATTGTCTACGATGACGAGATCGCCACCGGCGGATCAGTGATCCACCTAAGCAATTTACTCGCCCAAGGCGGGATTAAAGAGATCATCCTGATCTGTACCCATGGATTATTTCTCAACGGCGCGCTGCAGCGCATCCTGAAGATACCACAGGTCACTGAGATTATCACCACCGATACCGTGCCCATCCCAGCCGAGTATCTCAGTCCCCAGCTCAAGGTGCTCTCTGTGGGCCCGGTGATTGGCGAGGCAATCTACCGCAATTACACCCGCCAGTCAATCGGAAACCTGTTCGACTTCGGCGACAGCGAAGCCGATCATGTTACCTGATCTACTTGCTTTCGCGGAATTCTTCTACCTGATAAATTAATACACTCAGGTGCTTTTTGCGCCAGAAATCCGAGGGCGCTCCCATCTTCATGCACAATTGACTGAGGAAATCCTCCGACCTGGGGATTTTCTCCCATACTTGCGGCAGGAATGTAGCCCGTCGCATACCATCCCGCAGAACCACCCCATCGATTTCTGGGCGTAGCTTACGCAGCAAATCCTCTGGGCTCTCATACTGTAGCTCTATTGGTGCTGTCAGCCTTGAGATCTCAATCTCAATATCATCAACTTCCCCAGGTCGCACCTGTGGGAACCGGTAATCCTGCAGTGCCGCAGCCACCGCATGCTCGCGCACATCCTCCGCCAAGCCCTGATACGGCTCCAATGCCCCGATGCAGCCGCGCAGCATCCCGGCAATCGTCAGGGTCACGAAAGAAGCCCCAGGTTGGCGCAGGCGCGGTGTTAGCGCCTGTTCTTCCAACGCTGGTAAAGGCTCTCCCCTTACCCCACACGTTAATGCGTTGCGCGCTAACTTCAATAAGTAATCACGTTCTTCTGGAGTAAGTTGATCTTCTGGCACCATCATTGCACCCTCCCGGCTGTGATTGCACACACCTTCATCATACTTACCAGCACAATGGATGTCAAGTCCAAACGATCATCCACTCTGCCAGATAAGCAACCAAAACACTTGCCATCTCTTGCCAAATAAGGTAGTATCAATGCAAATGACACCAGAACAGTCCTCTTCATTTCGTCCACCTCGCCGCCGCACATCTACCGGCATGTTTTTCCAGTTGCAAGTGGTATTTAGCGTTGCTTTCCTGGTTGCAACCCTTTTTACCGCCTGGACCGAGCCCGGATTGCTCCCCGGACGGCTTTCAGACCAGCTAACCCTGGTTCTTCAGCAGAACAGCACCGAACAAGCCCCCATGCTCACTCCCACTTCCCTGCCTAACCCGCGCATTGGTATTGTCGCCGGGCATTCCGGCAACGACTCTGGCGCTGTCTGCTCCGAGGCCTTGGGAGGTTTCCGCGAAGTCGATATCAACCTGGAAATTGCCAACCTTGTGCGCGAAAGCCTGATCGCTGAAGGATATGATGTTGATCTGCTGGCAGAGTTTGATCCTCGCCTGAATGGCTATCGCGGGCTGACATTGGTATCAATCCATGCCGATTCTTGCGAGTATGTTAATGAAGAAGCTACTGGTTTCAAGGTGGCTGCAGCCATGTCCACGAAGTACCCCGAACAAGCCACGCGCCTTACTAACTGCATGCGTGTCCGCTATGGCGAGATAACCGGATTGCATTTCCATGCTGGCAGCGTCACCAACGACATGACCTACTACCACGCTTTTGACGAGATCAACAACGAAACCCCGGCTGCTATCATCGAGGTCGGTTTTATGAATCTAGACCGCAAGATCCTTACCGAACAACCCGATCTCCTGGCCAGAGGAATTACCGCCGGCATTCTGTGTTATGTTCGCAACGAGGATGTTTCCACTCAACCTACCGCGGTACCATGAACAGCAATATCGATTTGTTCCAGCAGGCGATTGAAAATGCTGGCTTATGTTTCCGCCAGGGCAATCTGCAGCGCGCCCGCTATTGGGCGCAGCGTGCCGCAAAAATTAGCCCCAGTCGCGAAGAACCCTGGCTCTGGCTGGCAGCCGTTTCCACTCCACGCGCCAGCCTGGATTACCTCAAACGCGCCCTGGAGATCAACCCCTCCAGCAAACGTGCCCGCCAGGGGATGCACTGGGCGGTGAGGCGCCTGCGCGCCAGCGGCTCATTTCCCCGCCCACCAAAAGGAATCATTTCCACCTATTTTACTGCCAAAAAGGTGAGTTTTCCTCTCTTCGGACATCGCCTGGATTTTCTCCCCGCAGTCGTTGCACTACTCATCATCGCCTTCAGCCTGGTGGCCTTCACCGGCCAAACTCCTCAGGCATCTGCCGGCCTGGGGAATATCCTGCAAGGCGATATGATCCCCATCATGCAGATCCAGGCCAGCAAGGTTACCCTTACCCCTACCCCCACCCAAACCCCCACA
This sequence comes from Anaerolineales bacterium, assembly GCA_016932955.1. Next base: position 6,977 of record JAFGBV010000166.1, on the reverse strand, counting down.
GCAACCCCCAGTCCCACACCTACCTCCACGCCCACTCCCCTCCCCACCGAGACGCCCATCCCCACCCCCACCCCCTCTCCAACCAAAAAACCCCGGCCTACAGACCCTCCTCTCTACGGGGAATTACCAGATGTCGGCAGCAATGAACGCTGGATCGATGTGGATCTATCCGAGCAGATGGTCTATGCCTATGAGGGAGAGGAATTGCTGGAAACTTTCATCGCCTCCACTGGCACCTGGCAGTATCCCACCGTCACCGGGCAGTTCAATATTTACGTAAAATACACCGCAACACCGATGTGGGGTGTAGGCTGGTACCTCCCCGGTGTTCCATATACAATGTATTATTATAAGGGATATGCCCTTCATGGTACTTACTGGCATAATAATTTCGGCACGCCCATGAGCCACGGCTGCGTGAACCTGCGTACTGAGGATGCTGAGTGGCTATTTAACTGGGCTGATATTGGTACACTGGTCAACATTCACGAATAATGCCTGAACACCCACCGATGTTAAAATCACTCATCACCCGCCGCCAATTTCTGAAGATCGGCGGATTAGGAATCAGCCTGGCGCTCAGTCTATTCCTCCCCTCCACCAACAAACTCCGCGAGCGCTTCCCCTGGGCAGCAGAACTCCTTGGCCAGGTCACCCCGGCCGAGGCGCTTGCCCTCCTCAATTCACCCCATGCCGTTGATTTCGACCAACAAGGACGCGTGATCGATACCAGTATAACTGTCTTTGATATCCCCTCCTTCAGCGGTAATAAAGTCAATACCTACTGGATTGACAAAGTCCTGCCGATCACGGCTGTGACTGTATCCGAAGATACCGACTCGCATAACCGCATCTGGTATCGCATTGGCGACAAAGGCTATGCGCACTCCGCCGCCATCCAGCCTGTCCGCACCGTCCTCAACCCGCCCAACCCCAATATCCCCGAAGGCGGTGCTTTGGCAGAGGTTACCGTGCCCTATACCGATGCCCGTTGGGCTGCTGGCAAATACCAACCCGTAGCCTACCGCTTCTATTACCAGACCACCTATTGGGTGATCAACCTGGTTTACGATCAAGATGGCGAAGCCTGGTATGGGATCCTGGATGATAAGTGGGAGTTCACCTTCTACACCCTCGCATCTCATTTGCGCCTCATCCCTGCTGAAGAACTCACACCGCTATCCCCAGATGTGCCTTCCTCACTCAAACGATTGCAAGTCCTGATCCCCGAGCAATTGTTGATCGCTTACGAGTGGGAGCAACCCGTATTTATGGCACGTGTTGCTACCGGCGCCAAGTTTAGCAATGGCGATTATTCAACCCCTCTCGGCAGGCACATCACCTTTCATAAACGCCCCTCGCGCCACATGGCTGCCGGAAACCTGGCTGCCAATGGCTATGACCTGCCCGGTGTGCCCTGGAATTCATATATAACCGAAAGTGGTATTGCCTTTCACGGCACTTACTGGCATAATAACTTTGGTAGGCCGCGCAGCCATGGGTGCATTAACCTGACCCCCCAGGCAGCCAGGTGGGTTTTCCGCTGGACGCAGCCTGTTGTACCCCCTGACCAGCCCAGCGCGTATGAGCAGGATGGTACGGTGGTGGATATCACCGATTGAGCGATCGGAACAACATTCCAAAATCAAGGAGAGAAACATGCACAGTGCATTCCAGTTTGACCAATATTTACTCAAGCGCCAGGTGTTGGCGCTCACCGGCAAAATCCGCATCTATAATCCCTCCGGGCAGTTGCTGCTCTTCAGCCAGCAAAAAATGTTCCGCCTGAAGGAAGATATCCGCGTCTACAGCGACGAGGGCAAAACCCTGGAGCTGCTCCACATCCAGGCGCGCCAGATCCTCGACTTTTCAGCAGCTTACGATGTGCTCGACGTGCAGGCGAACCAGAAAGTCGGTGTTCTGCGCCGCAAAGGATTCCGCTCCATGTTGCAAGATGAGTGGGAAGTGCTCGATGCAAACGACCAGCCATTCGGTGTCCTGAAAGAAGACTCCATGCTTCAGGCAATGCTGCGCCGCCTCCTGCTGGGCTCTTTGCTGCCGCAAAATTATGACCTCCTGATCGGCGGAAACCGCGTCGCAGATCTTAAGCAGCGCTTCAACCTCTTCCGCTACGAAATGGATATTGACTTCACCATGGATGCGGCCCGCACCCTTGATCGGCGCCTTGGTTTAGCAGCCGCGATCCTTCTGGCGATCGTTGAGGGCAAGCAGTCCTCATAAGAGTGTGGTTTGCGTATGGCAAAACCCTTGTTTGCTGGCCTAATCGTCGATGAGAACGATCAACCCGTTGATCTGGCTTACGTAGGCGATGAGCCCTGTTATGTCGTGAACGATGCGGGCTTCCGCCGCCACATCCCCACCGAACAGGTCGATCGCCAGGTCTTGGAGATCATGGGCAATATGATCGAAGGGAATGAAGGCCTCCTTGCAGAACAGGCAGCCAAAATGCTCGGCCAAGAAGATATCTTCTCCCGCGCCATGCTGGAAAGCCAGATCCGCAACATCGAGCAGCAGTTCAATGCCGTGCTCGAGACGGGAATACCCGAAGAGGGACGCGCCTATATGGGAATGATGGGCTTTCGTGTGCGCATCAACGTTCATGGTGAAGTGCTGGATGTGGAGCAGCCCGGAACCACCGCTCCTGAATCGGATGAGTGAGCAGCCATGACCAGCGAACACATCATCAGAGTCTCAGAGCTGGATTTCGAGTACCAGGTGATCGAATTCTCCCGCCAAACCCCGGTCCTGGTTGATTTTTGGGCGGAATGGTGCAGCCCCTGCAAGATGCTCGGCCCCTTGCTGGAACGCCTCACCGAAGAAGCACGTGGCGCCTTCCGCCTGGCAAAAGTGGATGTAGATGCCAACCCCAACCTGGCTTTGCGCTATGCTGTGCGCAGCATCCCGGCGGTGAAGGTGTTCCGCGATGGTCAGGTGGTCAGCGAATTTGTGGGCGCCTTGCCCGAGCCGCGCATCCGCGAATTCTTGCGCGCCCTTGCTCCCAGCCAGACCGACCTGCTGCTCGAAAAAGGCCAAAGCCAGATCAGTGCCCAAGATTGGTCCAACGCAGAAAAGTCCTTCCGCAAATTTCTCGCTAACTCACCAGATTTTCCTCCTGCCCTGCTTGGCCTGTTGCGCAGTATACTGATGCAAAGCAAGCTCAGCGAAGCTGCTAACCTGGTAAACAGTTTTCCCGAAAGCAAGGAATACCCCTCAGCCCAGACCATCCGCCCATTGGTAGAAGCATTACTCTCCGCCCAGAACAATCCCCCATACGGCGATGATCCGCTGCAGGCAGCCTACGGGAACGCATTGCGCCTGGTGCTGCGCGGCAATGTACCTGCCGCCCTGGATGGTCTTTTAGATATTCTGCGCCAGGATAAACAATACCGCAGCGGCGAAGCGCGCCGAGTATTCCTCGGCCTGCTCGAAACCCTGGGCGAGGAAAACCCGCTCACCTCACAATACCGCCGTGAGCTGAGCATGGTCTTGTTTTAACCATTTCCCAGTTTACTGGTATAACATTCCTGTGCGCTCTGTCATAGTGCTGCAGAGCGCACAGTTTTTTATCCTTATCCGCTATGGCGCTGCAGTCACCACCGCGTGGATCATATAATTCCGGTCGTTCATCACTTCCCAGGGAAATTCGTAACTGTTCCCGCTGATTGGCGGGTCATAATCCACCCCGATCGATGGATCAAAACTGGCCTCCAGGTACACAAATCCCAGGTAAAATTCCTCGTCCAGGGTCAGGTTCTGGTCAGTCAGATCGATCGAGTACCACCCCATCCCTGCTGGCGGTGTCACCTGTATCGGCGTGATCAGATCGTTGCGGTCCACATCCCATACATGCACATCGATCGGGTGAGTTCCGGTCGCCCCATCCAGGTAAAACCGCGCTGACTGCAGGACTACCGGTCCATCCTCCACCGGAAAACGCACCGCAAACCCGGCATCCAGGTCATTGGACTGCCATGAATCCCAGGCCCCATCATCAAAGCTCCACTCCTCCGTCGCCACAGAATTCTTCAGCACCAAAGGCAAGTAGGTTAAATAAGTCGTCGCGGGCAGCCAGATGCGCACCCTCCCCTGTGGGCAAACCAGATCATTCTGCCTGCGCACCAGATCCACATCCGTTTCGGTCAAATTCTGCACACTCACTCCCTGCCATCCAGAAAAGCTCGCATACTCACCCCCGGCATAGCGCTGGTGAATTCCGTAGCCCCCTTCTGTGGGATCATAGCACTCATCGCGTACAACCATGGTGTTGATATCCACGTTCAGGTTATGGTGGAAAGTCGTTGCAGCACCGATCGCCAGATCATCCCACGCGCCCGGTGTCTCCATGCTGTCATAGGCAGGCGGATCCGCTTCATTGACCATCACCATCACTTCCTCAACATTATCATCATGGGTACCACGTGTCACCTGTACCGAGTTATCGGTCAGGTTATGCCAGTATGCTCCCAAAATCTCTGGCGGGGCCTCTTGAATGATTCCTCCATATCCAACATGGTGAATCCCAAGTGCAGTGCTGCGAAACCATACTGCAGCTGTCAAATCCGTTGCGGTTACGTTCAAATTGTGATTGATGGTGAGCGTTTCACCTGGATCTATTTCCATCCATTCACTTTGGTAGCCTTCACTGTCTGGGCGGATCCACAAGGTCACGCGCACTCTTTCCACAGAATTGTCGTTTTCATAGCGGAAAATTGAAATGTTCGATTCGTTCAACCTATACCAATAGGCGCCGGAATAGCTCCCGTTAAATTCTAGCCCCCCGTAATTTCTGCGGTGCACCCCAAGGCCTTCCGTAGAGCTATAGAACCACAATTCCATTCCATATTGGGTTGGGTCGCCGCCCAAATCATGGGCCAGGGGCATCCATTGCCCCTGGGCGATATCTACCCACCCGCTTGTCCAACTGACAGCCGTTTGAGCCGCCGGGTCAGCATCTGCTGCCCCAGCCGCCACAGGTTTCACCGGGGCAATGCCGATCACCCCGCCCAGGATTGCCAATACCATCAGCAACCCTACCAACCGGTGAAGTTTTTTATTCATTTCTGCCTCCTCTGGCAAATCCAAACCAAACTTGACCAATGGGTAATTACCTCTTCGAGATTTCACGCGCACATATCATTACAGTCATGCGCCAAACGACCATTAAATGTAGGCTCATTGGGTGTTCCCGTTACACCCGCCAGATATAGAGGCGCTTTTGCCAAAGCCTGCCGTTTTGACCCCGCCATATATAGGATGTGTCACGGCAACTCCCAGAGAACCTACAGGAGTTATTTTGCCGCAGGTTTATCTTTTTGACGGCGCGCAGCTGGAACCCAGCGTTCCAACTCCTGCCGCGAAACATGGTTGGCCTTCCCGCAATGCGGGCAATCCGCGTCGTAATGCGTCAACCCCTCTGTATTCATGGTTTCCAGGACAGCGATCACTGTCTCACGGTTCCAGGCGAACGGCCGGTGGCACCGTTGGCATCGAATTTGCATGGCTTCACTCCTTTTCTGATGGGTGGATCCAGGCACCCATCCTGATTCTGGTAGGCCTGATTCAACCCATTACGATATAATTATTCCCATGACTAAATTTTACACCCAAAATGGAGATGATGGTTACACCAGTCTGCTCGGTGAAGGCCGCACTCCCAAGCATGATCCTCGCCTGGAAGCCGTCGGTGCAGTCGACGAGGCTACTGCAGCGCTAGGCCTGGCTCGCGCGACCAGCCAGGCAGTGCAGACTCCTCCCCTCCTCCTGGCCGTACAGCGCGACCTGTATTACCTGATGGCTGAGGCTGCCGCCACGCCCAAGAATGCCGCTCAATTCCGCAAGATCGATGCCACTCGGGTTGAGTGGCTGGAAGAACAAACCGACCTCATCAGCGCCATCGTCACCCTTCCCAACGAGTTTATCATCCCTGGCGATACGCCCGGTGCAGCCGCGATGGCATTAGCTCGCACGGTAGTCAGGCGCGCCGAGCGCCGCGTGGCGCAGTTGGCGCATGCTGGCCTTCTCGAAAACCGCGAATTGCTGCGCTATATCAACCGCCTTTCGTCCTTGTGCTTTGCCCTCGAACTCCTGGAAAACCAGGCCGCTGGGAAGCCAAAACCCACCCTGGCAAAAGGCTGATCGATGACTGGCACGATCATCAACATTGTCACAGTGCTAGTCGGCGGCATGCTGGGCGTTCTCTTTGGCGCCCGCTTGCCTGAACGTCTGCGCCAAACAGTCATCGCTGGCCTAGGTCTGTTCACCGCTGCAATTGGCATACAGATGTTCCTCAAAACGCAAAATGCGATTATCGTCCTCGGCGGGCTACTGGTTGGCGGGGTACTTGGCGAATGGTGGCGCATTGAAGAAAAACTACGCGGCCTGGGTGCCTTTCTGGAACAGCACTTCACCAGTACATCCGATACCGATCAAGCCACCTCTGCCTCTGGCACGCGTTTCATTCGCGGCTTTCTAACTGCCTCTCTTGTATTCTGTGTTGGCCCAATGACCATCTTGGGATCCATCCAGGATGGCCTCACCGGCGACTACAGTCTTCTGGCGATCAAAGCTGTGCTGGATGGTTTTGCTGCCCTGGCATTTGCCTCCAGTTTGGGGGTTGGCGTATTGTTCTCCACCCTCGTGATCCTGGTCTACCAGGGTGGATTAAGCCTCCTGGCCGCCCAGGCCCAGGCTATCATCAGCGAGCCTATGATGAACGAAATGACAGCCGTCGGAGGTGTTCTCCTGCTAGGGATTGCTATCAGCAGCCTGTTGGAGATCAAATCTATCCGCGTGGGCAACTTCTTGCCAGCCCTGGTAATCGCCCCGTTGATTGTTGCCATCCTGGCTGCCCTTAATATCCATTAAACAAAAACACGGTTGGCGCAGAATACTACCACTGCCTCCACCGCGTTTCTGTTTAAACTAACAGCGCTATTGCAAAGCAGCCTGGATCGCCT
>JAFGBV010000165.1 GCA_016932955.1 Anaerolineales bacterium | reverse complement strand
TCTGTGTGCTCTGTGGTTCAATCTTTAATGTCATCGGCTCGCAGCCTCTACAAATGCACGAAACAGCTTCCTCATCGGCTCGTGCTCCTGCAGCCACTCCGGGTGCCACTGCACCGCCAGCCCAAAGCGGTGCGCGGGCAGCTCATAGGCTTCCAGCATGCCGTCAGGGGCGTGGGCGGTGGCGGTCAGGCGCGAGGCAAGCTGCCTGACGCCCTGGTGGTGCAGACTGTTGACCTGGGCGGCGGTCAGGCCGAGGATGCCTGCCAGGCGGCTGGCAGGCTCGATCTCCACGCCGTGCGAGAGCAGGTTGCGAGGGTAATCGGGGTAATAGTCGTGCTTGAGCGCGCCCTCTTTCTGGTCGAGGATGTCCTCGTACAGGCTGCCGCCCAGCGCCACGTTGAGCACCTGGAAGCCGCGGCAGATGCCCAGGAAGGGCTTGTCCTGCTCGACGACCTGCTTTGCCAGCCACAGCTCCACCCGGTCGCGTTCGGCGTCTACGTCGCCCACCTTACTGTGCTCCTGCCCGCCGTATTGGTCGGGGGCGATGTCACCGCCACCGGTGAAGAGGATGCCGTCCAGGCGCGCGAACAGTGCCTGGTAAGCCGCTTCTTCCAATCCGAGGGGGATGAGCACAGGGAGGCCGCCGGCGCGCGCCACTGCCTGGATGTAGGAGGCCATCACGGCGTGCATGGAGTAGCCGTATTTGTTCAACTGTTGAAATGAGGTGATACCGATCAAAGGTTGGGACATGCTCGATCCTTATTCGAGAGGTACGCCGGGGGAGCGGAACATCTGCACCGGACCGCGCCAGCGTTCGCCGTCCAGTAATACTTCCTGAAATTTGCCGCCGGTGTAGCGCTGGATGACCTTGCGCCAAAAGATGGTGGCGGAGCCGTTCTCGGCGATCTGCCCCACCTGCCAGTCACCGGGGAAGCGGTCGAAGACCTGCTGGGCGACGAATTCGCCCACACCGCTGCTGCGGTATTTGCGTAGCACGAAGAATTCAGCGATCACCCAACAGTCAGGCTCGCCGCTGAGGTAGTTATAGCGCGTCACCAGCACAAAGCCGGCCAATTTGCCGTCCTTGCGGATCAAGAAGGGATGGCGGGTTTCTTCGACCCAATACAGGTCGAGATAGGGATAACCGTACAATCCATCCGGTTCAGGGTCCGCGCCGTCGAACTCGCTGAAATCATATAGATAAAGCTCCATCAGGTTGCGCAGGATGGGCTTTTCAGACGGTGAAGCAAGGCTAACCTCGATGGTCATCTTTAAAATCACCTCTCAATCGAGAAACACAGGCTGTATATCCTTGCAGTGTAATCTCCCGGATGAGCACAGACGAGTTACACACTATTTTAACATGGATGTCAGGGAGCTGACACTCTCTGGCAAATGTGCAGGTCCAATCAAAAAAAAGCAGCAGTCGGGAGACTGCTGCAGGTGTCAATTTATTGAAATAGGGTTAGCGGCGTCTTGACAAGAAAAAGTAAATGAATGCAGCCACCAGGCCATAGATCAGGTGCCCCATCAAGCTCAGCCATTGTGTCTGACCAACCACAAAAACCATCTCCGTCATTCCCAACATCAAAGGCATCAGGATTAATGCGCCTAATACCCACCAGACCATCCCGTTAAGCATGCCACCGATGAGCGCTGTTCGGGTGGTATTGGGAAAACGCGGGATGACCAGTCCATAGACTGCTCCAATAAACGCGCTGATGAGCATGTGAACGATGAATCCAACGACGGCATTTTCCTGGCGGACGAGCATGCCTACCATTGGCAGCATGCCCATCATGCCCATCATCATGCCAAAGACAATCCCGCCCCCAAGACCACCCAGGATCCCGTTCCACACCGACTTGCTAATTGAAAGATTGCTTGTACGAACTGACATTTGAGCCTCCATTTTTAATTTTGATTTTGATTGGTGAACTATCCCATAGACGCATACCACCAGTAAATTCTTACCCCTGCAGGTTTTTTCCTGTCCAAAGTTTGGATGAGAAATCCGGTATAATTTCACAAATGGGCATTGGGCAGCGGGATAACGAAGGTTGGTTGAGCGACCTGCGCGCCGTTGGGGATGTGCAGGCTGCCGCGTTGAGCGATTTGCGCCAGGTGGTGCTTAATGGTTTGCCTTACGCTCTGTCTGCCCACTTACCTGCCTCCCACCCTGAATATGAGGCGCTTGTGGAGGAGGTGGCTCAGGAAACCCTGCTGCGCGTCCTCGACCGGTTAGACAGCTTCGAGGGGCGCAGTCAGTTCACCACCTGGGTTCACAAAATTGCCATCCGCCTGGCATTCTCCGAGCTTCGCCGGCGGCGTTGGAAGGATGTTTCGCTAGATGAGGGCATGCAGGACGAAGACGCCCCATCCATACCTGAGCCAGCAGATCCACAGGCTTCCCCCGAAATTCTTACCGAGCGCAGCGACTTAATGGTGCGCATCCAACAAGTTATCAAAGAGGAATTATCTGACAGACAACGCATCGCCTTACAGGCGGTGGCCATACAGGGAATGCCCATGGAAGAAGTGGCCCGCCGCATGGGCATGCAGCGCAATGCATTGTACAAGCTCTTGCATGACGCGCGCAAACGTCTCAAGCTGCGCATGGAAGCTATGGACCTAACCGCCGAAGCAATGATGGCTACCTTTGACCAAAATGCCAGGTAAGAAACCAGCAGCGGGGCGCATCTAAGGATTGGAACATGCCATGAGAACTATTAAACAACTACTTTCCCGGTTTTTTCGCACATCCAAAGCCCCCCAGAATGTGGATGAAGAAAAAGTGCAGAAAATGATGGGCATGATTGCACACACCGCAGAGGTCGAACTGACCTGCGATGAGGTTTTTGAGTTACTGGACCAGTATACAGAATTGGCACGGCGCGGGGAAAATGTGGTTGAATTGATGCCCCTGGTACAGCAGCACCTGGACATGTGCCCGGAATGCCGGGAGGAATACGAAGCGCTCCAACGGGTCTTAGCGCATGGATAACTTGCTGCAAAGCTGTCATCTGTGCTGAGATAAGTGGATTAACCGAAGAAATCGATAAGCGCCTTCGCCACCGCCTCAGCCTCCTCGTGCTGTACCCAGTGGGTAGCGTGCTCGAAGAGGGTCAATTCAGCCTGGTCGCATAGCTGAGCGCTCAGCCCCGCCATTTCATGGCTCAAGAAAGCATCGCGCTTGCCCCATAAGATGCGCACCGGCATATGCAAGCGGTTGTCTTCGGGCATGGAGGGGCGGTAACGCGCCAGAGCACGGTACCAGTTGATCATGCCGGTCAGCCCAGCGGAGTTCTTCCAGGCTTTTTTATATTCAGCGATGTCTTCGTCGCTAAATGTGCCGGGCTGGCTGCTGCCGCGCAAGGAGCCGGCAGCCTGGTGAAAATCATTCTGGCGCACCAGCCAATCGGCCAATCCGGGGATCTGGAAGAAGGCAATGTACCAGGATTTCAACATCTGGCGCGGGTTTCGCTTGAGAAAATCGAGCATCACCGCCGGGTGGGGGACATTCAGGATGGCCAGCTTCTGCACCCGCTCGGGGTAGGTCAGCGCCACATTCCAGGCGACTGCGGCTCCCCAGTCATGCCCGACCAGGCAACAGTCCTGGCGCCCGAGAGCATCCAGCAATCCGGCGATATCATCGACCAGCTCTGCGATACGGTACGCTTCAACGCCCTTGGGCACTTCGCTCAGGTTGTAGCCGCGCTGGTCAGGAGCGATCACACGATAGCCTGCCTGCGCCAGCGGAGTGATCTGCCTGCGCCAGCCGTACCAGAATTCGGGGAAGCCGTGCAGCAAGACCACCAGCGGGCCATCTTGAGGACCGGCCTGGGCAACGTGCAGGCGGATGCCGTTGGTGGTGATAAAAGTGAGTTCGATCTGTTCGTTCATGTCTTTTTGCTTATGTCAGGTGGGTGATGACGACCCTCAAGCCGATGCCGATCAGGATCAATCCACCGAGAATCTCGATACGCTTGCCGAACCTCTCGCCCAGTTGGCAGCCCATCTGTAAGCCGAAGGCCGAGAGCGCCAGGGTGACCACGCCGATGATCAGGGCGGGCATCCAAACGCTGGTACGAATCAGCGCCATGCTCAGGCCGACCGCCAGAGCGTCGATGCTGGTGGCGACGCTGAGCAATACCATGGTACCGCCTTTGGAAGGGTTCTTCTGGTAGCATTCCTCTCCATCTTTTAATCCGCTGCGGATCATATTGATGCCTACATAGGCCAGCAGGGCCAGGGCGATCCAGTGGTCGAAAGCGGCTACGTAGCGCTCGATGGTACTGCCCAACAGCCAGCCCAGGACGGTCATCATGGCCTG
>JAFGBV010000164.1 GCA_016932955.1 Anaerolineales bacterium | reverse complement strand
TGGCAGATCGGGTGGTGGTGATGAACGCCGGAGGCGTCGAACAGATCGGCGCACCCCAGGAAATCTACTGCAGCCCAGCATCCCCATTCGTAGCACGTTTTTTGGATATGAGCAACATCTTGCCTGGAGAGATTCTTGTAGATGGTGAACAGGCTGTTTTATCCAGCACTTTAGGTCGCTTTCCGGTCTCTCACCCCAGCCGCGGCGCGGTCAGCCTGTTGGTCCGCCCCGACGCCGCCCGCCTGGACGGCATGGGTAGTGTGCAATTGATAGGCGAATTGCTCGAGCATTCTTTCCGCGGCACCAGCCAGCGCATCCGCCTGGGAGTTGGCGAGATTGTGCTGAGTTTTGATTTTCCAACTTCCACCCCACTGCCCCCACCAGGATCAAAGCTGCGGATCAGCCTGGATCCCGAACAGGGAGTGATCATCTTTCCGCCTGAAGGCTAACCCTGCCATTGGAGGTGACTTTCAATTGAGTGCTCTAATCTTTCGTACTTACGCGGGCGCTGCTGATCTGCAGGCGATGATCGAACTGATCCAATCGCTGCGCGGCAGAGGCTGCCAGGTCTACCCTATCGCCGCCGACCTCTACGAGGAATTGGCCGACGCTGAGGTGCAGTCCAGCGCCCGCCTGTGGGAATACAAGCGCCAGCAGCTAGCAGGTTTTGCCTACGTCAGCAGTTACCAGAATCTGGTGGATGTTTTCGACCCTCAGCAGTTAACGCCTGCGCTTGAAAACGAGCTGATCGCCTGGGCTATGTCGGTGGTACAGCGGCGCAACCAGGAGAAAAGTGTAACACTGACGCTGGATGCCAGCACACTGGAGACCGACCTGTCTCGGATAGAATTCCTGGAACGCCATGGATTTGTCCGGCAGGCAGAGTCATCCATCTTGATGGCCTGCCCGCTGGTAGAGCCCCTCCCCATTGCGCAGCTGCCCCCCGGGTTTACCATCCGCCCGATGGGCGCCGAGGCTGAACTCGAGGCGTATGTCGCCCTGCACCGGGCAGCGTTTGGCAGCGGGAATATGACCGTCGAATACCGGCGGGCAATTATAAGCACCCCAGACTATATCCCCGAACTGGACCTGGTTGCTGTAGCGCCGGATGGCGAGTTAGCAGCTTTTTGCGTCTGCCAGATCTTCCCGGATGACAGCCCGCGCGCGGGAGGAAATAGAGAAGGCTGGACCGACCCGCTAGGCACCCACCCGGCTTACCGGCGAAGAGGGTTAGCCAAAGCATTGATACTGACCGGTATGTGCCTGCTGAAGAAGCGAGGTATGGATACGGCTATTCTGGGGACTAGCAGCGAAAACACTGCCATGCAACGCACTGCGCAAGTAATCGGATTTCGCGCAATCTCAAATACCCTGTGGTATTGTAAGGCTGTTTAGCCATTCATTTTTTCTCTGATTGGGCTAAAATAGGCTATGGAGAGAACAAAGTTTGAATTTTTAATCAGGGTTGGAAGATCATCGCCAATACTCCAGGTAATGTTTTAGGAACTTCTTTAGCGTCACTACCGTCTATAATATAGTCATAAACCCGAAAGGAGAAAATAATGACGCGCTTTTTGATCATCACCATCAGCTTGATAGGCATGACCCTTTTGTCCGCCTGCGCTCCCACGCTGGAGGCTGCCGCGCCTCAGCCTACTGAAACAACAGTCGCAGGCCCCGATTTTACACCAACCCTGGTGACAGCCCTGGCAACTGAGCTGAAGCTGGAAGCCCAGGATATTCGTTTGATCAGTTCAGAGAAGGTTCAGTGGCGTGATTCCTGCCTGGGCGTGGAACGCAAAGGCATGATGTGCCTGGAAGTCATCACCCCCGGCTATCTATTGGTTTTCGAGACCTCCCAGGGAGTCTTCGAAGCACACACTAATGGAGACGGCACAACCTATCTCTTTGTCCCTCAAGACATGAGTTCCACCGCTGTCCCCGGAGCAGATGATACGAACTAGTGATTGATTAACAGTCAAGTCAAAATAGGAAGACGGGGGGGCAGCGGGTAAACATGCTGCCCTCCCGGTGGATTAATTTGTTGCACCTGCTGGTCTGGCTGTTGTAGAGTCTAAAAACCCATCAAGGACTGGAGTTCATACCAAATTTGATCGCCAAAGTTCCATGCCAGGATACCGGCTGCGCAGCAGCAGCACAGGATGATCAAGAGAACAACAATCACGATGATCAAGGTGGTATTCTTTTTCTTCGGTTCTGCAACTGGGGTGATGGGCGTTCCGAAATCGTCTGTCATGTCAGGCTCCTTGGAATATGATGAGATTTTTACAGGAAGAACTCAAGCAAAGGCAGAATAATGGTATTGTAATCCATTGTTGTTAACCCTAGGGGTACCAGGCAGATTGGGATCAGCATAATCAGACCAAATATGCATCCACCCAGGACGGCCAAACCCACCCCGGCCCATCCCAGGATGATCCCGGCGGTTGCCATACCTGTACCACCGATCATGCTAGGGCTGGCGTCGATCTCTTTCTTCGCCATATAACCGGTGATCAGAGCGATGATGCTGCCTACCAACGGGAAGAACGTCAGCCCTAATATGCCGGTTACCAGGCTGATAACTGCATTGGTACTGTTAGGCAGAGGCTGAGAAGACGGATAATAATTCTGGCTCATAACAATTCTCCAATTCTGAAAAGGCTTAGACTCTGGCGGTGCGCTCTTTATTGATCCGCCGCCAGATCCACCAAACAACAAACGCTGCAATGACAATGATGACTGCCACTACCAATGCCGGGACGACAATCGCTATGATCGAGAAAATGGTTGAGCTGACATCCTCTAGGATGCTGACCGGCACGTTCCCCGCGCCCCCGGTGGTAGCAGTAACTGCCGGGCGCACCGCCGCAGACTTGACTGCGTGCACACTGCCTGCTACCAGAATACCCATGACCGCCGCGAACACCGGGCTAACATCCGTGACTACATCGGCACTTGCCGCGAACACGATTGCCCCTGCCGTCGGGCGCACAAAAGTCTGGATGATGTCATTGATATGGTTGACCGCTGGCACCTTATCGGCGAAAAATTCGACTACCGATAGAACGACCAGAATCCCGATCACCCACCAGCTTTCCAGCGTATCCCACGGTTGGCCCAGCTTGATCAGGTCCGTAAACTTTGCGAGCAAAGAAACGACCAGCAACGGTATGTATGCGTTCAGGCCAGCACTGGCTGCCAGCCCAAATGCAGTGAAAACGTCCATGAACAAATCCTCCTATCTCACCATTTACCGCTCCAAGAATCCATCCCAGGGGCGGTTACCCCAGGTGAAACCCATCCCAGGTGCCTGTCAGCAGATAACGAAACAGGTCGATTACCGCGATCTGCAACAGAGCAATTCCCAGCCCACCGGTGAACGGCAGAGCCAACTGCATCAGCTGCTCCATACGGTTCTCCTGGCGCGTCAACATCAATACTACGATTGTATATACCAACCCCAAGGTGGTCAAGGTTGCCAGGGCACTCAATATTGCCATTGGATACATTATCCAGGGAATCTCCAACAGCAGCAGGACATCCAGTCCCAACGCCAGCAGGATCAGCCCGCCCAGCGACGCCAGGTTGCCCAAAGCCGGGCGCGGGTCGGGCTTGCGCCAGACAGTACTGTTGAAAGACGGGTACAATGCCGCTCCGATCACCAGGCCGATACCGGTGCCTGTCAGCAGCCGCAGGGTGTTGTTCGGCTCATATGGGCGCGGCAGGTTGGGAAACGACCGCATCAGCGGTTCGAGGTGCAGGTAAGAGTTCAAGCCGTCCACCGCATAAGCTACGAACAGCACTGCCAGAACGGCGATCACCACCCATGCAGGCCTGCCCATGCGACGCCTACCTACCACAGCCTGGTACCCGAGCGCCAGCAGCGCACCCAGGAACTGCCCCGTGCAGCGGGCGCACAAGGGAAATTGCCGCTCCCCAATATGAAAAGAGCGCAGGTCGATCTGGTGACAGACCGAATATCCGATCGCATCTGCCTTTCCGAACAAACCAGGAGGGGTCAGGTACAGCCAGACCAGCAGCAAAATTCCGACCAGGATGATGACCACCCCACTCCACGGTATGCGCTTGCCAAAGGGCTGCTCGTTGGCTTTCACCATACCCTAGATTATAGGGGATTTAACTAAAAAAGCAAGCAAGGATAAAACATTGGCAATCGGTATTCAGCTTAAATTAACCTTACTATTCGCAATTCTTCATACCAAGATTAAAAATCGCGGTATCATTACAACTTGATGTTTTTTCAGGAGGCACGCATGTATCGAAGATTTCTCGTGGTACTGGCAGCATTGCTGCTTTTGGTAGCCTGTGGCCAGGAAACCACTCAGACGGACACCCCAACCGCCACGCAGTCAAACCAGCAGGCATCCACTACGCTCACGCCCAGTCCGCTGCCGGCAACTGCCACACTAGAAGTGACAACTACGCCGACCCTTGAGCCCACTCCCGCCATCAGCACTACCCCGGTCATGTACGGCCCGAACAATTACCCGGCAGTGGTCAACCCACTCACCGGGTTGACCGTCGCCGACGCGTCTTTGTTGGACCGCCGCCCGCTGGCTTTCAAGATCAACCTCGTGCCGCGCACGTTCTACCGGCCAGTCTGGGGTCTCTCAATGGCCGATATCGTCTACGATTTTTATCACAACGATGGCTACAGCCGTCTGCATGCCATCTTCTACGGACAGGATGCCGAGCTGGTCGGGGCGATTCGCTCGGGACGATTGTTAGACCAGGAGCTGATACGCATGTACCAGAGCATCTTTGGCTACGGCAGTGCGGATGAAATCGTCAACCAGCGCTTGTTGAATTCTGAATATTCCTATCGTGTTTTCCTCGAAGG
>JAFGBV010000163.1 GCA_016932955.1 Anaerolineales bacterium | reverse complement strand
AGGAATTGGCCTTGCCGTCAGACAACCTCAGATAGCCCTGGGGGCACTGTTGCTCTTCCTGACCAACTTTGCTGCCATTTCTTTTGCCGGGGTCGTGATTTTTGTCCTCTTGGGCTTTCGTCCTGTTAATCCTGAGCAGAGATGGCACAGATTGCCTCGCAGCTTGGTGATCTCTGCGATGTTGGTACTCGTCATAACCATTCCTTTGGTCATCTTGGCACTGCGATTTGTATCTGAATCCTCCCTGAACCGCAAAATTCACCAATCAGTCAGCGAAAACATCACCCATTACACAGATGCACAACTTGTAGATGTTGAGATACGCAAAGAAGGCAATATTCTAAACTTGATCGTTACAGCCCGGGCGGCGCGCCAGCCAAACCATCAGCAATTGATTGACTTGCAAACCGAAATAGCCACCCAGCTACAGCAGCCAGTGGCCTTGAAGCTGATCGTTGTACCGATGACCCGTCTGGATCCTCTTATTCCTCCCACATTCACACCCACACCATTACCGGGACCTACTGAAACACCTACGATCACACCATCACCAACGACCACCCCTTCGCCAACGCCTACCCGCACCTTGATACCCAGCGCGACAGCAACGGCGACCCTGACAGCCACACCAACTGACACCCCCACACCCACGCCAACATTTACCCCTACACCGGTGCTGGCTTACATCGCCAATACAGGAGGGTTGGGCGTATTCCTGCGTGAAGAGCCCGGCGGAGAGATCATCCCTGGCGCGCTGCCAGAAGGCGCCCCGGTGTGGTTGCTTTACGAGCGCCAGACGCTCAACGGCGTTGAATGGATCCAGGTGAAAGATACCCTGAACCGGATTGGCTGGGTACGGGCTGACCTATTAATAATCCGTCCTTAATGGAAACCTTATCAATAGTGTTTATAGAAAGGAGTAACCGAAATGAAAACTGTGATCGCCGCAGCTTTGGGCGAATGTGTACATGTGGCTGGAATCAGCAGCTTTCTGCGCCTGGCGGAATCAGCCGGCTGGCGGACGGTATTTCTCGGCCCGGCAGTGCCGATCGACAAGGTGTTGGAAGCCGCCCGGGAGGAGAAAGCCGACCTGGTGGGCATCTCTTACCGGCTGACGCCTGAAACGGGGGAACGGCTGCTGGGCGAGTTTGCTGAGGCAGCCTCTGAGCTGCACGACGCCGGTGTGCGTTTTGCATTTGGCGGCACGCCGCCCGTAGCAGAACGCGCCGAGGCTTTTGGTTTCTTCGAGCGGGTCTTCGACGGCTCGCAGCCGCCCGAGGCAGTGCTTGCATATCTCAAGGGACAGAACCAGGCTAACCCACAAGAAGAAGATTTTCCGCAAACGACGGTGGAGCGTATCCAGTGGAAAGCGCCCTACCCCATCCTGCGCCATCATTTTGGCTTACCGACCATGCAGCAGACAACGGATGGTATCCGGCAAATCGCCGAGGCGCAGGCGTTGGATGTGATCTCGCTGGGCATCGACCAGGACGCGCAAGCGAATTTCTTTCACCCAGAGCGCCAGAATCCACGCCGTACTGGCGCAGGCGGCGTGCCGGTGCGCACGCCGGACGATTACCGCACCCTGCACCTGGCCAGCCGCACGGGCAACTACCCCTTGCTGCGCACCTACTCGGGCACGGACGATTTCATCGAGCTGGCAGAGATGTATGTGGACACGATAAACATTGCCTGGTGCGCCATCCCGCTGTTCTGGTTCAACCAGATGGATGGGCGCGGGCCGTGGGACCTGGAGGGGTCGATCCGCGAGCACCAGCGCGTGATGGCATGGTATGGAGCGCATCAGATACCGGTCGAATTGAATGAGCCACACCACTGGGGCATGCGCGATGCGCCAGACGTTATATTCGTGGTGTCAGCTTATCTGGCTGCCTATAATGCGCGGGCATTTGGTGTGCGAGACTACATCGCCCAAATGATGTTCAACAGCCCGCCCGGGCTATCAGACGCCATGGACCTGGCTAAGATGCTGGCAATCATTGATCTGATCGCACCCCTGGCAGATGATGATAATTTCCGCATCTGGAGGCAGACACGCACCGGGCTGCTCAGCTACCCGCTGGAGCCGGCTGCGGCACGCGCTCACCTGGCAGCAAGTGTGTACCTGCAGATGGCGCTCAAGCCTCATATCATCCACATCGTCGGACATACCGAGGCGGACCATGCTGCCACAGCCGAGGACGTGATCGAGGCCAGCAAGCTGGCTCGGCGTGCCATCCAGAATGCGATGGCAGGGCAACCCGACATGAGCGCAGATCCGAAAATACAACAACGCCGCGCAGCACTGGTGCGTGAAGCGCAGACCACGCTGGAGGCGATCAGGAAGTTGTCCGCGCCGGGTGCGGCGGACCCACTGACCGACGCGGAAACACTGGCACGGGCAGTCACCAGCGGCATCCTGGACGCACCGCAATTACGCAACAACCCTTATGGGCGCGGGCAAGTTATGACTCGGATCATTGACGGCGCATGCAATCCGGTCAGTCCAAATGGTAAATCATTAGCAGAAACTGAACGACTGACAAGGAGTCTATAAAGCGATGCTTATAACAGAACGGAAAATGCCATGACTCTCCGTGACATTTATCACCCCCTAAAGCTGGGATTACCACGTATGCATTATGAAAAAGGTGAACGGCGTGATTTCCTGCCTGATTTTGTTGGCCGATTGCAGAGGTACGGCGCAATGATAGTCCTTGAAGAAGGCTATGGCAGCGGCATGGGTTATTCCCAGCAGGACTATTTGCGAGAGGCTAATCACGCCATTTTTGCTCCCCTGGAGGAGGTTTTTCATCAAGACTATATACTGGTGCTCCGTTGCCCACTCGAAGAGCATATCCGACTGATGAAAAGCGGTGCCTGTATCATCAGTATGCTGCATTTCCCCACCCGGCCAAAGCGTGTGGAGTTGCTGCGATCTCTAAAATTAGAAGCCGTCTCGCTCGACTCAGTGGCCGATGACACCGGGCGCAGGCTGGTAGAAAATCTTCGTTCGGTTGCCTGGAATGGGGCTGAGGCAGCCTTCAACATGCTTTCGCGAAGCTACCCATCTATGGCTCTTGAGTCGCCTAATCGTCCACCGATTAAAGTCACCGTATTAGGCGCCGGAGCGGTAGGTATCCAGGTGGTGCAAGCAGCATCACGCTATGGAAACCTGGCAAAGCATCGTAGATTAGCTGAGGCAAAGGTTCCAGGTGTACTGGTTACTACCCTGGAGTACGATGCCACCTGCCATGAAGCTATCATGCGACCTATTCTTGAAAACTCAGACATATTGGTGGATGCTACACAGCGCCGCGATCCAACTCGTCCGGTAATCCCCAATATATGGGTAGCATGGTTACCCGAACATGCTGTTCTGCTTGATCTGTCCGTAGATCCGTACGACTGCTCAGTCAATCCACCATACGTTAAGGGGATTGAAGGGATTCCTCAGGGCAATCTGGATCAATACCAGTTCACCCCTGACGACCCAATTTATAATGAGATTCCAACTTGTTTTGATACCACACATCGCCGCCACGCAGTTTCGTGTTATTCATGGCCAGGTATCTATCCAAACGCATGCATGGAAGTATATGGTAAACAAATAACGCCTATCTTGCGCAGCATCCTAGAGCGTGGCGGTATTCACCACATTCGTCCAAATGGGCGTTATTTTGAACGCGCTATCACCAGAGCAATGCTCTCACATTGGAATAATCCCGAGTATTAGATTAGGAGTTTCGAATGCATATTCCAAAAAGCATCGGTTTTCCACGAATGAAAATAGAAGCTGGCGAGAGGCGTGTATTCTTGCCAGAATTTGTCCAGTTCTTAACCAGCCTGGGTGTAAGTGTATACTTGGAAGAAGGCTATGGGTCACGTTCCGGATTCAGTTTTGATGATTACCGTCAAAGCAACCAATCCGTATTTATGTGCAATCAAGAGCAGGTTTACCAACAGGATATTGTCATGGTGCTTCGTTCACCATTGCGCGAAGAGTTTTCACTTATGAAGAATGGCACCTGCTTGATTTCTATGCTTCACTATCCAACCCGTCCGGTAAGGGTGCAAATTCTTAAAGATTCAGGCATTAAAGCCATCTCGCTTGATAGCATCGCCAACGAACAGAATATCCGACTCGTAGAAAACATGAAAGCTGTGGCATGGAATGGGCTGGAGGTCGCCTTTGATGTTCTCGAAAGGCTGTGGCCTGGTCTGGTGCAGCCCAATCAAGAGCCTATCCAGGTATTGATCTTGGGAACAGGAATGGTTGGCAAGTATGCCGTAGACGCGGCTACCAAACTGGGTAATATCGAGCGCAACAATGACCATATAAAAAACGGTGGGCCTGGGGTGCTCGCTCTCTCAGTAGGGCGCAATGTTACATCTAATCCGGCTCGGATGGAAAAACTATTTCGACAATGCAATGTTTTGGTTGATGCCACCCAACGCCGTAACCCTACAAAACCGGTCGTACCTAACGACTGGCTGGCCTGGCTGGCAGAGGATACAGTAGTTGTAGATTTGGCAGTCGATCCTTATACACCAGATGCTGATCCGCCAATTGTGCGCGGCATTGAGGGCATCCCTCAGGGAAATCTCGACCAGTATATCTTCACTGCGAATGATCCTAAATGGGATCTTACTGTTCCGTCCGATGTGTCATCAGAGAACAGGCGAACCGTGGTGTCATGTTACTCGTGGCCCGGTATCCACCCGGAAGCTTGTATGCGCCACTATGCCCAGCAGCTCGAGCCATTGATGAAGGTTTTGTTGAAAAAAGGATATGATAACCTGTCAATACATGGTGATTACTTTGAGCGGGCACTGTATCGCGCCACACTAAAAGCCTGGCTGCAAACCAGTATGCGAAGCGCTTCTCGTGTTAGATAGACATCTCTTCACGTTCTGCCAAGATCAATTCTGAGAAAGGGAAAACTTATGGATACGTATGAATATTACACCGTTATCGGCGCAGGGCATGGGGGCAAAGCCATGGCAGCCCACCTGGCACTGATGGGCTTCAAGGTCACGTTGTACAACCGGACTTTTGAGCACATCGCTGCTTTAAAAGCGCGAGGCGGGATTGACCTGGAGAGTGCGGAGGGCGGCCCACATGGCTTTGGCCGGCTGGCGCTGGCCACATCGAACTTGGCAGAGGCATTGGAACACGCCCAGGTGATCATGGTGGTCGTTCCCTCGTCTGCTCATGCGGATATTGCGAAATCGGTTACTCCGCATCTAAGAACCGGTCAAATCATCATCTTGCACCCAGGACGCACCTGCGGGGCAATCGAATTCGCTAAAACATTGCGTGACCAGGATTGCGCGGCGGATGTGACAGTCGCTGAAGCTGAGACTTTCATTTACGCTTCGCGATCCGATGGTCCCGCCCAGGCGCATATCTTCCGGATCAAGGAAGCTGTGCCCCTGGCAGCGCTGCCCGCGACGCGCACTGCTCAAGTGTTGGATGCTATCCAGCCAGCCTATCCACAATTCATCGATGGCGGAAATGTGCTCAAGACCGGGTTGAACAACATGGGAGCAATCTTTCACCCTGCACTGACACTGCTCAACGCCGGCTGGATTGAGGCTACCCATGGTGATTACCAGTTCTATATCGACGGTGTTTCACCATCCGTTGCTCGCGTTCTGGAGGTCTTGGATCGCGAGCGTGTCACGGTCGCTTCGTCACTGGGCTTGCGCGGGCGTACTGCGCTGGAATGGTTGGAAATGGCCTACAACACGCAGGGCGAAGATTTGCACGAGGCGATTCACAACCAGCCCGGATATTACGGCATCAAAGCACCCAGCACACTTAACCATCGTTACATCTTCGAGGACGTGCCGATGAGCATGGTGCCCATTGCTTCGCTCGGGTCGCGCTTTGGCGTCTCGGTGCGCGGCATGGAATCGATCATCCGCCTGGCATGCATCGTCAATCGCACCGATTACTGGAAGCGCGGCCGCACAGTGGATAAGCTGGGCATCGGCGACCTGAGCGTGAGCGAGTTAACCAGATACGTGAACGAAGGAATCAAGGAATAAATCCGGTGGAGAAATATCCCTGCCACACCGATCTGCCAGTGCTGTTAATTTATAATATCGACCCCGCCTGGCCGCCTGAAGAGATCCAGGATTACCAGAGTGAGACGCGTTTGTTGATCGATGCGCTAATTGAAGTTGGGCATCCCCTGCAGGATGTCTGTATTCAAAGCGAAGATCTAGAAACCGCCATCCAGGGTTTTCGCCCAGAGGACTATGTGGTTTTTAATTGGTGCGAAGAACTACCTGGTGTTCATCATAGTGAATACCGGGTCGCTGAAATCTTGGACCAGATGGGTTACACTTACACCGGTGCTGATACGCAGGCTCTGATCCTAAGCCAGGATAAATGCCAAGTTAAGAGGCTGTTGCAAGCACAGGGAATCCCCACACCAACCTGGCAGGTATATACTGCGGCGCACACGGTTCATTGGGAACATTTTCCGGCAATCGTGAAACCTGCCTTTGAACACTGCGGGTTCGGAATATCCCGCCAGTCAGTTGTCCAATCGGATGAAGAACTTAACCAACGGATAAGTTATGTACTTAATGAACTGCAACAGCCAGCCATCGTCGAAGATTTTATCGATGGGCGTGAATTTCATGTTGGAGTGGTTGGAAATGGCATGTTGACTGCGTTGCCCCCAGCGGAAATTGATTATTCAAGGTTCGAGGATATTCACGACAGGCTGTGTACTTACGAATCAAACTTCGATAAGACTTCCCTGGCTTACCAGCTGACACTGCCAAGGCTGCCAGTAGATCTCACAGATGATGAATTGAACCAGTTGGAGGCAACCGTTCTATCGGCATATCAAGCTACGGCATGCCGGGATTACGCCCGCATGGATGTCCGTCTGCAAGACGGAGTGTTTTACATGTTAGATGTCAATCATAACGCTGACATCAGCTCAGACAACAGCCTGGTGAAGGCCGCGGCGTTGGTCGGGCTGTCTTATGGGCAGTTGGGCAGCCTATTCATCAACCTGGCGGCTCAACGGCACCCGGTATTCAGTTCACATGATAGTAAACAAGAAATCAAAAGATAGCAAATTAAATTCAGATTGATTAGACGTCTGACATGTTGCTAAATCACTAAAATAAACATATCTTGGAGGCTAAGAAATGACTGCTATTGCAGGTATTGTTAAATCAGGAAAATCGGAATTAGTCAAGAAAATGCTGGAAAAGATGGCTCACCGCGGCTCTGCCGGACGTTATATCGTGGACCAGGCGAACGTCACCATCGGGGTGACATATCCAAAATCACAAGTCTCTACTGGGAAATTGCTGCAGGAGCAAAAAATTGCTGCTGATGACCGTGGTATAAGTCCTGCCACACAAGTAAAGATTTACAAAGGAGGTATCGAACTTAAAAGAGATCATATGGGCATTGCCCCGCTATATTACGGACGGACTGACAACGGGATATTATGCTTTGCATCAGAAGTAAAGGGATTATTGGTAGCCACAAGTGACATAAATGAATTACTCCCCGGGCATCTACTCAGAGAATATCAGCAGGAGATCTACTATAAATTGAAAAAACAGTCGCCGATCGATGAACCACCAGAAGTCGTGGCTGGTGAACTGCACAAAAAGCTCGAACAAGCCGTTGCGAGCCAGACTGGCGATGGAGAGGTAGCGGCCTGGCTTTCTGGTGGGCTTGACTCAAGTGCAATAGTTGCACTGGCTCGTCCTTATGCCATGCAACTTCATACTTTCACCGCAGGGCTCTCGAAAAGCCCGGATCTAGAATATTCTCGCCTGGTCGCATCCAAACTGCAAACAAATCATCATGAAGTTGTGGCAACCTTTGAGGATCTGTTAACGATCCTTCCGGAAGTGATTTATCATCTCGAATCGTTTGATGCACTACTCGTCCGCTCAAGTATGATGAACTACATGGTAGCAAAAAAGGCTTCAGACTATGCTCAAATTGTACTTTCAGGGGAAGGCAGCGACGAGTTGTTTGCCGGTTATTCGTACCTGAAATCGTTAAATCCTGACACGTTAGACGATGAATTAGTGGATATTACTGGCCGTCTGCATAATACTGCGCTACAACGGGTTGACCGCTGTGCAACTGCGCATGGTACCGAAGCGAGACTGGGATTCCTGGATCCAAATGTTGTTGCTTACGCTTTACAAATTCCCATCGAATATAAATTACACAAGGGTATTGAAAAATGGGTACTGCGCAAAGCATTGGAAGGATTGCTGCCTGACTCCATCATTTATAGACCCAAAGCCAAATTCTGGGAAGGGGCCGGGGTAAGTGACCTCATTGCAATCTATGCGGATGAGCACGTAAGTGACAGGGATTTTTGCAACAACCGGCAGCTGGATAATGATTGGACACTAAACAGTAAAGAGGAAATGCTGTATTTTCAGATCTTTTGCGAGCATTTTGGAGTAATGGAAGACCTATCCTGGATGGGACGCACTAAAGGGGCTCCCACAGATGCTTGACCACAAGAGGCAATAAATGTCAACAGAACTCTATTCGTGGGTGATTTTGCCAATACTCGTGTTTGGGGCACGGGTATTGGATGTGACGCTGGGAACAATGCGGATTATCTATATATCCCGGGGCAAGAAACACCTGGCTCCAGTGCTTGGCTTCATTGAGGTCTTCATCTGGATTGCGATGGTCTCACAAATCGTACATAGCGCCAACAATATCGCCGCTTACCTGGCCTATGCTACCGGATTTGCGGCCGGAAATTTCGTGGGCATGTACATC
Organism: Anaerolineales bacterium; assembly: GCA_016932955.1. Next base: position 5,525 of record JAFGBV010000163.1, on the reverse strand, counting down.
GAAGACCGCCTAGCGTTGGGCACGCTGATCGTGCGCGCCTTTGTCCAGAATCACGCGACCGAACTGGTCGCCAACTTGCGCGGTGTTGGTTATGGCGTAACGACTGTAGAAGGTCAGGGGGCAAGCGGGACAGTAAATTTGGTATATACTATCGTTAAGCGCCGCAACCTGGCAGAAGTGCTGGCTGTCATTCACCAAACCCATCCGCACGCCTTCCTGTCCATCGAGGATCTGCGCTCCACCCAGGAAGGCATTTTTCCGCAAGCACCACGCCTGAGTGACCGGGGCTTGTTCGGCCGAAAATCTAAATAGAGTTGGAGGGCATATGCGTGTTCATGAGTGTATGAAACGGAACGTCTTCTCTGTTTCAAGCAGAGCAACCATCCGTGAAGCTGCTGCTCAAGTCGTTGAGCATCACATTGGCTTGCTACCCGTGATCAACGAGGCAGGTAAACTGGTCGGGGTGGTGGGCTTGCGCAATCTTTTGACCCTGGAGATGCCAGATTTCTTCGAGCTACTACCTGAGCTGGACTTTGTTCATGACTTTGGCGCGGTCGAGACCACCCGCCCTACTGCAGAACAGCTAAACCGTCCGGTGACCATTCTCATGCAACCTGCAACATCGGTATTGGAAAACAGCGGACTGTTGATGGCATATGCCCTGATGCTAAAACACCGCCTGCATGATCTGCCGGTCGTCTCGGAGGAGGGGATGCTGGTAGGCATCGCTTCCCGCGTCGACATCGGAACAGCAATTCTGTCAACCTGGCAAACCATCGGAAATGAACACACATGATCGCCGGCATCACTGCATCATTTATCTTTTTGGCCTGTTTGGGGCTGATATTATCTGAGAAACTAAATCGCACCATCACCAGCATGGCAGGGGCGGCATTGATGGTCGGCCTGGGCATTGGGCTGGGATTTTTCAGCGAAGAACAGGCTATCGCGGCGATTGACTTCAACACGATCGGCTTATTGATGGGCATGATGATCCTGGTAGCTTTGCTGGAGCCGACAGGCTTTTTCCAATTCCTAGCGGTGTGGGCTGGGCGATTCTCGCGTGGTAAACCGCTGCGGCTGCTGATCTTAATGGGCACAGTTACAACGATATTTTCGATGTTCCTTGACAATGTCACCACAGTGGTATTAATTGCTCCGGTCACGATCCTGATCTGCGAAATCTTGGGCATTAGTCCTGTTCCCTATCTGATGGCTGAAGCGTTGCTCTCGGATACGGGTGGCGTGGCAACGCTGGTGGGCGACCCGCCCAATGTATTGATCGGGTCGGCTGCCGGGCTCACTTTTACGGACTTCTTGACCCACTCCTTACCGGTGGTGGTGGTTGCATGGCTGGTCGCTTTAGTGCTATTGCGTTTCCTCTTCCGCCGTGAATTGTCAGTCAAGCCACCCCACGTTGAGGCGGTAATGAAGCTCAATCCACGCCAGACACTGGATGATTGGAAAACGGCGCGCCGGGTATTGATTGTACTTGGGCTGGCGATTTTCACTTTTTTCCTGGAGGAATGGCTAGGAATCAGCCCGGCCTTTGTAGCCATGGGTGCAGCCGCGGTTGCGCTGGTCTGGACACGACCCAACATCCAGGAGACACTGCAGCGCATCGACTGGAGTGTATTAGTGTTTTTCGGGGCGCTCTTCGTTATGGTGGGCGGGTTGGAAGCCGCAGGAGTGTTGGACCTGATGGTCAATGGATTACAAAGTATGGAGCAGATCCCGCCGGTTCTGCTGGGAATCATCATCATCTGGGTGGTGGCAGGATTGTCGGCTTTTGTAGATAATGTACCCATCACGATCGCCCTGATCCCGGTGCTGGAGGGATTGGGTGCAAGTGGGATGAACATACAGCCTTTATGGTGGGCACTGGTATTCGGCGCGGGTTTTGGCGGCAACGGTACGATCATTGGCTCGACGGCGAATATCGTGGTGGCATCGCTTTCGGAGCGCACGCGTACCCCGATCACCTCAAAGCTGTGGAACAAGCGCGGTCTGCCAGTGATGCTAGCGACCTGCACCGTAGCCAGCCTTTTGTTTGCCTTGTTATATCCAATCTTCGAGTAAAACCTTGCACTTTCATAATCGCTTAATCAAAGAAAATGAGGTAAAATAAGCCCGAGCTCTTCAATCAACATTAAGCAACAGCAATAAACATTCGAGAACATATATGCACATTGCAGTAAGAGGCAGGGGGTGGCATATTCCCGGCAATCAACGAGTTTGGGGCACAGTTTCTCTCAGAGCTGTGCCCTTTTATTTTCTGTAAGCAGCTATATTTTATGATAAAAGGTGGATTTCTCAACCAGTTCGAGTTACGTGGGAGATCACATGAACAGTAATTCAAACAAATCTTCGGCAGACAGCGCCAGTAAGGCTGCCATTGCAAGGTTTGGCGTTAACACCGAGCCACTGCTGACGGTTGAAGAAGTGGCCCGCTATCTGCGCTTGCAGCCCGGAACCGTGCGCGGTATGGCCCGCCGGGGTGAATTGCCAGTAGTGAAAGTGGGCCGCAGGTGGCGCTTCAAGCGCAGCCAGATCGAAAGCTGGTTGCGCGAAAACATGAGAGACCAAGTATAACGATTCGGAGCTTGGGAGGTTTTTATGAACCATCGTAAGTTATCTTTTCTGACTTCTATCCTCTTGCTAGCCAGCTTACTGCTGGGCAGCACCCCTACCCTGGCGCAGCCAACCTTGAACCTGACGATCGACTCGGTCAGCGACCCAAATTTTCCGGCGGTCGAGACATATGTCTCTATCACAGACGGTCAGGATTATCCGGTGAGCGGGCTGGCGGTGGAAAACTTTGCGCTCACCGAGGACGGGCTGCCTGTCACAACCTTCGAACTGGGCACACTGAACCAAAATCCAGTCAGCCTGGTGCTGGTGGTAGACGTACGCACCAACATGGGCTTTGGCGGCACCCCCACCCACCTTGAGCGGGTCATCCAGACGGTGAACACCTTCATCGACAGCCTCTCGCCTCAAGATTCAATTGGGCTGGTGAAAATTTCCAACCCCTCAGCAGTGGTGCAAGAATTGACCAGCGATAAAGACGCCATCAAAGCAGCAGTCAGCAGCCTGAAGCCGGAGCAATATGCCAATGTCAATGATGCCATCGTGACGGCGGTGGGCATGCTGCGCAACTTGAGCGGACGGCGGGCGGTAGTGCTGATCACCGATGGGCCTGATTCACAATTGAGCCAATACACCTTCGAGCAGGCAATCGATGAAGCCGTGCGCCAGAAGGTGATCTTTTACCCGATCACCTGGGCGGGCGCCAAGGAAGCTGATATGCAGTCGCTGGCTGAGCTGACCCACGGGCAGGCGCAGTTCCTGGGAATCGACCCGCCCGACCAACAGGCGTTGGAGGCAGCATTTGTACCGGTTGGTGAAGGAATCAACCAGTTGCGCGCCCAATACAAGCTCAGCTTCCGCTCGGCAGTACAAGCTGACGGAAAAGAGCACAGCCTGGTGGTCAAAGTGGATTACCTGGGCAGCCATGCTGAACAAGCCATCTCATTTACCGCCCGCCCGGGCAGCGTCACAGTCAGCCTGCCCGACTTGCAGGAAGGACAAACCGTCGGCGGTCAGGTTAACATTGCGCCCAAGGTAGAAGCGCCCTCTGACCTGGCGAAGATCGACATCACGCTGGACGGGCAGCCATTGACGAGCAAATCGGTGGCACCGTTCGAATACCTGTGGGATACTACGTCCGTCAGCGCGGGAGAGCACACCATCGCGGTCAGCGCCACCGATGCCTCTGGCAACAGCGGGCAGACCTCCATCACCCTGGTTGTCCAGCCTCCTATCGCCGTGCAGTTAACAAATCCTTTAGATGGTGATACAGTCAGCGGTAAGATCATGGTTTCAGCGGCAGTCTTTGCACTGGGCCAGGTCGATCGGGTGGAGTTCAGCGTCGACGATAAGCCCTATAAGACCGTCACCAGTGCACCGTATGAATTCGAGTGGGATCCCACCGGCGCAGGAGCGGGCACGCACCGGTTTTCGGTCACGGCAGTGGACATCAATGGCTACACTGCCGACGCGGCGGTCTCCTTCACCGTTGCTATGCAGCAGAGCTCGGGTGTGGCATGGCTGGCAATCCTGGCTGTGCTGGCTGTGGCAGCCATCCTGATCCCTGTTGGGCTGCGCAGCCGGCGCAGAATGCGCACAGCAGACAGCATGCCCACGGAGTTGCCGTCTGCTGGACCTATGGCTGCGGCAAGCGGGTTGTCCAGCGCCTCACTGCGAGAGCTGGACGGGCTGACACCCAACCAGGTCTGGTCGCTGGCTGGCGAGCAGATCCGCCTGGGGCGCAAACGCGATGAGAATGATATCCCCATCAAGGGTTTGAGCGCCTCGCGCCAACATGCGGTCATCTTCCGTTATGGAAACCAACATGTAATCGCTTCTGTAAAGCCGGAAAACCCCGCTTATGTGAACGATCAGCCTGTGTTGCAGCAGCACACGCTGCAAAATGGCGACCTGATCCGCATTGGAGAAACCATCCTGCGCTATGAAGCATTCTAAGTGAGGCCTTGAGTGTTCCAAATCATCTCGGCACCTATCACCGATCCGGGCCGGAAACGGCGCAACAACGAAGACTGGACCGCCCAGTTCGAACCGCCATCCTACGAGGAGCGTATCCAGAGCGGCTGCCTGTATATCGTCGCAGACGGCGTGGGCGGTGCAGCGCAAGGCGAACGCGCCAGCCAGTATGCAACTCAAAAAGTGCTGTACGAATACTACCATCATCTCGAGACAGCCCCTGCTGAGCGTCTGCGCCAGGCAATGCGCAAGGCTGGCAATGATATCTACCAATACGCGGAGGAGCAGGGAGAGGGACGCATGGCCACCACGATGGTGGCAGCCGTGATCCTGGGAGACAAGCTGATCGTCGCCAACGTGGGCGACAGCCGCGCTTACTTGCTGAGAGATGGGGTGGTACACCAGATCACGCGGGATCACTCGCTGGTAGGCGAGATGATCCGCGACGGCAGCATGACGGAGGAAGAATCGCTGCATGCCAAAGTCAAGAACAGCCTGACCCGCTCACTGGGGGGAGAACGTGACACGCAGGTGGACCTGTTCGAGATGGACTTGCAAACAGGCGACCGCCTGCTGCTCAGCACGGATGGGCTGCTGCGTTATACTACGCGCAAAGAGATCGCTGCCATGCTGAATGGCGGCACCCCGCGCGAGGCGGCAGAGCGGATGGTGAAGTATGCGCTGGAGCAGGGCGGAGCGGACAATATCACCGTGCTGCCAATCGAGATCGGCCCGCGGCTGGAGGAGGGTTCGCTTGGTGCGCCGGGTAGTGGGCAGGGACCCGAGCCGGCAGACTGGGAATTGATGACCACTCAGGCAGCCAGCCCGCCGCCCTCTGAGGCAGCGTCTCATAAGGCAACACCTGCGGTAGAGCGCCGCTCACGCCGTAAACAGTATTACATTTTGTACGGCCTTTTCGGCGGGGCTGCCTTGCTGACGCTGGGAGCCCTATTCATCTTCCT
>JAFGBV010000017.1 GCA_016932955.1 Anaerolineales bacterium | reverse complement strand
TGGCCTTTCCCCATCCTGCCGGTGAAGATGCCGGGCGTGCCGCACAACTGGTTTGTAACGGCTGAGAAGACGTAGGGGCAAATACTTCCTGCTTGCCTTGATCCCATGTGGAGAAGTTGAGCTTCTTGCACCCCTGTTCCACATCCCGCTGCACCAGCCATGAAACCGGCGCAATGTTGCTGTGCCAATAATTTTCTTTGCCATAATTTACCTCAAAATTGTCCCGATTTTACTACCATTATTCTTGCAGGGTGGTTTGTGGATCAGGCTCTTCCCCGTCGTGGAATTCATGAAATTCTCCCTGGGGGAATTGCTCCCCCTCGGTTAAAATCAACCCATGGATGCGCCTCTACCTGCGCAGGATGATGACTCCCTCACCGGTGAGGAGTTGAGCGAATTCAAGCGCACGGTTCTGGTCGAGAATTTGAGGCATTTCTCAGCCCTGATCGTGCTCAGTGCGCTGCTCAACGTCTTCGTCATCATCATCGAGCGCCAGGCAATCGGTCAGTTCGACGCCATCACCTGGCTGCGGGTAGTAATCCTGCTGGGGGTCATCGCTTACCTGCTGCTGATTGGCAAGCCCGGCAGGCGGCCTTACCGGCTGCAGAAGTCGCTCTTCCTCGGCTTCGCCAGCCTGGGGCTGCTGCTCACGGCGATGGTTGCGGCGCAGGTGATGCTCACCCAGGGCAGTACCTTTATCTTCATCATCGCCATCCTGCTGCTGAGCACCTTTCTCATCCTCCCCCTGGTTGAGATCCTGGGCATCCTGGCTCCCAGCGCGCTCTACCTGGCCTTTGCCATCTTGCGCCTGGCAGGGGGCAGGCTGGGAATCGCGCTGGCAAGCAACCTGGTCAACATTGCCTCGGTGACCGCCTTCGCAATCCTGGTGGCTCATCTCACTTACCGCGCCCGCAAGCAGCGCTTTGCCTACGAGGTAGTGATCCGGCGGCACAACGAGTTTTTGAGGAACATCGCTGCGCTGGATGGGCTCACCGGTGTGGCCAACCGGCGCAAGATCGACGAGACTGTCGCATCGATCCAGGCTTATGCCACTCGGGATCAGATCTCGGTTGCAGTGCTGATGTTTGACCTGGACAACTTCAAAGCCTATAACGACTCCTGCGGTCATTTGGCGGGGGATGAGCTGCTGAAGGATGCGGCTGTGGCGATGAAGAGCGTGCTGCGCCGACACACGGATTTCTTTGGGCGTTACGGCGGCGAAGAGTTCATTGCCATCCTGCCTTTCACCGATGCGGCGGGCGCAGAGCGCATTGCCGAGGAGATGCGCCTCGCCGTTTGCAACCTGGGCGTCTCCCATCCCGGCAACCCGCCCGGTGTGGCAACGGTCTCGGTAGGCGTTGCTGCAGCCATCCCCACTCACTCCGCTGGGCTTGAAGCGGTGATCCAGTTAGCAGATCAGGCGCTCTACCGCATCAAGAGATCGGGGAAGAACAGGGTGGGGATCTGAGTGGTCCATTTTTCGAACAGCAGCGGAAGGTATACGCGCGTGCAGGGCGCAGCAGGCTTGCTGATGGTCACCTGGCTGATGTAGAAATTGCTATCGGGCCCGGCAATACGCAGGTCTGCCCTGCCGTTCTGGCGGTTGGCAAAGTAGGCATCGGGCAGGGTGAAGGTGGCGGTGAGCCACTGGTTGCTGCCGCCGAAATCGACCCAGGCGGCATCTTTGTATGCCCCGCTGATAGGCCATGCCGGGTCGGTGGAGTCGTACTGCACGGTGAAGCTCCCGCCTGCCACATCGTAATAGTCCACGGTCACTGTCAGGGCGGCCTGCTCGGCGTAGAGGAAGTCGTTGATCACCTGGAAGTAGATGTAACGCGCCCCGCCGAAGGGGTTGGCTACGGCACGGCGCGCCTGCCTGCCGCCGATGGAAACCGGCTCAGTGAGACCGTCCGCCTGCTCAACCTGGTATATACCATCGGACAGGTTATTGACGCGCAGCCGTACAGAGATCGTCTGTGCGCAGGCATAGCCGGGCCAGGTGTGCGCTGCCTGGCTCCACTGCGCCGTCGCCTCCAGATACTGGTTCGGCCCGGCGTTGTAGCTGAGGTAGGTGTAGCCAGTGCTGTCGGTCACTCCCTGCGCGGCGGGCTCGATCTGGGTGCCCTCGTGCCATTCGTTGAAAGAGGTGATGGCAACGATCTGCGGGCTCACCCCCGCCTCCAAGGCGGCCTGCCACTGCTGTGCGTAGGTCTTGCCGTCGTCGCGCGAGCGATTCACCGAGGGGTCGTAGCCGATGCGGTTGGCTGAAAAGCCGGGGATCACGGAGGGGACGAACCATGCCCCCTCGGGCAACCCGCTGGCCCAGTCGCTCCAATCAGGCTGGTAATTGAGGTCGACGTAATTATATTCGCCATCGAAGTGACCCAGGTCGATCCAGGTGGGGTCGATGGTGCAGGCGAGCACGATGCCGCCATCTGGCAAGGCGTGGATCTGGTCGAGGGCGGGGAGCCAATAGGCGGCGTCTGCGGGGGGGCCTTCGCCGTACTGTTGCTGCGGCGCCCAGAGGAAGAAAAGTCCACTGGCTTTATTGCCAGCGCTGTAGCGCGAGCCCTCCACGCTGCGGAAGAAAGCGGGCGAGTCGCCGTATTGCTCGTAGATGTACTGGATATCCTCCACCAGCTTCTCTGCCGAGCGTCCGATATAATTCTCGATATGGAAAGCGACGCGGATGCCGTATGCGGCGGCGTGGGCGAGGAGCACAGGCATGGCGTTATCTTCGTAGCTATCTTGCCCCCACCACGAAGCCACGATCAGATCCACGCCGGCATCTTGCAGCCATTCCATCTGCTGGTCGAGCACCGCCGGGTCGCGCACCGAGTAGGGGCCGAGGGTGGGGTAGTAGTCGCTGCTGATATCCTGTGGCGGCTGGTAGCGGTTATCCCAGTGGATCCAGCCGCCGTCGAAGGTGGGGTTGCCGTACCAGGGATAGTAGAAGGCAGCCACGAGCACGGGATGGGGCAGGGGGGCAGATTGGGCAGGGCTGGCGGCGCCCAGCGCCCGGCTGCTTGCCAATGGCGCGCCCTGGGCGAAAATCAACACCACGATCAGCAGAATGAGCGGTTTCTTCATCCTGCTATCCAGTATAACACTAACCTGAGGC
>JAFGBV010000162.1 GCA_016932955.1 Anaerolineales bacterium | reverse complement strand
GCACCATGATAAACATCTGGTGTCCACATGTGGAAGGGTACAGCCGCCACCTTGAATCCCAAACCAACCAGGATCAGCGCTGCACCAATCACGAGCAATGGCAGATCCACCGCCCCAACTCCCAGCCGGTTAATGATCCCGGTCAGCCCAGTGGTGCCTGTAGCGCCATAAACCAGTGCGACGCCATATACCAGGAAGCCACCCGCAAACGCACCCAACAAGAAGTATTTCAAGGCCGCTTCTTCCGAGTCGGGGCGCGGCCGGGCAAAGCCTGCCAGCACGTACAGTGGAATCGAGAGCAGCTCTAGCGCCAGGAACACAATGATCAGGTCGCCTGCCTGCGCCATCAGCATCATACCAGTGATGGAGAACAACAGTAGCGTATAATACTCGCCGCGCTCAATCCCCATGCGCTTCAGGTAATCGTATGCCACGGCAATCCCCGCCAGACCGCTGAACAGGAATAAAGCATTCAGAAAGACGGCAAATCCATCGCGGATCACCATCCCGCCAAATGCTCCACTAGCCTCTTGACCCATTTGGGTGATGGTCATGCTTAATGCCACCAGTAAGCCAAGCGCCGCCAGAGCCGCCGTCCATGCTTTACGCTCTTTAGGGATCACAAGGTCAACCAGCAGCAGCGCGCAAGCCCATAAGACCAGCACGACTTGTGGAAGAATAACTTTCAAATTTTCGAACAGTAGACTCCAATCCATGGATGAGACTCCTGCTTCGAGTTACGGAAGCCCTGCGGCAGCTGCTGTTTGTAAGATGCTTACCAGGTTTTCTACTGCGGGGCTCATTAGCGCAAAGAATGGTTTTGGATACAGCCCAATCCAGAAGATAAAGACCAGTAAGGGGATCAGGGTGATAATCTCGCGCCAGTTCAGGTCTTTCAATTCCTTATTTTCTTCTTTGTCAACCGGGCCTAAGAACATCTTCTGGAACATGAAGAGCATGTAAACCGCCGCCAGGATCACACCGGCTGCCGAGAGCCCCGCGAACCAGTAAGAGCCGATAGCTTCCGAGCCAAAGGCGCCCAACAGGATGGTAAACTCACCCACAAAACCGTTCAAGCCCGGTAAGCCCATTGAGGATAGCGTCACGATCAGTGTCAGCACTCCATAGATCGGCATCACTTTCCACAATCCGCCAAAGGCATCGATGTCACGGGTGTGGCGGCGCTCGTAAATCATTCCAACGATCAAAAACAGAGCACCCGTGCTCAAGCCATGATTGATCATCTGCAAGATGCCGCCCTGGATTCCCTGTGAATTCAACGCAAACAAGCCCAGCATGACGAAGCCCAGGTGGCTCACCGAGGAATAAGCCACCAATTTTTTAATGTCTTTCTGAGCATAAGAAACTGCCGCACCGTACAGGATGCCTACCACTGCCAGGCCTGCCATCCAGGGTGCCAGGCGCACCGCCGCCTGTGGGAACATCGGCAAATTGAAGCGCAGGAAACCATAGGTGCCCATCTTCAGCAAAACACCCGCCAGGATGACCGAGCCTGCGGTCGGCGCTTCCACATGCGCATCTGGCAACCAGGAGTGCAACGGCCACATCGGTACCTTGATGGCGAAAGCCGCCGCAAATGCCAGGAACAGCCAGAACTGGATATCAGCCGGAATTGCGTCATTACTGATCAGCTCAGTCACTGAGAATGTGCCTTGGTTGATGCCCAGCCATAAGATCGCCAGCAGCATCAAGATCGAGCCAGCCATGGTGTACAGGAAGAATTTGATCGCTGCATACGTGCGCCGCGGACCACCCCAGACACCGATCAGGAAGTACATTGGCACCAGAGTAAATTCCCAGAATACATAAAACAGGAACAGGTCGAGTGAGACAAATACGCCCGACATGCCCACTTCCAGCAACAGGAAGAAGATCATGAAGTCCTTCACCCTGTCTTGCACCGCACTCCAGGTGGACAGGATGGAGATAGGGGTCAGGAATGTGGTCAGTAAAAGCAACAAGATGCTTAGACCGTCAACGCCGATGTGGTAGCTGATGTTGAAGCCCGCCACCGTGATCCATGGCAGGTTGATCTCCATCTGAATCGCTGCACTGTTGGGGTTGAACTGCACCAGTGTGGCAATCGAGATGCCAAAGGTCACCAGCGACGTCAGCAGCGCCACCCAGCGGATGGTGTTCTTCTGCTCGTTCTTGATGAACAAGATGACCAGGATGCCGAGCAGGGGAAAGAAAATCGTTAGAGTAAGGGGATGCAGTAAAAAGTTCATTTCTGTTCCTCGGTTACAGAGTTGTATTTACCTCAACTGAAGGACCAAATAGCCAATAATCACGACCACGCCAATGAATACCGACAAAGCATAGTTGCGCACAAAACCCGACTGCAGCTTGCGCATCGTCGCTGCGAGTTCCTGCGTACCTTCGCCCAGACCGTTGGCAATCCCGTCGATGAAACCCAGGTCAAACGGCTTAGAGAGCAACCAGGTCAGGCCATTGTAGCCGCCTACGATGATCTTGTCGTGGAAGAAATCGTGCCAGAAAGCCCAATCCACTTTTTCAGCCAGGAAGCGCGAGATAGCAATATAGGGATTGAGAATCACAGCCCAGTACAACTCATCCACCCAATATTTGTTCTCGAGTACGGTGAAGACCGGACCTAAAACCCCGCGCAACGGGTCGTCAGGTCGCTTGGCAGCCGGTAGCTTCTGCAGTTCGGCCGTACGGCGGGTGTAAAAGTACCAGGCGATGGCAATCGCAATAAGCGCCAGCCCCAAAGAAACGCCCGCAACAATCAGGTTAAGCCCGCCCAAGACATACCAGGGCGTGGCGTGGGCTACCTCAGCAACTGTTTCTCCAGCCTCAGCCACCGCTTCCACCTCTTCTGGACGGATGGTGTGCTCCAGCCAGTGCCCAAAGGTGTGCAGGTAGGGCAGGTTCAGGAAGCCGCCTATTGTGGAGAGCACTGCAAGCACAATCAACGGGGTGGTCATCACTGCGGGGCTTTCCTTGGCCTGTGCAGCGGGTTCGCTTTTCGGCTCGCCAAAGAAGACCATAATGATCTGCCGTCCCATGTAGAAGGCAGTGAAGAAGGCTGCAATGGTCAGCAGCCAATAGACCAGCGGGTTCAAGTGCAACGCCTCCGCCAGGATCTCATCCTTCGACCAGAAACCAGCCCACGGGAAGATGCCTGCCAGCGCCAGCGCTCCGATCAAATACACCCAATAGGTAGTCTTCATGCGATGACGCAGCCCACCCATATTGCGCATGTCTTGCGGGTCAAAATGGAGCTCATGTTTCATCTTTTTGCGCAGCAAGGGGTCATGCTCCACGGCGTGATGCCCGCGCTCCAACCCTTGGATCACCGAGCCCGAAGAAAGGAACAGCAGTGCCTTAAAGAAGGCATGGGTCATCAGGTGGAAGATGCCGGCCGCAAAAGCGCCCATCCCGACCGCCGCCACCATAAAGCCTAGCTGGCTGATGGTCGAATAAGCCAGCACCTTCTTGATGTCAAATTGACCCACTGCAATGGTCGCCGCAAACAAGGCCGTCACCCCACCCACGATTGCAACCCAGGTCTGCGCCTCCGGCACCAATACATAGAGGGCATATGAGCGTGCTACCAGATATACACCGGCGGTCACCATCGTCGCGGCATGGATCAGCGCTGAAACGGGCGTTGGACCTGCCATGGCATCCGGCAGCCACACAAACAGGGGGAGTTGAGACGATTTACCGGTGACTCCCAGCAGCATAAACATGGTCATCGCAAAGATCACCCCTGGCGCTGCAGCGGCGACCTCCGGCGCCTTCTCGAATACCACGTCGAATGAGAAGGACTTGAAATACCAGAACATCAGGAAGGAAGCGATCAAAAAGCCAAAGTCGCCTATGCGGTTAGTGATGAAGGCTTTCTTGCCTGCAATGGCATTGCCAATCCCATCCTTGCCCTTGTCGTACCAGAAACCGATCAGCAGGTAAGAGCACAAGCCCACGCCTTCCCAGCCAACGAACAGCATCAGGTAATTGTCCGCGCTCACCAGCAGCATCATGGTGGCGATGAACAGGTTGAAAAACACAAAGAAGCGGCGATAACGACTCGGGTCGCCATGATGGCGCACGTCCTCATGCATGTAACCCACCGCATAAATGTGGATCAGCGTGCCAACGCCTGATACCACCAGCATCATCGTCACCGACAACGTGTCCACCCGGAACGCCCAGGGTAGCTCCAACTCTCCAATCGTGATCCAATCCAGGAACGGTACAGTGACGGCTTCTGGATGCCCTGCCAGCGAGATAGCCAGCAGAACCGAGACAACAAAAGACAGACCAGATGCCAGGCACGCCACCCAGCCGATCAGTTTCTCGCTGAACTTACCGCCGAAGAAGGCATTGACCAGCAGCCCGATCACCGGAAAGAATACCACAAAGGGCACCAGGTAGAAAAATCCGCTCGCACTCGAAACTTCACTCAAGGACATGGTTTGACTCCTACCCTTTCAACATGCTGATCTGGTCAACATTGATGCTGTGCTTGGCCTTGAAGATAGCCACGATCAAAGCCAGACCCACCGCCACCTCCGCCGCAGCCACCGTCATCACAAAAAAGACGAAAATCTGCCCCTCCATCGCCTGGTAATAACGAGCGTAGGCAACAAACACCAGGTTGGCAGCATTGAGCATCAGCTCAACAGACATGAAGATCACGATAGCATTGCGCCGGACCAGTACACCTAGCGCTCCGATGATGAACAAGATGGCTGAGAGACCTAGATAATAATAGACTGGCAGCATGGTTTATTTCCTTTCCTGGTCTGCGTTGCGCTCAATCTTGGTCAGCACGATCGCACCAATGATTGCCACCAGCAGCAACACCGAGGTGATCTCAAAGGGCAGCAGATATGTCGTGAATAGCTCTCCGCCCACGTTCACGGGGCTGCCAAAACTGGTTTGGATTTCATCCAACCCGGGCGGGATGACCCCAAACTGGGAAAGCAGGATGTAGCCTACCTCAACCAGCAGGACTAAACCCAAGACCACCGCTACCGGGCGCTGCCAGGCGATAGCTTGCTGCGGACCAACCTGCTCGGCACCAAGAAGCATGATTACGAACAAGAACAACACCATGATCGCCCCGGCATACACGCTGACCTGGGCAATGGCGATGAAGGGCGCGTGCAACAAGAGGAAGAACACCGCCACCGCGGCAAAATTCAAGACCAGGTACAAGGCTGCATATATCGCATTCCGGCTTAGCAGCATGCCCAGCGCCGATACCACGGCGATCAGGGCAAGGGAGAAGAACAGGATGTATTGTGTGGTCATATTGCTTAATCCTTTGGATCTTCCATTATAGGGATTGAGCGATCGAATTTGCCCGGCTCGACCTTTTGCGGTGTCGGGCTGCCCCCATCGGGGACGGGTACCAGCAGCAACTCTTTCCCATAAATCGCCTGCCGGCGGTCGGTGAAGGACAGCTCATAGTTATCACCCAGCACGATTGCCTCGGTCGGGCAGGCGTCTTCGCAGTAACCGCAGAAGATGCAGCGCAGCATGTTAATCTCATAGGTACTCGCATATCGTTCTCCGGGAGAGAAGCGCACTTCATCCGTGTTTTCAGAAGATTCGACGAAGATAGCATCTGCAGGGCAGGCCGCGGCACACAGCGCACAGCCTATACACTTTTCCAGCCCATTTTCATAGCGATGCAACTGGTGACGGCCTTTGAAACGGCTGTACACCGGGCGCTTTTCCTCCGGATACTGCACCGTAACCGGTTTTTCAAACATCATGCTTAACGTTGTCCAAAGTCCTCGCGCAAGTTCTTTCACAAACATACCGTTATCCTCCTACCAATACCACGATCACCGCCACGATGAACGTATTGAGCAAGGCCAATGGCAGCAGCACTTTCCAGCCAAATGCCATCAGCCGGTCGTAGCGGAAGCGCGGGAAGGTGGCTCTCAACCAGACCAGTATGAAGAGCATGAAGACCGTCTTGACGAACAACCACACCGGTCCAAGCCAGGGCACCTGGTCAACGAAGGGACCCAGGTAACCTCCCAAAAAGAGCGTAGCTGCAATCATACTCACAGCAATCATTTTGATATATTCTGCCATGAAGAATAGGGCGAACTTCATCCCAGAATATTCAACGTGATACCCAGCGGTCAATTCTTGCTCCGCCTCGGGCATGTCGAACGGCGCCCGGTTGACCTCGGCAATGCTGGCAATCAGGAAGAGGATGAAGCCCAAAGGTTGGAACAGGTTCCATAGCAACCAATTCAAAAAACCATTCTCTATCACCAGACGCCCGCCCGGTGCGCTCAAGAAGGAGGATTGCGCTTCAACGATGTTAACCAGGCTCATCGACCCTGCCAGCACAATTGGACCAACGAAAGACAGTCCCATAGTCAACTCATAAGAGATCATCTGAGCCGAAGAACGCAGACCACCCATCAAGGCGTATTTGTTGTTAGATGACCAGCCTGCCAACACAATTCCATACACTGCAATGGAAGCGATGGCTGTGATGTAAACCGCTCCGATATTGACATTCGCCAGATACAGGTTGACTTCACGTCCGAAAATCATCACCTGGCGCCCCCAGGGTATTACTGCCGTGATCACCAGCGCGGGGAAAACCGTGATAACCGGAGCGAGGATGAACAGCAGCTTGTCAGCTTTGGCGGGTATCAGCTCTTCTTTGAAAATCAACTTGACAGCGTCAGCAATTGGCTGGAGGATTCCCTGCGGACCCGTCCGGTTGGGGCCAATGCGTACTTGAAGGCGGGCCAGCACCCGGCGTTCGAAGAGCGTCAGATAGGCGAAGCCAAGGGTCATCCCCAGCAAGATGATGGCCGATTTGATCACATATTCCCAGATTAAGG
Organism: Anaerolineales bacterium; assembly: GCA_016932955.1. The sequence goes on along the minus strand of JAFGBV010000162.1, from coordinate 1,220 downwards.
CAGCTTCCATGCAGACCTCGTTCGACTTATTTTTATCTTTATGCAGTTGAACTGAATATAGCCCTGGAAACCAGGCTGTATTCAGTGCCTAGCTTTTCACCAATACTTTCAACGTCACCGGCTCCGGGCTGTCAATTGGCAGACCCAGGCTGCGTGGTACCAGCACCACGCCCTGCGGTAAGTTTTCATCAAATCGCAGCGCAGCACTCACCTCATGCCCGCCCAGCAGCAGTTGCACCAGAGTGCCCTCCGGTCCGGCGACTACCCCAGGCTTTACGGATACATAAGCCTGCGGGATACGCTGTCGTAGAATCTCACTGCTCAGCACGGTGATTCCTCGATCATACAGCCGGGTGACCGGCACCGCCAGCAGGCCATCTGATGGAATTTCCAGCGTCATGGCTTGCGGCCATGCCAAACTGGGTGTCTGTCCGTTCTCTGCGCCCGAAGTTAACTGAACGCCCAACCCTTGAGTGTTGTCGTAGGCCGTGCCGCCGTAGTAGACGTCGCCGCGTCCGATGATCGGCCACTGCTCGTTCACCTGTGCCAGCAGGCGGTAAGACAAACCCTTGAAAGCGGGCACTTTCTCTGCAATGCTTGCAAAGACGCGGGCTGTCGATTGGGTCTCGGCGGCTTGTCCCAGTAGCAGACTAACTTCGCCGGTGATGGCAAAGTCTGCCCGCGCTTCCGGGCGGGGCAGCACTGCGGGGTAGAAGCGCTGCACGCGTCGTTCGCCAGACGTGTAACTGCCCTCGCGCTCAGTCTGTGCCAGCGCTGGCAGCACAACGTTCGCCTGTTTGGCGGTCTCAGTCAGGAATAGCTCTTGCACGATCACAAAGTCGGTATTTTTTAATAATTCTGCATACGCCGGGTTGTCTCCAACCAGGTCAACCCCAACCAGATAGAGCGCCTTGCTTCCCTTGACTTTCGATTTCAGGTCGTTCAACGGGCGCAGGCCTAATTCCCAGGCGCCCTGCTCGTTAGCCCGCGGCCATACCGCAACCAGGCCGTTGTTAGCGCGGCCAGTGTGGTTCGTGGCTACCAGCAAGTTTGCACAAGCCTGCGCAAGTATCTGCGAGCCTTCCAGCCCCAGCCCTTCGCTTCCATAGAACACAATAGCGTTGGCTGCGCCTGAGAAAGCCTCTGCGGCGGCTTTGATCTGGGAAGGGTTGCCAATCTCTCGCACCTTAGGCGCTTTGGGGAAGTTCTGCTTGGCAGAG
>JAFGBV010000161.1 GCA_016932955.1 Anaerolineales bacterium | reverse complement strand
TTCTACTGGCGTCACGATGAGGCAGTCAAGCTGGTCAACGTGCTAAAGCATGGAGAAGCTGTGCGCGGCCAGGTGATTGACCTTCAGGAAAACCAGAATATCGCCATCAACAATCGCCACCCGTGGAAGATCGTCTATGCATTCCAGGTCAACGGCAGAGAACTTCAAGGTGAAGTCACTACTCTGAACGAGCCAGGCCCCCACATTTTCCCGGGCCGTGCGGTGTGTGTGCTGTATCTGCAGACTTCCCCCGATCACAACTCCATATACCCCCACCCCTGAGGCAACCCACATGGCAACCCCCCAGTCATTTTCCTGCCCTAATTGCGGCGCAACATTGGATTACAACCCCACCCAAACCGCCTTTCGCTGCCCCTATTGCAACAGCTCGATCCTGCTCCCCAGCGCTGGTGCCCCCGCACAGCCCGATCCCCAGCTCCCAGACCCTTCCCTGAGCGAAGTCGCTGCCCTGTTTCGCGCCGGCAAGCGCGTCCAGGCCACCATCCGCTACCGCGAGATCACCGGCGCAGACCTAAAAGAAGCCCGCCAGGCCATCGATCGCTTTGCATCTGGCGCGGCGCTGCGCCGCCCAAACCGCATGGGGCATTTGTAAATCTAGTTTACCCCTATGGTTATCCTTGTCACAGCGCAGTCAAGCCATTCTACTGGCACTCCTGGTCACATTCCTTTGGGCGACCTCCTGGGTGCTGATCCCTCGTTACCGCTTTGCTGAGCAACCTTTTGCGCAACGAGTCCCCCTCCATACCGCAATGGGGCGGAATCTTGCTGGCTGTGGTGGGCGCGCTGGTTTATTTTCTGCCTCTCGTTGTGACCGCAATGCCGGTGATTAGCCTGGCAGCTGCGCTGGTGGGACTGCTGGCAAATTCTGTCTCCGCCGTGCTGGGAAGGCGCGCAAACCAGCAAAGCCAAACTTGCACCCCTGTGAGGCAAGCACGCTAAAAATATGATACGATAGCGAAGGATCATTCTCGCAATCAACTTAAGATCATAAAGGAGCAATGCATGAAACTTAGGCACATCCTTCCCCTTCTTGGAATCCTGATCCTGATCACCTCGCCCCTGTCTGTTTTCGCCCAAGCTGACCAGCCGACAAATACCGGGCAGCAATCGCCCCTCATTCCAAACAGCCCGCAAGCTATCACCTATCACCTGGAAGGTGACGCCATCGATCTATATCCCGAATCGGAGCAAGATCATTTCTCCCCTGCAGTGGCTTATTCCCCGTCCGCTGACCAATACCTGGTGGTTTGGGTTTATGAGTACTCAGAAACGGACTACGACATCTATGGTCGATTTATCGATCAGGCAACCGGCGTACTGGTTGGGAACGTCTTTGCCATCGCTGAGACTGAGAATATGGAAGATGCCCCCGATGTGGCCTATGATTCCCAGAACGACCGCTTCCTGGTGGTTTGGACAGAGTACATGTGCGAAGGTACGCGCATCCCCTCCTGTGCCAAGGTGATTCGCGGCGCCCTGCTTTTCGGCGCTGCCCAGGAGGGCAATCAATTTGCCAGTGCAGACATCGACATTGCCGCCCAGTTCGGCGGCGCGATCCTTGCCTCTGCGCTGGACAATCCTGCCGTTGCTTATAACGCAGACGACTCGCTCTTCCAGATCGTTTTCACCCGCGACCCCTATTCAGAATCAGACCCTGCCATCGATATCTTCGGCCAAATGCTCGACGCTCACCCCAGCGCGCCCACCCTCCTCGGCCCAGCCGAAGGATTTATCGTGCGCGATTATGATTCCCCCTTCGAAGCCGGCGCGCCAGATATCGCCTGGAGTGATTCCTCCTCCGACACCTTTCTGGTCACTTACGCCGTTAGCAACACATCTTCTGACGCAAGCTCGATCGTGGTTGTCTACATTTACAATACCTATCAAGGCGGCGCCGATCAGTGGATTGGGAGATGGACAATGGCTCCTCTGGACTTCGGAACCCACCCTCTCACCAACAACTGTTTTAATCCCAGCGTAGCCTACGACCCCCAGCGCCAGGCTTACGTGGTCGTCTTCTCCTATCTCGAACAGAATGCCTATCCCTTTCCTGCCAGCATCTATGGGCAGAGGCTGCTCTCGGAGTACAACCTTGATACCTTTTCTTATGATGGCGACTACGCATTTCCCATCGTACGCACCGAGGGGAGCACCGAATGGAGTTTCCTCACTCCGGCAATCCAGTTTTCTGGCATCACCCATGAAATGAACGTATTCTACTTGGCCCGCTATGTGAGCATCGTTGGCACATCCTATACCCTCTTCGATCTCTCATTGAACGCAACAACCGTGGGCTCTGGTCTTTCCGTCAAGAGTGTAATGGGTACCGGCTTTCCAAGCGAGCCCGCGCTGGCTTGCGCTGGCGGTGCCTGCCTGGCTGTCTGGAAGGATTTAGTGCTGTTTGGCGGTGCAGATTCAAATGTGGTCGCTCAGCGCATCTGGCCCGACTGCTACACCCTCACCCGCCAGCTCAACCCGGCCTGCCCCGAATGTGGAATTTCCGTGGACACCCCCGAAAACTGCTATACTGGCTATGTTCCCGGAACCGAGGTCGGCCTCACCGCCCTGGATTTTGGCAACTATGTCTTTACCCACTGGAGCGGCGATGCCTCAGGAACAGATTACGATATCACCATCACCATGGACTCTGATAAGACCGTCATCGCCAACTTCAGCCAGTTGCCGGATACGACCAGATTCTTCCTACCCATGGTGATCAAGGGCGAATAGGTCAATCGCAAACCAGGAGCTATGTCTTCCGAGCGCGTGTGCATTCTCTACACCGGCGGCACCATCGGTATGCAGAAAACCGCCAATGGTTACGCGCCTGCCGCTGGTTATCTGCATCAACTGATGGCTGAGCAGAGCGATTTCAAGAATCCCAGCCTGCCGCAGTACAAGATCATCGAATTCGATCCACTGCTGGACTCTTCCAACATGGCGCCGACCGATTGGCTGAAGATCGCCCAGGCTGTGGCGGAGCACTACGACAACTACGCTGGCTTTGTGGTCATCCATGGCACCGATACCATGGCTTACACCGCCTCAGCCCTGGCTTTCCTACTGGACGGGTTGCGCAAGCCTGTGGTGCTCACCGGCTCGCAGATCCCCCTCTGCGAGGTGCGCACCGATGCCGTTGAGAACCTGATCACTGCTCTGCTCATCGCCGGAAATTTCCCCCTGCCCGAAGTGTGCCTGTATTTTGGCGGCAAGCTGCTGCGCGGTTGCCGCACCACCAAAGTCAATGCCAGCGGTCTCAGCGCATTCGATTCCCTCGATTATCCCCCCCTGGGCGCCGCCGGCATCGACCTGGTGATGAACTGGAGTGCCATCTCCGCCCCGCCGCCCGAGTCACAGCCCCTCGCCATCCACAACTGCTGTTTGCCACTGGTGGGTGTGCTCAAGGTGTTCCCTGGCATCACGCCTGGCATGGTGCGCTCCTTCCTCCAGCCACCCCTGCGTGGGGCGGTGCTCGAAGCCTATGGGGTTGGCTCTGCCCCCGACCATGACCCTGCGCTGATCGAAGCCTTTCAAGAGGCCACCGGCCGCGGTGTAGTAGTGGTCAGCGTGACGCAATGCCGCCAGGGCACGGTGAACCTGAGCACCTATGCCACCACCTCGCGCCTGGCCCAGGCGGGGGTGATTGGCGGGCAAGATATGACCACCGAAGCCGCCCTCACTAAATTATTCTACCTTTGCGGCCTGGGATACACTCCCAAGCAGGTAACAGAACACATGCAGATCAACCTGCGTGGCGAGCTGACCCCTGCTCACCCCCCCTGGATGATGTGAAGTTTAGATTGCCATCTCATAGATGCGGTAACGCCGCAGCAGCTTGGCCCCCAGCTTGTGTATGGCGTTATTCATCGGGTAATTATCCTCTAGAACGTAATTGATTTCCATCCAGATATCCGGCGTGTACAGCGATTCATACAAGGCACGGTAGAGCAGGCTGTCCACCGCTTTGCCCTGGTATTCAGGCACCACTCCTAGCGCAAACATGCGGTAACGCCGCAAGCGCGGGATACCCCACAAGAGCTTCAGCCAGCCGAATGGCAACATCCTGCCATTTAGCCCTCTCAACAGCGTGTTCACATCAGGCAACGCAATAGCAAAACCGATCGCTCGTCCCTGGGCATCTTCCGCGAATAGCACGCCCTTGGGCTGGATCACCGGCCTCAGATCCCGCGCCATTGCCATCACCTCCGCTTCCGTCACCGGCGAAAAGCCCCAATTATCGATCAGGCTGAGATTCGACAGCGTGATTACCGTATTCGCTTCTTCTTCATAATTCTTCATGTTAATCTGGCGCACGCGCACCCCATACCGCTCCGCCACTGCATCCGTCAGCGCCAGGATGCGCTCCGGGATTTGGTAGCCATCTGCAGCCGAGATTTCATAACATAGCAGATCCTTGATCTTCTCCAGCCCATAGGCAGTCATGTGATCATTGTAATAAGGCGGGTTATAAGGCGCCATCACCACCGGCGAGGGCGTGAAACCCTCCTCCACCATCCCCCATTCCTGCGAGACGAAAGACCAGGGCCCGCGCATGCGGCTCATCCTGTGATCGCTCAGCCAGCCGCACGCCGCCTCCAGCAGCATGCGCCCCGCCGCCTCGTCAGGGCTGCACTCATAGTAACCGAAAAAACCTACCGTCTCCTGCCAGGCATCCACCGCCAGCCGATCAATAAAAGCCGCCACCCGCCCAATCACCTGCCCCCCATCTTCAAGCAAATAAAGCACCCACTCGCAGTGTTCGAGCAACGGGTTGCGTTTCATATCGAACTGGCCGCGCTGCTCATCCCGCAGCGGCGGTATCCACACAGGATCATTCCGGTATAAGCGGTACGGCAGCCCCAGGAACTTCTGCAGATCGTTTTTCGATTCCACCACGCGGATGTGCATCTTGCCTCCTTAGATTCTTGCTATCACCACCAGGTTGCTGCTTGTCGCGGCCTCAAAGGCTCCCCCCGCCAGGCTGCCATAACAAGCAATCTCTCGGAATCCGGCCTGATCAAGCGCTGCCAGTAACTCACTTTGCTCCAGCGGTCTCAGGCGGGTCGATGCCACCTGCTGCGACCATGCCCCAGCGCCCTCGCGATGCAGCACAAGCATGTGGAATGTCAACAGCCCATCCGAGTCAAAATCATAAAAGCGCAGGAAAATCCACTCCTCTTCCCCCTCGGCATGGCTCTGCGGTTCCATCCATCGCTGGCGGTTTGTCATCACCGCATCAAAATTGCGGTTCTGGATCAGCAAAATCCCCCCCAGGCGCATACAGGCTGCGAAATCCGCCAAACCTGCCGCCAGCGTCTGCCTCGTTAGCAGGTGCGGCAGCGAGTTGCCCAGGCACAGCAGCCCCTCGCAGGACGCCTTGCCAAATGTACGCGATAGCTCGCCAAAACCCGCCGTCTCAAAACGCACCCTCACGCCTGCCATAGCAGCATTGCGCCGCGCCTTCGCCACCATCTCCTCGCTTAAGTCCGCCCCGAAAGCCGCATACCCCCGCTTTGCCAGGGCGATGGCATGCATTCCGGTGCCGCAGGCGCTATCCAGCACCCGCAGCCGCCCGGCGCCAAGTAAGCATAACTGCTGCTCAATAAAAGGCATCTCCCCCGCCAGGCGCGCCTCCCAATTCATGAAGCGGTCGTAATTTTCGCTCAAGACATCATACATGCTGCAAAATCCTTCTAGGCCGAAACTCAGCCATTTCTCCTAGCCTGCCGCGCCATTGCCCAGATCCTGAAGCTGTATCCTGGTAAGCTGTCCTCATTCATCACCTCAAATCCCCTGCGCTGGTAGAACGCCACGTTGCTTTCCGTTTGCGTTTCCAGGTAACACGGCACGCCCTCCGCATCAGCGCGCTGCAATGCCGGCGCAATCAGCTTGCCGCCAATTCCCTGTCCCTGCAATGCCGGGTCTACCCCTAATACCAGCAGATACCAGTAACGCCCCGGCATCAAACGCCGTCGCTCTTGATCCATCCGGTTCAGCAATGGCCGCAAACGCTGCCGCGCCTGTGGTCGCAAGCGCAGGATTGCCCGCGGGAGCCTCATCCCCCTGCGCAGTATCCGCCATAAAGTCATTTCCACATTTCCCGGCAGCAGCCAGCAAGCCACCCCTCCCACCTTTGGTGTGGTGTACACTTGTCCGTAGGCCAGGCAGTAATCGACCAGCCCTTCCCACAATCCAAGCATCGACTCCAGTCTTTCTTGCTGGTCGGGGATGATCTCTGTGTAGATCGGATCCTGTTCAAACGCCTTGTTCAGCACCTGTGCTGCCTGGCTCACCTGCGCCGGCATCAGCCCTACGACGGCTTCGGTCTCGACCATCGATTCTCCCGCACACGCACGATCTGGCTTATTCCTGGCAGTATATCATAGCCAGCCCGCCTCATTCTGGCATAATTCCAAGAATCTACATACAATTAGGCCGTGCCCGTTTTATGCTGACTTTCAACACCCAACCCGCGGAGAGAATCATGAGCAGATCAAATAAAACCACCTTCAAACATATCCCCACCAACGGCATCCGCCTTCACGTAGCCCAATCAGGTCCCGCAGAAGGCCCGTTGGTGATCTTGCTCCACGGCTTTCCCGAATTCTGGTATGGCTGGCGGCGCCAGATACCCGCCCTTGCCCGGGCGGGTTTTCAGGTATGGGCGCCCGACCAGCGCGGCTACAACCTCTCCGATAAACCCCCCGGCGTTGAAAACTACCATGTCTCCACCCTGGCAGCAGATGTGATCGGCCTGCTCGATGCAGCAGGGCGAGAAAACTGCTTCCTCGTCGGGCACGATTGGGGTGCGGCAGTCGCCTGGGAAACGGCTATCCGCTACCCGCAGCGCATCCAAAAACTGGTGATCTTGAACGTGCCGCACCCAGATGTGATGAGCCGCTTCTTGCTGGGCAACCTCAGCCAATTGCGCAAATCCTGGTATATCTTTTTCTTCCAGATCCCCTTCCTGCCCGAGGCTATTCTCCGCACAGACGACTGGTCGCCTGCTGTACAAATGCTGCTGCGCAGCGGCAAGCCAGGCTCCTTCACCCAGACTGATATTGAGCAATATCGTCGCGCCTGGTGGCGCAAGAATGCCATGACCTGCATGATCAATTGGTACCGGGCAATCTTCCGCAGTGCATTGCGCAGATTTGAAGATCCTGGCAGGATCACCCCTCGCCGTGTGCAGGTCCCCACGCTGATGTTGTGGGGGAAGAACGATATCGCCCTCAGCCACAAGATGGCTCAGCCAAGCATCGATCTCTGTAACGAGGGTCGGCTGATCTTCTTTGAAGATGCCACCCATTGGGTGCAGCACGATGAAGCCGAGACAGTAAACCAGCAATTGCTGGCTTTTCTCGAACGTTCTTGACACTTTCTTGACATTCCTCGATGGATTTTTGACCTGTTTTTGACCTCAATGGGGGTAATATCGGGTCGTTTTGTCACCGGACAATACCTGAAGGGAATATATGTCATGAATGTATTGGCTCGCAAAGAGCACCCCAATATCTTTGAAGTCCAAACCGACGCTGCGATCCCCCGCTCCTGGCAATCAGCGCTGATCGGCCGCCCATTGGCTACTGCCGATGCGCCCCACCAGACAATCGGCAAGCTGGTCGGTTTAGCAGTTTTCGCCTCCGATGCCCTCTCCTCCACAGCCTATGCCACCCAGGAAATCTTAATGGTGCTGTCAATAGCCGGGGTAGGCGCTTTTCAATACTCCATCCCCATTGCCATCGCTATTACTGTGTTGATGCTGATCGTGTCCATTTCTTACGAGCAGACCATCCACGCCTACCCCGGAGGCGGTGG
>JAFGBV010000160.1 GCA_016932955.1 Anaerolineales bacterium | reverse complement strand
TTGACCCCATTTTTACAGTTCCTGCTCTTGATCACGGTGATCCTGGTGGTTGCCAAGGCTGCTGGCTATCTCAGCACGCTGCTACGCCAGCCTTCTGTCTTGGGGGAGTTAATCGTGGGTGTATTCTTAGGCCCATCATTGGTTGATATCCTGCATATTGCGCCTTTCGATGATCATCTATTAAATGAGATCATTCATGATTTGGCAGAGATGGGGGTCTTGTTGTTGATGTTCGTGGCTGGCTTAGAGCTGCATTTCTCGGACCTGGCGAAGAATGGCAAGGTGGCAGCGCTGGCGGGTTCTTTGGGGGTGGTTATTCCAGTTGGATTCGGCTGGATAGTGGGGACTTTGTTTGGTTATGCGTGGACACAGTCATTGTTCCTGGGATTGACGCTGGGGGCGACGAGCGTGAGCATTTCAGCGCAAACGCTTATGGAAATGAAAGTGCTGCGAAGCCGAGTAGGCCTGAGCCTCTTGGGAGCAGCGGTTTTTGATGATGTTTTGGTGATCTTGCTACTGTCGACTTTCCTGGCTTTCTTGCAGGGGAGTGCAGGCGCAGCAGCCGTGGTGATGGTTTTCGTGCGCATGGTGGTGTTCCTGGGAGCCTCGGTGGCATTTGGATGGCGGCTGTTACCATGGATGGTGCGCAAAGTGGCGCGCCTGCCGATTAGCCAGGGGGTGATCACGCTGGCGCTGGTGGTTACATTTTCCTATGCGCTGGCGGCTGAACTGGTGGGGGGGATGGCTGCCATCACTGGGGCATTCCTGGCGGGTTTGTTCTTCGCCCGCAGCCCAGAGAAAGAACGGCTGGAGCGTGGAATCGGCACGCTGGCATACGGTTTTTTTGTGCCGGTGTTTTTTGTGAGCATTGGGCTTTCGGTGAACGCACGAGCATTGGATGCAAGTGTGATCTGGCTGGCAATAGCGATCATCATTATCGCGGTGATCGGAAAATGGGGCGGGGCGGGGATTGGAGCACGCCTGGGCGGGTTGAGCTGGCTTGAATCCACACAATTGGGAGCGGGGATGATCTCACGGGGTGAGGTGGGCTTGATCCTGGCTTCGGTTGGGCAAGCGGAGGGTTTGGTGAGTTCGGGTGAATTTTCTGCGGTGGTGGCCATGGTGTTGGTGAGCACCTTGATCACGCCACCAATCTTGCGTGCCTTGTTTAAAAAGCAGAGCCATCCAGTCACCAAAACGGACCTGGCTGGCGAGACAAAGGAGGCAGCCTAATGTATACGGTTTTGTTCGTGCTCCATGATTGTGATAAGCTAGAGGCGCTGTTGGAGGCCTGGGAAAGTGTGGGCGTGCAGGGGGCTACCATCATGCATAGCAGTGGTCTAGGGCGGTTGCGGACAGGCACCTGGCGGGATGATGTACCGTTGATCCCCAGCCTGGAATCATTGTATGAATATGATGAGTCGTTCAGCCGCACGCTTTTCACGGTGATCGAGGATGAGGAGATGATCGATCATCTGGTGGCGGCGACGCAGAAGGTTGTGGGTGATTTGAGTCAAGCGGACACAGGTCTGCTGGTGGTGATGCCCGTGTTGCGTGCGTATGGGATCACTAAAAGTTATCACAAGTAGATTATTTGCACTCCAGAGGAGCTTAACATGAGCGAGAATTTTCAGCGAGGCGGTTATTATTTTGAGGAATTTGCAGTGGGCCAACGCATCCTGACCAGCGCCAGAACGGTGACTGAAAGCGATGTGGTGACATTTGCTGGACTTTCAGGGGATTACAACCAGATTCACACCGACGTGGAATTCAGCCGCGGCACACCCTATGGGCAGCGCGTGGCACATGGCTTGCTGGTGCTGGGGATTGCCTCTGGGCTTGCGATGCGGACAGGTGTGCTGGAGGGGACAGTGTTGGCTTTCCGCGAGATCAATAACTGGAAGTTTTCCAGCCCAATATTTATTGGTGATACAGTCCATGTGGAATTGCTCGTCTTAGAAACCAAAGCGCTGCCGCGCCTGGGAGGCGGCTCGGTGGTGATTGAACTGGCGGTGAAGAACCAGCGCCAGGAAATCACAATGAAAGGCACATGGACCGTCCTAGTTGTCAGCAGGCCTGCCTGAGATGAGCAAGAACCCTTCTCCCCCTCTAGATGATGAATCGATCCGGCGTTTTCGCCGCCTGTTGGATTCGCAAGAGGATGAATCCGAAAGTGTAGATGAGATCAATCCCCGCCTGGCGGGTGAGGCTGAGCAGGGGGGTGAAGCTGCTGGTGAGCAGGGTAAATCTCAACCGGAAGCATATGCAGAGCAAATATCTCCTGTGCCACCCGGCGGCTGGTTTGCGGAGGATGAGACTACTGCTGATGAAGCAGGGGCGGATTCTGAAAAGGCAGCTCAGGCTGAAGCTGGCAGTGGTGAGGATGACAGGCCTCAGCCATCATACTCTGAGCCTGAGAAAGCAGCACAACCGGCTGCGCCAGTTCCGACCGGGGGCTGGTTCATGGAGGGGGGCGACACACAGCCTTCGGGAAAGGATGCAAAAGGGGAAGGGGTTCCGCGTGGAGAAGCCGGGCGCGAAACCGGACCATCCAAGCTATCCTCGACACCTCCGCCACCGCCATTGGGCGATACCCCTCGGAAATCGCCGCCGGCGCTAGGAACACAGGGGATGCCGCTGCCGCGCCGTGTCGATGAGATTGATGTGCATGCCACAAGGGTAGGGAAAGCAGCTTATCGAAGCCCTCAGCCGGGCGGGCGAACAACACGCCAGGCGGGTAGAACAAGCCTGACAAAACCTGTTCCTCCTTCGCCTCGCCCCCCTAAAAAAGCGACCCCACAGCCAGGCGCGCCAATCGATTGGCGCAAAGGCCTCGGTTGCCTGCTGCGGATGGCTTTGATCGCCCTCTTTGTGATGGTGGTGTTGGCGATCATCGGCGGGTCGGTGGTGTTATATGAATACTACTCTGTGGTTGCCACACTTCCGAATGTGGAAGATCTGCGCCAGCGGGCTTCTGCGTTTGAGACGACCCGAATTTTCGATAGAAATGGGAATCTGCTCTATGAGATTCTGGATCCGAATGCTGGGCGGCGTACTTATGTAACCCTGGAAGAAATATCACCATATGTAGTGGCGGCAACGATAGCCACAGAAGATAAAGCCTATTATTCACACCCTGGCTTTGATTGGCTGGCAATCTTGCGCGCTTTCTGGCAGAACGCCCAGGGCGGGGATACTGTATCAGGCGCATCTACGATCACCCAGCAACTGGCGCGGCTTCTTTTCCTCTCTGCAGAGGAGCGTTTTGAGCAATCTTATATGCGCAAGGTGCGCGAGGCGCTGATCGCAGCCGAGATGACACGGCGCTATTCTAAGGATGAAATCCTGGAGCTTTACCTGAACGAAGCTTATTATGGGAACCTGGCTTATGGGATTGAAGCGGCTGCAGAGACCTACTTTGCAACCACAGCAAGCAATCTGACCCTGCCACAAGCATCTTTCCTGGCAGGGCTGCATCAGGCTCCAGCTGTGTATGATATCTACACCAATCGGGATGCGACGTTGACTCGTCTGCAGCAGGTGCTTACCCTGATGTATGAGGCTAGCGCAGAGCAAGGCTGCATCTATGTGAGCAACAGCCCGGAACGGATCTGCGTGAATTCGGATGCAGCAGTGGCGGCGTATGTAGAGATGGAGACATACCAGTTCAATACGCCTGAAGTGCAGATGCGCTATCCCCATTGGGTGAATTATGTGCGCTCGCTTCTCGAGGCTAAATTTGATGCGCAAACGATCTACCGTTCTGGATTTTCGGTGTACACCACCCTGGATCCCGGGCTACAGGATGCGGCGGAACAGATTGTGGCAGAGCAGGTAGCCTCACTGGCATCGTATAACGCTGGCAATGGGGCGCTGGTGGCGATCCGGCCTGCCACAGGTGAAATCCTGGCGATGGTGGGGTCGGTGGATTTCTATGATGAGAATATAGATGGTCAGGTGAATATGGTCACCTCGCCAACCCGCCAGCCGGGGTCTTCGATCAAGCCGATCACCTATCTGGCAGCGTTCGAACGCGGCTGGACGCCCGCTACTTTGCTCTGGGATGTGCCCTCTGAGTTCCCGCCTTCAGGTGATCCAAACGACCCGCGCCCTCCATATATTCCGGTGAACTATGATGGGCGTTTTCATGGACCGGTGACGGTACGCTTGGCACTGGCCAATTCCTATAATATCCCGGCAGTGAAAGCTTTGCAGTTTGTGGGTATCTATGATGATAATGCTACAGAAGCGCAGGAAGGGATGATTGGTATGGCGCGGCGTTTGGGCATCACCAGCCTGGAGCGCCAGGATTACGGGCTCTCGCTCACGCTTGGAGGGGGAGAGGTGAGCCTGATGGAGATGACTGAGGCGTATGGGGTGCTGGCAAATAGTGGACGGAGAATGCCAGCGGTGGCGATCTTGCGTATTGTTGACCATGATGGAAATGTGGTGGAAGAATACCAGTTCCCTCCAGGAGAGCAGGTAATTCGGGCCGAACACGCTTATCTGATCACATCGATCCTATCTGATAATGAGGCACGCACGCCTGCTTTTGGGCCGAATTCGGTGCTCAGCCTGCCCTTTGCTGCGGCGGCAAAGACGGGCACTACCAATGATTTCCGTGATAATTGGACATTGGGCTACACCCCAGACCTTGCGGTGGGCGTGTGGGTGGGGAATGCGGATTACACGCCGATGCAGGGTACCTCTGGCTTGACAGGCGCAGCGCCGATCTGGTCGCAATTCATGCAGGTGGCTATCCAGCAACTGACAGGAGGAAACCCATCCCCCTTCTATCGACCAGCGGGGATCGTGGACCGGGTGATTTGCTCTATCTCTGGTGCCGAGCCGTCGCAGTGGTGCCAGAACCAGCGCTCTGAAATTTTTGCCGCGGACCAACCTCCACTACCCAAAGAACAGGATTTATGGTCTAAGGTGGTTTTTGATACGTGGAGCGGGCTACGGGCATCGGCAGCCTGTACCGGCTATACCAAGGAAGAGTTTGCCCTCAATGTCACTGATGTGTGGGCTGTGTCATGGATTCGCGATAACCCCGAGGGGCGCACCTGGGCTGAGGGGATGGGCTTTCAGGAGCCAATCTTGTTCGCACCGGCGCGTGAATGCCGCGCAGAAGACCCGCGCCCATTCCTGGAATTTACTAACCTGGGTGAGAATCAGACGATTACAGCCTCGCCGCTGGATATCTTTGCCAGGGTGGATGCCAGCGCGGACTTCAAGAGTTATCGCTTGGAGTATGGGGTGGGGGATAATCCGGTTGAATGGCGGCTGATAACCGAGGGAAACCAGCCGCTCAGCCAGGCAGGAAAGATTGCTACCTGGGATTTAAAGGAAATACCAGCCGGGACGATCACGCTGCGGTTGTGGATGGAAAGCATCCGTAACACCTACGCTGAGAGGTTATTGCATCTCAACATCCAGGTGCCAACGGTGACGCCGACACCAACGGAAACCCCAACACTAACGCCGACCTGGACGCCGACACTGGTGCCCTCGTCAACACCAACCAACACACCCCAGCCAAGCAACACTCCCCCGGCGACATCCACGCCGACAGTCCCGCCGCCGACGGCAACGCCCAGCCCTACACAAGGGCAGCCTTCTGAGACGCCAGACTATACCCCTACCCCGACGGCAACCTCGGAAAGCGGGTAGAGTAGTCTTAGAGTAAACGCAATTGGGGTGTGGAGTAGGTGAGAGGGTCGAGGTAAATTTGTTCGTCCAGGCTCTCGGGTGATAGCAGGGGGTTTTCAAAGAGCCAGCGCAGGTGGCGGAATTTTAGAAAGCGCCAACCACCAGTTCGGGATGGTGTATTCGTGAGAGTACAAAGGCGGTTGAGGCGAGGGTCACGGCGCAGTTTGTGAAGAACGAGATTTGCTCGCCCACCGGGGAGAACGATGATGCTTCGGGCGGGCGGTTGGGTGCTGCGCAATAGAATATCCCCGATGACAGCCGAGGCGAGAGGGAATAACCAATAGGAGGGTTCGCCAGTTGAACCTGCCCAAATGATCGCAGGAGGTAGGGCAAGGGTGGCATTGGAGGAGGTTGTGGCTGGTGGTGATTGCTGAGGTTGGTATCCAAGCCTCTCGCCTAATCGATTAATGAGTTTGCGCGCCTCAGACAGGTCGCTGCGGCGCGCGGCAGGCTGATCTTGCGGGCGGATCTGCCAGGAAGAGCTACCAGGCACCAGCGGTTCGGCGTAGGATTCCAGGATGGCCTGGAGCAGTTGGATATCGGGGGCCAGTAAACCAGGGAAGGCTGTGCAGAGCATCTGATCCAGCTCAGCCAGGGTTATACCAGGATGCTGGATCAGGTAATTAACGAGCTGCACCTCAATCCGATCTGCCAGAGGGGTGATGGTGTGGAGCGGTTCGCGCAGCCACCACAGGCCGGTTTCGGAACTATCGCTGCCCCCTTTTTCTCGGGATTCTGTTTCAGATATTTGTGGTTCTGTGCTATGGACAGTGATTCCATTCTCTGTCGGACTCTCTGGTTGGTCGGCTTCTGAAGCGTTGAAACGGGCAAAACCGCT
>JAFGBV010000016.1 GCA_016932955.1 Anaerolineales bacterium | reverse complement strand
GCTGCTGTTGCCTGGTTTTTACCCGGATTAGGGCCGCGCTGGGGGCTAATTCTGACATTTTTCTTCTTACTCTGGCAGGGATTGGGAGGAGGGTTTACAGCAACTGCCTGGCAAAGCATGATCGGTAAGATCATACCGGGCAATCGATGGGGCTTCTTCTACGGCTCGCAGGCAGCGGCAGCCAATCTCTTGAGCAGCCTGGGTGTGGTGCTGGCAGGGTACGTGCTGGAAAAAACGGTTTTTCCGGGGAATTATGCCCTTTGTTTCCTTCTCACCTCTGCCGTGATGGTAGTTTCATGGGTGTTCATTGCCTTGACTCGCGAGGGAGAGGGCGCGCCAATCCAGCAGGTGACGGGTGCAGAAAAATTCCACCATGTATTGTTTGGAATCTTGCGTAAAGATGGGAACTTCCGCGCTTTCATTGCTGGACGTATTCTCTACCAATTTGGCACCATGGCATTTGCTTTCTATACAGTATATGCTGTACGGACTTATGGGATGAGCGAGGTTCAGGTCGGTGTGTTAACGGGCGTACTGACGGGATCTCAGATGATTGCCAACCCTTTGGTAGGCTGGCTGGGTGATCGCTGGAGTCACCGCGGCGTTTTGATCATTGGGGCAGTAACAGCAGCGCTGAGTGTGTTGGCTGCCTGGTATGCGCCGTCCGAGGGGTGGTTCTATCTGGTTTTCGCGTTGGCAGGGATTGCCAATGTAGCATTTTGGACCACTGGTCTGGCAATCACACTCGAGTTCGGCACCCCGGCGGAACGCCCCAATTATATTGGCCTTTCTAATACACTGATTGGGCCAACGGCGATTTTGGTGCCAATCCTAGGTGGCTGGCTGGCAGACCTGGCTGGCTATCGTACCACTTTTCTGGCATCTACGTTGGGTGGATTGCTGGCATTGGGTGTGTTTTCACTCCTGCTTCGTGACCCCAAGAGAGGCATTCAGAATTGAATCTGGCGATTACTTCTCGAGCAAACGGGAAATGGTGGGTGCTCCTGGCAATCGGGATCGGCACATTCATGACCGCCCTCGATACCAGTGTGGTCAACACCATCTTGCCCGTGATCAGCGCAGAATTTAGCGGTAAGGCCAGCGCAAGCAGCCAGGTGGCACAAGTGGAGTGGGTGGTGACAATCTATTTGCTGGTGTTGAGTGGATTGTTGCTCTCATTTGGGCGTTTGGGCGACCTGCGCGGCCATAAGATGGTTTATCTGTCTGGGTTTATCGTATTCGTATTCGCCTCGATGTTATGCGGATTGGCGCAGAGCGCGCTTTGGTTGATTGTTTTCCGCGCCATCCAGGCTTTAGGCGCGGCGATGCTGGCTGCGAATTCACCGGCAATCCTGACGAAAAATTTCCCTGCTGAGCAACGCGGGCGTGCCCTTGGCCTACAGGCGACGATGACATATCTGGGTTTGACCTTTGGCCCCTCATTTGGTGGCTGGCTGGCTGAGCAGTTGAGTTGGCGGGCAGTGTTCTACATCAATGTGCCCGTGGGTGCGCTGGCGATCTGGCTGAGTCTGCGCTCCATCCCGATGGATACAGTACATAAACCAGACGAACGTTTTGATATCCCTGGTGCGCTGTTGTTCATGCTGGGATTAAGCGCACTGCTGCTGGGTTTGAACCAGGGTCATGCATTGGGTTGGAATTCGCCGTGGATCATTGGTTTATTGGTGGGAGCAGTCATGTTATTAGGGAATTTTCTGTTTGTGGAATGGCGCAAGGCGCACCCGATGCTGGATTTGAGACTCTTCAAAGATTTGAGCTTTGCTCTACCTGCCCTGAGTGCAGTGCTAAACTATATCAGTGTCTACAGCCTGATCTTTCTAATGCCTTTTTACTTAATCCAGGGACGCGGTTTTACACCTGCCCAAGCCGGCCTCATCCTGACGGCGCAGCCTGTCATGATGGCGCTGATCGCGCCGCTTAGCGGTGTGCTCTCTGACCGTATCGGTCCACGGATACCCGGTGCGCTGGGCATGACAGTGATGGCATTGGGTTTGTTCCTGATGTCGCGCCTGGGGCCGGATACTCCCAGGGTAGAGGTGTTGCTTGCGTTGGGAGTGGTGGGATTGGGAACGGGCACTTTTATCTCGCCCAACAACAGTGCGTTAATGGGTGCAGCACCGCGTAACCGTCAGGGGATTGCCGCGGGTATCCTGGCCACGGCGCGCAACCTGGGCATGGTTCTGGGGGTGGGATTGGCAGGGGCGATTTTTACAACTATTCTGGCGCACGGGCAGGGGGGTGGCGCTGAGCAGGCTGCTCTCTCACTCTTCCAGGCGGTACGGGTTAGCTTTCTGGTTGCGTGTGGCATTTCCCTGGTGGCAGCCATTACCTCTGGCGCCAACGGGCGCCACCGTCAATCTTGATGAGGTGATGGCATGGAATCGGCGCAGGATAGTCAAAAGGCACGCAATCTTGTAGAGATTTCTGATGGACGCTGGCAGATCAATGGTCAGGTGACTGATGCGGGTGCCAAAGCAGAAGGCTTACTGCTAAATGTACGCATGGTCAATGCGGTTTTTGAAGACCGCAACCATCCGGAGATTGATGCCTGGGATATCACTCGACGCTTTATTAGCCAGATTAGGGAGTATGCCCTGGCAGGCGTAAAGGCTTTCTCCCTGTGCCTTCAAGGTGGTTATCCAGGCTACATGGATGCGCTCAATTCCGCCTACCTTCCGGATGGCACGCTGCGACCAGACTACATGAGCCGTGTAGCCGAGGTGATTGACGCCTGCGATATGCAAGGATTAGTGGTGATCCTGGGGTGTTACTACCAGTTGCAATCAGGAATCCTGCGGGACCAGGAAGCCGTAAATCGAGGAGTAATCGAGACCGTGCGTTGGATTGGTCAGCGGGGATATCGGAATGTGGTTTTAGAGATTGCGAACGAGTTTGGTCAGGATGGCTTTGTGCATGCATGCCTGCGCGAAGAGCATGGAATCGTTGAGCTGATTGATATAGCCCATCAAACGGCACCAGGAATACTGGTTTCAGCCAGCCGCCAGGGAGACCTGCCTATCGCTTCAGAAGTGTGCGAGGCGTGTGATTTCTTGTTGGTGCATTTTAACCGCGTTGCGCTTGCTGATTATCCAGCGTTGATCGCTCAGTACAGGGAATATGGCAAGCCGGTGGTGTGCAGCGAAGATCGCAAGGTCGGTGCTGAAGGCGTACGGGCTGCAGAGTTATGTGTGGCGCATGGCTGCTCGTGGGGTTTTCTGGCACGGGAGGTGAATCAGTATCATCCGCCGTTTCGCTTTGAGGGTGTGGATGATGATCCGCTGGTCTATGCTGCGTTAAAACGACTGGCAGAGCCTGTAAAGGTGGATTAAGATATGAGAGACACCCTCGTGCGGATGTCTCATTCCCGATAGGATTATTCTATAAAGCACCCCTGGGCAGGCTCGAACTGCCGTTTCTGGCTCCGGAGGCCAACGCTCTATCCACTGAGCTACAGGGGCGAGGAACCTACTTTAGCAATGGGCGAAATTAGGCTGATTCCGCAGAGTATCACCGAGCGGATCTAGCTTTCGTCCTTGTTCTCGTCTTCTTTTTTGTCGCTGGTGTTGCCTGACAGCCCTTTTCGAAATTCGCTGATCCCTTTACCAAGCTCGCCAGCGATTTTACTAATTCTACCGATGCCAAAAACCAGGATTACAAGCACAAGCACTATCAGCAATTCTGGTAAACCTAAATGACCTATCATCAACCTGCTCCTTCACATGTTTGTTTGAACATTTGTGGCACTTGGGAGCTTGCCAGGAAAACCCTGCGCACTATTACCCAGGAAACCCGCTTTTATTATACTTCATCCCGAAAAAAACTATGCTTCTCTGGGAATTGCTGACCTGCCACCTGTCACGCTAACTTCCAATGAGCCAAAACTATCCTTTGGCTATAATCGCGGGATCTAATGGCGTTCGATTCTACGTGGGCTAGCCCAGAGCGTCAGCAGCCTCTCTCGCCAGGCGCAGGAATTTTTCCTTTACATCGCTTTCATCGCCTGGAATATCTGATCCAATCCTTTTTCGATATTTTCGATTGAGTTTGCGTAGGAAAGACGCAGGTAGCCTTCACCATACTCGCCGAAGCAATCTCCTGGTAGCAAGGCTACACCTGCTTTTTCGAGAATTAGATTCGCCAGGTCTGAGGACCTTTTCCCTGTATTCTTGATATTTGGAAAGGCATAGAAAGCGCCCTGGGGTTTCTGGCAAGTGAATCCTGGAATGGAATTCAGCCTCTCCACAATCACGTTGCGGCGGTGCTCGTACTCTGCCACCATGAGGTTGACCATGTCCTGAGGACCGGTTAGGGCTTCTATTCCGGCGAATTGAGTGAAATGTGCAGTTGAGCCAACGGAGTGAGTCAGCAAAAGGTCCACGCGGGCAGCGAGCTCTTTCGGCATGATGCCATAGCCAAGGCGCCAGCCCGTCATCGAATATGTCTTAGAGAAGCCGTCTACGATGATCGTTCGTTCCTGCATACCTGGAAGAGCGGCTATTGAAGGGGCTTCTAGCCCATCATACACAATGCGTGTGTAAAGCTCATCGGACATCACCCAGCAATTGAACCGCGTGGCCTGTTCAGCGATGTGGAGCAAATCTGCCAGCGGGATAACGCCGCCAGTAGGATTACTGGGTGAATTCAAGATAATAAGACGGGTGCGATCATTAATTAGACGATCAAATGTGTTCAGGTCGAAGGAGAACCCATTTTCCTCGAGTAATGGAACAGCTACGGGAATCCCATCTGCTACTTTAATCATTGCTTCGTAGGTGGGGAAGCCAGGATTGGGATAGATCACTTCGTCACCGGGTTCCACCAATGCCAGGGTGGGGAAGAACAGGTTGGGTTTACCTCCAGGGCTGACGACCACCTCATCTGGGTGAATGCTGATCTTACGACGTTTCCCGCTATCTTCAGCAATAATCTCACGTAAAGAGGGCATGCCTGCTGGTGGCGTGTAGCGGGTTTTCCCATCTCGGATCGCTTGAATGCCTGCTTGGCTCACGTTTTTGAACGTGGGGTAATCTGGCTGACCAATCTCTAGGTGGATAATCCGCTTTCCAGCGGTTTCGAGCTGGTTGGCGCGTGCCAATACCTGGTACGCGCCTTCAGGTTTGAGGTGATGAGTACGGGCGGCGAATGGCATTCCGGAATATGGCTAGGATGTGATTTCTGCTTTGGCTTTTTCGCGTTTGCGGAAGGCTTTTATCCAGCGCGTGGAATATTCATCGCGGCCCATCAGAAGATCACAAGCCAGCAGTGTCGTTTGGATCTCGGGGACGGTGGGATCAGTGATGGCAATCGTCAGGCCGCGGGCGACAGCCAGTGCCAGGAAAGCCACGTTGATGATTTTACGGTCAGGAAGGCCAAAAGAAATATTGCTTGCGCCAAGGTTCATGTTGACACCCAGTTCTTGCTGGATCAGTGTCATGCCATCCAGGGTGATCCGCCCAGCGCGATGGTCTGCGCCGACGGTAAGAGCAAGTGGGTCAATGATGATGTTTTCGGGGGGGATCCCGTAATCGGCGGCGCGTGCAAGCAGTTTTTTGGCAACTGCCAGGCGGTCTGCGGGTGTGGCGGGTACACCGGCGTCATCGGTGATAACGCCGATTACAGAGGCGTTATATTTCTTGACCAGGGGCAGTACTTTTACGAGCATACTCTCTTCTGCTGTGGTGGAATTGATCAAGGCGCGACCGGGGTAGACTTCCAGTGCTGCCTCAAGCGCCGCTGGGTTGGGACTATCAAAACACAGCGGCACATTCGCAACTTCCATGACAGCTTGAACTACGCTGCGCATTAGAGCGGGCTCATCCTCGCCTGGCAACCCGGCATTGATGTCGAGCACATGCGCGCCTGCCTGGACTTGCTGGCGAGCATCTTCTTGTACGATGCTAAAATCGCCTTTTACCATTGATTCGGCGAGTTTCTTGCGCCGGGTTGGATTGATACGCTCCCCAATGATCGTGAATGGATGATTGGGGCTTACAGTGACTGTTTTGTCTTTATAGGTTAGGTTAGTTTCCATAGCGTGTTATAGAGTGTTGTGTATTCCATATATACTTCACATCATCAGGTCAGCGAATAAAATGGTTTTGGGTCAGGGTGCTTCCGGGCGGCACTAACAAGAAATCGTCTCCAATTTGGGCAGAACCCGCAGCAATCTCAAATAATTGGCGCAACATGCTGTCTGCGCCTATAATCTCGTCATATCGAAGTCCCCATCGTTGGCAATATTCCGCAACTTCCAAGGCGGCTGGGCGTTGTTCTTCTAAGTCTTGTGAGTTTTGGGCGATGAGTACCAGACGTTTGTAATTGCGATATTGATAATCCATCAGCCATTCCGCTTTTTGTGCGCCGTATTTTCTCACATATTCATGATATTCACCTAAAGGAGTACTCCCCCCTTCCAACCAGCCTTTGGAGAGGTAGTATGTGGCTGGCTCTTTAGCGAATTCGCGGCGGTAAGATTGATAGGACCCCAGAATAATGGCGATACAATCGTCTGTGCGGGGGATGAGAAGGGTGTGTTTTCCGGAATTGATCTCGTGGAGACCATTACCACACAGGCCGTATCCAAGGATGATCAGGCTTGGCTGCTCAATGCTATCGATGGCAGATTGGATGGTCTGGCGTAAATTTTGGGGGACCTGGTGGAGGGCGTAATCAAAAAAAGTGATTTCGCTGACCATGTCAACGGGCAAAATATTCTCCAACCAGTTTTGGAAGACGCGGCAAGCGATGACGATAATGGGTGTATTGTTCATTATGAAAAACTATAGATACCCCTGGGCAGGCTCGAACTGCCGTTTTTGGCTCCGGAGGCCAACGCTCTATCCACTGAGCTACAGGGGCAAGGGCCGATCGCTGGGAACCGAGCGGGTGAATTTTACCATGCTTAATAGATTTCAACAAAAGGCGCCAGGCGGGCAAGCTCAGCGCGCAAACGATCTATGATGACTGTGTTACCTCCTTCTTCTCCCAGGGTGAGACGCTGCTGTTTTTTATGGGCTAACTCAGCGATGAGCTGGTAGAAGCGGGCGGTGTTGCGATAGCGTCCGTTAAATAGTGCCCCTGTACGAGCGATACTTTGTCTCCATGCCGATGAAGCGGTCTTAAAGTGTGCGGGCTTGATGATACCCAATGCCACTTCTTCTCGCAACTGATTGACGATCGTACGTTGATCTCGGTAGACAGCCCAAAGCACAAAGATAAACATGACCAGCCACCCAGACCAATCTAGAAAAGTTCCCAGGGCTAAACCGCCCAATCCTTGCAGCAGGCTGGCAAGCAAGTTGTGGAAAGAATGGGTAAGCATTGAGAGCACAAAGCCAATTAGTGGCGCAACGATCTTAACAAACCAGGATCGGTTCAGGCGAGCTACCGCAAAGCCGATGCCTGTGAAGGCTGTATAAAAAGGATGCTGCCACCCGACCAGGATGACACGGACAAAAACGAGGAAGAAAATTCCACCGAAACCACCTTCCATATAGCCATAGGTGAAAATATAATACGCATTCTCTGTGGCGGCAAACCCCAGAGCAGCAATAGCACCATAAACGATGCCATCCAGAATCGAGTCGAATTCGCGCCGGAAAACTAAGAACACTACCAGCACGGCAAACCCTTTCAGGCTCTCTTCGACCAGAGGGGCGATGAGAGAGCCAGTGGTTATATCCGTGATAAGCTCATTCTCGGTGAACATATAAACGCCGAGGCCCAGGATTGTGTTGACAATAAAAGCACCTCCTGCAGCAACGATCGCACCCCAGAGGAAAACAGCGCCCAGGAGAAGTTTCGGCTCTTTTTCGTAACGGTCGGTCCAATAAACCAACCAGGCGAAGAAAAACATCGGCACGAAGCCAAAAAACAGTGATGCCAATATTGCCAGCAGATCTTCCATAGAAACACCCCGGTATTTATGAAGAGATGGTCATCAAAAGTTTAGCACAAGAGTGATATTGCTACAAGCACTTCAGGATAAGAGCAGGGCGGTGCGATGCACGCGAGCGTTGTGTGGTGAAAGTCCCAACGCATCCAGCACCTCCTCGGGGCGTCCGGTCGCGCTATGACGAGCCGCTAACCGCATTTGCAAGCGCGGGTAACCATTTTCATCATCGGGCAACCTTTGCAGGGATTCCACTAAGGGGCGGAGATCATATTCCTTGCCGCGCCGCACACGGAGAATGCTTGAGCTGAGCCAAAAAACATCCAGCAGATTACTCAGGTTATCGGGTGAGTCGAGCAGTGTAGCCAGATACTCGGCTGATTGCACCTGGGTTTGCAGAGCGGGGAGGTGAGGATCGACAGAGAGAATCTGATGTATCTGCAGGCCTGGCGGGAGGGAGGAATTCAGCGCTTGGTTGATTTGGTTGGTTGAGATATCGGCTTCCAGCCATACATCCAACAATTCGCAGGCGCTGGTAAAACCCAGGGGAAGTGCAGCAGCCAGATTCAAACGCGGTTGGGGATGAAAACCCTGGGAATAAGCAAGCGGTAAACCAGCCCTGCGAATTGTACGCTCCCAGGTGCGGTGGAGATCAAGGTGACCTGTATACCGCATAGCCTCTGTCTTACTGAATGTAATGCGGATACGGATCACGACTGTGCTTCCTGTGTTTGTGCTGCAACTGTCAGGTCGCGCTTGTGGCGTGGTCTGACCTCTGGGCACTTCCAGGTTTCGCCAGGATTCTCGCGGCGCAGGTCTGCATAAACGGGCAAGATACCACAGGCATAACAGTGTTCACGGCAATCTTGGCGGGTTTGGCCGTGCAGGCTCCATTGGTAATCTTGAGCAAGGAATTTCTTGCGCACGCCACTGCTGATATGCTCCCAGGGAAAAACCTCATCTAGCGGACGGTGGCGATGTGTATAGAAGGCTGGATCAAGCCCGGCTTCGGCAAAGGCTTCTTGCCAGGATTTGGGGTTGAACTGATCTTGCCAGGCATCAAACCGAGCGCCTTTTTGCCAGGCTCGGTAGATAACATCAGCCAGGCGCCTGTCGCCGCGGGAAAGCCAGGCTTCCAGGAGGGTTTCTTCGGGGGTTGTCCAGGCAAGCTTGATATCGCGATCACGTAAAGCATGTTTGAGCAGGTCTTGTTTGGCACGAATCTGTTCAGACGCATCACACGGTACCCATTGGAAAGGAGTGTGAGGTTTGGGAATAAAGGTGCTCACACCTGCATTGAGCCGGGCACGACGCCCAATCACCTTGCGACCTTCGGCAAGGACGCTGTGGCATAAGTCAGCAATTGCCTTTACATCATCCAGAGTTTCTGAGGGGTGGCCGATCATGAAATACAGTTTGATGGTGGTGTAGCCTCGGCGATAAATCTCTCGGGCAGTGTCCAGCAACTGGGTAGTGCTGATGGGTTTGTTGATTATCTCCCGCATACGTTCGCTGGCGGCCTCCGGAGCGAGGGTAAACCCGCCCCGCCGAGCGCCTTGCAATGCTTCCATCAGCTCAATCGAGAAGGTCTCTATTCGTAATGAGGGCAAGGAAATGGATAAGTGTTCGCCAGCAAAACGCTCGCTAACAGCCTTTACAAGTTCGAGGATGTGCGTATAGTCGGATGATGAAAGTGACAATAGACCAATTTCTTCGAATCCGGTGTTCTTTAAAGCAGCGGTAATCGCTTCTAATATTTCCTCCACACTGCGCTCGCGCACGGGGCGCGTGACCATGCCCGCATGGCAGAAACGGCAGCCGCGAGTGCAGCCACGCATGATCTCAACTGGGACGCGTTGGTGGACGGTGTCGATATAAGGGACTATGAAATGGGTAGGCGCTGGTGTAAGCTTGGCGACAATACGTTTATGAACGGGCATTGCTGCTTTATCATGAAGGGGGTTGATCTGCGCCACCCTGCCATCGGGGTGGTAAAGAACGTTGTAAAAAGATGGGATGTATACACCCTCGATAGATGCCAGACGCTCCAGTAGAGCCAGGCGCCCAGTACCAGAGCCTTTCCATACCTGGTAAGTGTCCAGGATATCCTGGATCACTTCCTCACCCTCACCAATCACGAATGCATCAATGAAGGCATGCATTGGCTCAGGATTAAAGGTGGCATGCCCACCAGCAATAACCAGCGGATCGTTGGGGCTGCGTTGAGCAGAGAAAAGCGGAATTCCTGCCAGGTCGAGCGCGTTTATGCAGTTGGTATATAGAGTCTCGTAGGGGAGGGAGAAACCAATAATGTCAAATGCCGAGAGTGGATGATGGCTTTCCAGCGAGTAAAGCGGGACTTGCGCCTGGCGCATTGCTGCTTCCATGTCAAGCCAGGGAATATAAGATCGCTCTGCAAGCGCTTCGGAGCGCTGATTGATGAGTTCGTACAAGATCGCCAGGCCAAGGTTCGACATACCAATATCGTAAATATCGGGAAACACCAGAGCAACATGCATCTCGGTGGCCTGCCAATCCTTTATGACCTGATTCAGCTCCCCGCCGGTGTAGCGACCAGGTTTTTGCACAGTGGGTAAAATTCTTGCCAGCCGCCGGTCAATCTCGGCAGGGGATAATACCATTAAGCTCATAATTCACCTTTGAATGTCCGATTATAACAGATATGCGCAATGCAAAAGCCCTGCAATCGCAGGGCTTGAAATTAGCGTCGGATGAAATGAATTAGTCTTCGAAAATCCAGGTGTCGACTTCGCGCGCCCAGGAAACCAATTCTTCGGGACGGAACCAGAGGGCTACTTCTTTCTCACCATTTTCTACTGAGTCGGATGCGTGCGTGAGGTTGCGGCCCACTTGCAGGGCAAAGTCGTGGCGGATCGAGCCAGGGGCAGCCTCTGTGGGGCGAGTGGCACCCATGGTCTGGCGGACGGCTGTTATGGCATTGGGTCCTTCCCATGCCATGACCATAACTGGCGCAGATGTGATGTAACGGATCAGTCCATCATAAAAAGGTTTGTCTTTATGAATCGCATAGTGCGTTTCTGCCAATTGCTGGCTAACGGCAATAAATTTTGCCCCAACCAAGCGCAAGCCCCGATGTTCCAAACGAGCGATGACTTCTCCGATTAGACCACGCTGTACCCCATCGGGTTTTACCAACACGAGAGTCTTTTCCATTTTTTTTATTAGCCTCCAAAATGTGTCATTACGCGCAACGTGAAACGGATTGACGCGTTTCACGTTGCCTAGATTATCGCCTGTTATTGCTTATCGAAGTAGTTCCTCTGCTTTGATGTAAGCCTCCAGAGCATCCTTCAACTTGTTGCTACGCAGATATGCATCGCCCAGAGTTTGCCAGATATTGATATCCACAGGGAAGCGATACAGGGCTTCCTGGAGATCGGCGATCACCTGATCGAGCTGGGTGCCTTTCTTGACCAAGCGGCTGTAATGTTTCGCCGCTAAACCGCCATCGCCCTCTGTAATGGCACTTCGGGCAAGTACAAATTCGGCTTCTGCCTCATCAGCCGGGAGAGGCGCGGTTCTCGGTAGACGTTTCTCATCTGGAGCCTTACTGGCGATAAGGTGGCGAATCTCACTGACGATACCGGGCCCGATACCAGAGATTTTTTCCAGATCATCCACTGTAGCAAATAACCCGTACGTATCTCGATAAGCAATGATGCTCTGGGCAAGTACAAAACCGATTCCGGGCAATGCTTCCAATTGGGAAAGTGAGGCTGTGTTGATGTCCAGCAACTCGGCGGAGGGCTGTTCACTGCTTATCGTTGGGGATGGCTGGATTTCAGCCGGTTCTGGTTCTGCCGGAGCAGTAATCTCGCTAATTTCCTCAATAATCGGTATTTCCGGCGCAGCTTTGGAGATGGCTGTATCTTTCATCCAGTCTGGTATCCCTTCTTCTGGCCTGGCTTCTGGCTCAATAGATGTTTCTGCCGACCAATCGGGCAGCTCCTCGGCAGGGGTGGGGGCAGCTTCGAGCTCTTCGGTCGCGGCTTCGACGGTGGCGGGCTCTTCTGCCAGCCGTTCAGAGAGACCAGCAACGGGTTCGGCAGGAGCCTCTTCTTTTTCGGGTGGGGGTTCCGCCATCTCGGACAGCCAGTCGGGCAGCTCCTCGGCAGGTGTTGGGGCTGCTTCGAGCTCTTCAGGTGCAGTTTCGACGGCGGCAGGAACTTCCGCCAGCCATTCGGGGAGATCTTCAGCACCAGCAGGCAGGGGTGGGGCTTCTGCTTCTTCCACGACCCATTCGGGTGGAGCTTCGAGGCGTTCTTCGGGCTTGGTAATCAGTTCTTCTTCGGCAGCGCCATGCTTGGCAGCGAGGCTTTCCAGCCAGGCGAGGGCGGCATCTTCATCACCCAGGTCAGGTGCGGTGGGGGGAGGGGCGGCGACCGGGGTTGGGGCTTCATCTGCGGGTAGTTCGACTGGAGGTGCAGGTTCTGCCATCTCGGACAGCCAGTCGGGCAGCTCTTCGGCGGGGGTGGGAGCCGCTTCGAGCTCTTCGGTCGCGGCTTCGACGGTGGCGGCAGGCTCTTCTGCCGGCCATTCGGGGAGGCTAACAGCGAGTTCAGCAGGAGCCTCTTCTTCAGGCGCGGGTTCTGCCATCTCGGACAGCCAGTCGGGCAGCTCCTCGGCAGGTGTTGGGGTTGCTTCGAGCTCTTCGGCGCCTGCTTCTTCCACGATCCATTCGGGTGGAGCTTCGAGGCGTTCTTCGGGCTTGGTAATCAGTTCTTCTTCGGCAGCACCATGCTTGGCAGCGAGGCTTTCCAG
>JAFGBV010000159.1 GCA_016932955.1 Anaerolineales bacterium | reverse complement strand
TTTTTGGCTCATTGGGACTTGCCGTTACAGAGGGCAGGTATGGGGGTGTTTTGCGGGCGGAGCCCGCAAAACACCCCCATATATCCGTCCCACCACGGCCAATCCCAGAGAGCCCTGTTTATTATTGTTATGATAGAATCAATCCAATCTATGGATACCGAAACTTCCCCTTCCATCAAATCATTTATCCCTGCAACCCTGATGCTGCTCATACTGGGTTGGGGCGGGATGGTGGTGCTGGTGGTCTTTTCGCTTCCCACCGTTCTGCCACGCTGGCTTTTCTTCTTCCTGGGTGTACTGGCATTTACCGGCTCTGCCCTACCGATTGTGGCGTTTTTGAACCAGCGCTTTCCCTCGACTCCGGCTCCCACCACAGGCGTAGTCCTGCGCCAGTCGATCTGGTTTGGCATCTACGGCGCAACCCTGGCTTGGCTACAAATGGGGCGCGTACTCACACCCACGCTGGCTATCCTGCTGGCTGTCGGCATTGGGCTGTTGGAGTTCTTGCTACGACTCAGCGAAAGAAGCCAGTGGAAGCCCAGCGCAAGTGAGCAGACTACGGATGAAAACCAGGGCGACAACGCCCAGTGAGCCAGATGCCCAACCTGCGCGACCTCCCATCTACTGACCAGCTTCTGCAAAGCTCAGCGGCCAGCGACCTGATCGATTCCTATGGCCGCCCGCTGGCAGTCGATGCATTGCGGCAGGTATTGGAAGAGGCGCGCCAGCAATTCCCCCTGTCAGGCACTTTGCCCACTGCGGAAACCTTACTGGCAAAGGCAGGGTACTTCTTACAACAATGGACTGCGCCATCGTTAATTCCTGTGATCAATGCCACAGGGGTTATCCTGCACACTAACCTGGGCCGCGCCCCCTTGAGCCAAGACACGATCCAGGCGATGCAAAACGTAGCAACAGGTTATTCCAACCTGGAATATGACCTTGCTGTAGGGAAACGCGGCTCGCGCCTGGTGCATGCTGAAGCGCTGCTAATGCGCCTGACCAACGCAGAAGCCGCCCTGGTGGTCAATAATAATGCCGCCGCGGTGCTGCTGACGCTCAGCGCGCTAGCCCGCCGGCGCGGGGTAGTGATCGCTCGCTCGCAATTGGTGGAAATCGGCGGGGGCTTTCGGGTTCCAGATGTGATGAAGCAATCCGGCGCTAAGTTGATCGAGGTGGGTACCACTAACCGCGTTCACCTGAGCGATTACGAAAACGCACTGAGCGAGAATCCACCGGCGCTGGTAATGCGCGCCCACCGTTCGAACTTTCGCATCATCGGTTTTACCACGGAACCCAGTTTGCAGGAGATCGCTCGGCTGGCGCATCAATATGAAATCCCGGTGGTGGATGACCTGGGATCGGGCTCACTGCTGGATACGGCTCGCTTTGGCCTAGGGCACGAACCCACTATTGGCGAGTCACTGAACAGTGGCGCAGACATTGTGAGCTTTTCTGGCGATAAACTTCTGGGCGGCCCACAAGCAGGGATCATCATTGGGCGGGCTGACTTGATTGGCAAGCTACGCAAACACCCGCTGGCGCGCGCAATCCGGGCGGATAAACTGTGCCTGGCAGCCCTATCAGCGACCTTGCTACATTACCTGAAAAACGAAGCCGAAGCCCACATTCCCATCTGGCAGATGATCTCAGCACCCATTGGCGCGCTGCATGCGCGCGCGACAGCCTGGGCAGCCGCGCTGGGCATGGGCGAAGTGATCTCCAGCCAATCGACGATCGGCGGGGGCAGCCTGCCAGGTGAAACTCTTCCAACAATGGCGCTCTCGCTGCACGTATCATCGCCCAAGGATGTTTTGGAACGCCTGCGTAAGAGCCAGCCGCCAATCATTGGGCGGGCAGAGGAAGGGCGGGTGATCCTGGATCCGCGCACCGTATTACCGGAGCAGGATGCTGCTCTGCTGCATCATCTAGGCCACATTCTGGGCGCTGAGCGGTGATGGATTAGAAGACCCTTACCACTAAAGATGATAAAATGAATTAAAGAAGCATTTGGAATCATACAAGAGAGATGACCTATGAAAACTGACCTTGATGCCCTGATGCAAGCCAGCCAGATTGATGCCATCCTGATCACCGGATCAGCACAACACAATCCCGCCATGTTCTACATGACTGGCGGCGCCCACATGACCGGCGACCTGATCAAGAAGCGCGGCCAAACAGCCACCGTCTTCTGCAATCCGATGGAACGCGATGAAGCTGCCAAGAGCAGCCTGCCAATCAGGAGCCTGGCAGATTATAAATTCCAAGATCTGCTCAAAGAAGCCGGCGGCGACCATGCCAGGGCGCTGGCAGCGCGCTACCGGCGGATGTTCCAAGACCTGGACATCCATTCCGGGCGGGTGGCGCTATATGGGAAGATCGACGCGGGGCTGGCTTTTGCCACCTTCTCGGCACTGCAGCAATCCATGCCTGAGATCACATTGGTGGGAGAAGTGGGCAATTCGGTGATCTTGCAAGCGATGATGACCAAAGAACTAAACGAGGTGGAGCGTATTCGGAAGATGGGCAAGATCACCACGGCGGTAGTTGGGCAGGTTGCGGAGCTGCTCACCTCCCAGGCGGTACGGGATGGCGTGCTGGTGAAAGGCGATGGGCAGCCGCTGACCATTGGCGAGGTGAAGAACCTGATCAACCTGTGGCTGGCAGAGCGCGGCGCTGAAAACCCTGAGGGAACCATCTTTGCCATTGGGCGGGATGCAGGCGTACCCCACTCAAGCGGAAACCCTGACAACCTTCTGCGGTTGGGGCAAACCATTGTCTTTGATATCTACCCCTGCGAGCCTGGGGGAGGCTACTTCTATGATTTCACCCGCACCTGGTGCCTGGGGTATGTTCCGGACGAGGTCCAAGCGCTATACGAGGATGTGCGGGCAGTCTATGAACAGATCATGCAAGAACTTAAGGTGGGCACACCTTTCAAAGATTACCAGAGCCGCACCTGCGATCTATTCGAAGAGCGCGGCCACCCGACGGTGAAAAGCAACCCACAGACCCAGGAGGGATATGTTCACAGCCTGGGGCATGGTGTGGGGTTACACATCCACGAGCGACCAGCATCTGGGATAACGGCAGCAGCAGACGATATTCTCATTCCAGGCGTTGTGGCAACCATCGAGCCTGGGCTGTACTATCCGGAGCGCGGCATGGGCGTGCGCCTGGAGGATACAGCCTGGGTGCGCCCGGATGGGCAGTTCGAGGTTCTGGCAGCGTACCCACACGACCTGCTGCTGCCGGTCAAGACTTAATCAACCCAACGCTCCTATGCCTGGCGCCCCTTCTGCCCCCGTAACTCAACCTGCACCGCCCACGGTGCGTATCCTCGGCGTCGAAACCTCCTGCGATGAGACGGCAGCCGCAGTGGTTGAGAATGGGCGGGTGATCCTCTCAAACGTTGTTGCCTCGCAGGTTGATCTGCACGCACAATTTGGCGGAATTTTTCCAGAGGTGGCCTCACGGCAGCACATCCTCGCCATCTACCCCATCATTGAGCAGGCTCTCCAGCAAGCATACCTAAAGCTCAGCGATGTGGATGCCATCGCCGTCACGCGCGGGCCTGGGCTGCCAGGGTCTCTGGTGGTGGGAATGAACACCGCCAAAGGGCTGGCCCTGGGCAGCGGGTTGCCGCTGCTGGGAATCAACCACCTGGAGGCGCACCTGTACTCCGCCTGGTTGCACCCCGCAGATGGCGAGGCTTCCCCCACGCTGCAGTTCCCCCTGGTAGCGCTGATCGTCTCCGGCGGGCACACAGAGCTGGTGCTGATGACCGACCACCTGCAATACCAAAGCCTGGGCGCCACGCTGGATGATGCTGCAGGCGAAGCCTTTGACAAAGTCGCCCGCTTACTGAACCTGGGCTACCCCGGCGGTCCAGTGATCCAACGCGCCGCAGAAGGAGGAAACCCACTGGCGTTCAACTTCCCACGCGCACTGCTGCAAGAAGGAGGGGATAGAGACCATCGCGGCGAACGTGAGAATCGCTTCGATTTCTCCTTCAGCGGATTGAAGACCGCAGTGCTGCGCGAGGTGCGCCGGTTGGAAGAGGTGGCAAATCCCTTGCCCACCGCCGATCTGGCAGCCAGCTTTCAGGCGGCAGTGGTAGATGTGCTGGTAAGTAAAACCATCCATGCCGTGCAACGCTTCCAGGCTCAGGGGATCCTGGTGGCGGGAGGTGTTTCAGCCAACCAGGCGCTGCGCGAGTCGATCCAGATGCGGGCAACGGTCCCCGTTTACATCCCACCGATCTGGCTGTGCACAGACAACGCAGCGATGATCGCCGCCGCCGGAACTTACCGCTATCTGCAGGGGCAGCGCGACACGATGGATATGGATGTGCTCCCGAACTGGCCTCTTTCCGAAATCGGAAGCTCGGCTAAACTTTCTACGATAATCCCCTGATCCAAAAAACCCATGGCTACCAGCAGTGATGGCAGACCCGGAGGTAGTGCGCGAAGTATTCTCCCAATTGATCGTAAACGCGATAAAATACACTCCTGATGGCGGTGCCATCAATATTCACGGGCACCCCCTCCTAGTAGGCAAATACGATTTGCCAGAAGGTGGCCTGGGTTTGGATTAGCAATTTCACGTGGGATCGTGGAGTTGCACGGTGGATGCCTATGGGCAAGCAGCCCAGGCCACGATGAAACCAGATACCCTGGCAGGCAGTTCCATGTGGTACTGCGCCTCCGCCAGCAGGAAAAGCAAGAGATACCATGAGCGCACACCTACCATTGGCCATCGTGCCCAGCCTTTGCAGTCTTCTCTACCTGCTGATTTTCTTCCTGGTCTTGAGGAAATGCGCCCTCAAGGCAAGCACCACGCGCCTACTATTGGCATACCTGGGTCTTCTCATCGCTGCGGGTATCCTCCTGGCTTTGGGGAATCTCCGGCTTTTGGCAAGCGCGTTCAACAGCCGCTACCCGCTTTACGGGATTGCGCTGCTGAGCCTGACTTTCGCTTTCCTGACCCAGGCGCTGCTGCGAAGCGGGAAATTGGGCCTCCCCTGGATCATAGGCGGAATTGTGTGGATTGCCGGCTACACGATCTTGGATGCCAACTTGCTCAACCTGCCCGAGAATGTGATCAAGGGTCAATCGTGGGTAATTACCCTGCAGAGCATCTCGACAACCTTGCTGATCACAGGGTGGGCTGCCTTCATGGGCAAAGCGGTGCTCCTGTCTCTCAAGGCAACGCGGGGGAAGGTGCCCCCGCTGATAAAAAACCGCGCAAATTACTGGAACCTGGCTCTGGGGATTCTGATCGCTGGTGACATCCTGAGCTTCTTCAGTCTGGATACCCCTGCCTGCGCGCTGCGCCTGCCAGCAGTGTTGCTGGCGGCAACTGTGGTGATCCGTCCATACATGCCAGATATCCGCCAGATGGAGCGCCAAGCAATCAAATACCTGGTGATGACCATCCTCACCGGGATCGTGCTGCTGATTGGGCTGTTCATCGCTGCACCGCTGATTGAGAGCGCTGAGGAGTATAACCCAACACTGGTCGGCGCTGGCTTATCCTTGTTCCTGGCAGCTATGCTGACACCTCTTTGGCTGGCCTCTGAGCGTGTAGTGGAACGCCTGGTGCCGCGGCGCGATCTTCAGACCAACCGCGTGCTGCGCGAATACAGCCAGAGCGTCAGCAGCATCCTGGATCCGGAGCTACTCACCACTGTGGCAATAGGGCTGATCAGCGAAGCAATCCAGATAGAGAGCGGTCACCTCTTCCTGGTCGAATTCGAAGTTGATGAAGGAGTCAGCCGTTACAGGCTGCACGGCTCCAGAGGCATTGGCGATGAGCCGCCAGAGTCCGGGCTGCTCTCAGCAAAAGGGGTTCTGGCTGAATATTTCCTCAAAGAGCGCCGCTATCTGTTTCAAAGCGATATCCAGCTTGAGGAACGCTTTCAGAATATTGCACAGGAAGAGTTGAGCTGGCTGGAGCGCCTGGGGGCAGATGTTTATGTGCCCATCTACACCAAAGAGGATTGGATGGGATTGATCGTGCTAGGGCCAAAGCTCTCAGGGCTGCCATACTTTGAGGATGATTTGATCCTGCTCAGTATCCTGGCTGACCAGACCGCCGTTGCCCTGCAGAACGCGCACATGGTTGAGAGCCTGATGCGACTGAACAACGATTTCCGCCGCGCCTATTCCGCCATGGAACAAGCCAATCGCCATCTGCAGACGGTGAACACCCAGTTGGAGAACCTGGATCGCACCAAATCTGACTTTATCAGCATTGCCTCACATGAGCTGCGTACGCCATTAACCGTGATGCGGGGCTATAATGAGATGCTCTTAGAAGACCCAGTGGTCACGGGAAATCCTTTCCACGCCAAGCTGGTCAAAGGCATATATTCTGGAATTATGCGCCTGCACGAAATCATCAGCAGCATGCTGGATATGGCAAATATCGACACGCGAGCACTGGAATTGAAAACGGAGCCTGTATCACTTATCGCCTTGATCAAACTAATCACGGATGGCCTGAGAGAGTCTTGCAAAGAGAGAAACCTGACTCTGGAAATAGAAAACCTGAGCGATTTGCCGAAGATCAACGCAGACATCGAGGCGTTACGCAAGGTTTTCTATCAACTAATCGTCAATGCGATCAAATATACACCGGATGGCGGCAAGATCACGATCACCGGGCTTAACGTTTCTGCAGGGCAAATGGACATGGCAGAAGGTGGTGTGGAGATCATCGTTTCCGACACGGGCATCGGGATCAATCCCGAATACGCAGACCTCATCTTTACCAAGTTCTACCAGACCGGTGAAGTGGCATTACACTCCACTGGGAGAACCAAATTCAAAGGCTCTGGGCCTGGGCTGGGGTTAGCAATTGCCAGAGGAATTGTGGAGGCGCACCGGGGCAAGATCTGGGTTGAAAGCTCCGGTCATGACGAAGCAACCTGCCCCGGCAGCCAGTTCCATGTGGTTCTTCCCTTGCACTACCAGGAACAAAGCTAGGGCAGGATCAGTCGAGGATCACTGCGCTACAAGAGCTGACTGAATAGCTTCCAATTGAATTGGCCCTTCCCGTACCACAACCAACTCGGGACCGGTGCAGTCCACCACGGTCGATGGCACGCCACCCGATACCATCCCCCCATCCAGGACCAGGTGAATACGCCCTTTCATCTGCGCCATCACCTCACGTGCGCTGTTGGTGTTATCACCGCCCGAAAGGTTGGCTGAAGTAACCGCAAGGGGGCCAATCTTTTGCAGCAATGCCATGGCAACGGGATGGTCGGGCATGCGCACGCCTATGGTGCCATTCTGCGAAAGCGCCCGCGGCAGTGATGGGATGCCCGGGAGGATAAGTGTGAGAGGGCCAGGCCAAAAATTCCTCGCCAGACATTCTGTACGTTGATCGATCACCG
Organism: Anaerolineales bacterium; assembly: GCA_016932955.1. Next base: position 28,264 of record JAFGBV010000159.1, on the reverse strand, counting down.
ATGCCAGCCTGGGCAGGTCTGCTACGTTACCAATCAGAATGGCGATCGCCCGGGCGCTGTTGCGGCCTTTGGCTGAATAGAGGCGCTCGACCACTTCTTCCTGAAAGGGTAAAACCGCCAGACCGTAAACGGTATCAGTCGGAAAGGCTACTATCCCACCATTGCGAAGGATATCGATGGCATGTTGGATGTTTACGGGATGATCAGCGCGAAGGATTTCAGTCTTCATATGGGCGACAAATGATATTATATCATTGGTTCATTTCCCATATAAGTCGCAGTCCATCCAAGGTAAGCCAGGGAGCAATGATGTGCATGACATCCGTCTCACGGGCTACAATCTCAGCCAAGCCTCCCGTAGCAATCACTTTCATCCCCGCGCCCAGCTCAGTACGAAAGCGAGCCACCATTCCTTCTACCAACCCAACATAGCCAAATAACAGTCCAGACTGCATCGAATGGATTGTATTGCGCCCGATGGGCGAAGGGGGGCGCTTCAGATCAACGCGAGGCAGCTTGGCAGTGCGCAGGAACAATGCCTCCGCAGCGATACCGATCCCGGGAGCAATTGCGCCACCCAGGTAATCGCCATCGGCTGAGATCGCATCGAAAGTGGTGGCTGTGCCAAAATCAACCACGCAAGCCGGCCCCCCATACAGGTGTTGCACAGCCGCAGCATCTACAATGCGGTCTGCTCCCACCGCGCGCGGATCCTCGTAGCGCACCCGCACGCCAGTCTTGACGCCAGCGTCCACCACAAGTGGCTCAAGACTGAGGTACTGAGCGCAGGCAGAAATGAGCGTACCCGTGAGGGGAGGAACAACCGAAGCCAGGCAAATCCCATGCAGGTCGTGCGGAGCGCGCTCGGCATGGGCCAGCAAGCCAATCAGCTGCAAACCGTATTCATCCACCATGCGCTCGTGGGCGGTCGCAAGCCTCCAGCGAGGTCCAAGGGTCTCGCCATCGTACAGACCCAGGGTTATGTTGGTGTTGCCAATATCAATTGCTAGTAGCATCGTTCACTCCTTTCACCATAAAATAGCCAACCCGCCAAGCATTGTCACGGAAAATCATATTACCGATGACCCGCAGCGCTGCGCCAGCATCTTCCAGCAGGCGGCGGGCGACGTCTGCGCTGCGACCCTGCGCCTTGAAGCCGCCCAACTGATGTACCGACTGCGGGGTGAGCCCAAGGTGACTCATCTAGGAGAGAAAAGGCATACTCAGCGAATCACCCACAAGGATTGCGTCGATCCCAGCCTGATCGGCAATGCGTGCTGTCTGGTAATCATATGCGGTGAGCATCGCAATCTGCTCACCGCGGGCTTTGATCTCGCACAATGTGCGCGTTGTAATCTTTTTGGGGGAATTATTCACCGCAGACATGGTACCCTCCTCCTGGTAGGGGCCAATTTGAATTGTAGAGATCCGGTTTTATAAGCGGTCATCCCGGGCGCTCAGGCTCCAGGTGACATGGCTGATTATGCTCCTGATTGCCAAAATTCCGGATCAAAAGCCGGTAACTCGCAGCGCAGGGGGGCATCCTGACGATAGCCAAGGGCATAACCAGCCTGCAGCAACTGGTGAATCTCGCTGGTGCCCTCGTAGATCACAGCCCCGCGGGCATTGCGCAGGTAGCGCTCGACGTCATACTCATCGCTGTAGCCGTAAGCCCCATGCACCTGGATCGCCTCGGAAGCAGCATCAAACGAGGCATCGGTGGCAAACCATTTGCAAAGCGAGGTCTCGCGGGTGTTGCGCAATCCCTCGTTCTTCATCCACCCTGCCCGCAAGTAGAGCAGGCGCGCCATCTCATAAGATTGCACCATGCGGGCGATCTTTTGCTGAATGAGCTGTAATTTTCCGATCTCACGTCCAAAGGCAACTCGTTCTTTGGCATATCGCACGCTTGCCTCCAGGCTGGCGCGGATCAGGCCGGTCGCCCCAGCGGCGACGGTATAACGCCCGTTATCCAGGCAAGACATGGCAATCTTGAAGCCTTCGCCCTCTTCGCCAATGCGCTGATCTGCCGTTACGCGCACATCCTGGAAATTAATCCACCCAGTCGATCCGGCGCGGACGCCCAATTTCCCGTGCAGGTCGCCCACAGTAACACCAGGGCGATTTAGCTCGACCAGGAAAGCCGAAAGCCCATCGTGGGGGTCAAGAGCCTGCGGATTGGTGCGTCCCACCCAAAGCACATGGTGAGCTTTGCTTGCCAAAGAGATCCAGGTTTTTTCGCCGTTGAGGATGTATTCATTGCCTTCCCTTCTGGCGGTGCTGGTGATGGCTGCCACATCCGACCCAGCGCCTGGCTCGGTGAGCCCGAAGCAGGCAAGCTTCTCACCTTTTGCCTGAGGCACCAGGAAGCGCTGTTTCTGCTCCTCCGTGCCCCATTGCAAGAGACCCATGCTATTCAGCCCCATGTGTACAGACATAATCACGCGCAGCGCAGTATCACCCACTTCCAATTCTTCACAGACCAACCCCAAGGAGATGTAATCCATCCCTTGCCCACCATAGCGCACCGGGATGCATATCCCCAGGATACCCAGTTGCGCCAGGCGCTCATAAATGGAGGGTGGCATGCCCTGGGCGCGATCGTACTCTTTGATCTGCGGAACTACTTCTTTCTGAATAAAATCGCGCACCATGCGTTGAACCATACGGTGTTCTTCGCTGAGACGGAAATCCATGTTGTTTCTCCTTTTGGGGAAAATTATACCCCAGCAGGGAGCACTCAAAAGTTGTTGGATTTAGTACCTTTTGGTACACCCCGGCAGACACTTTACACCGTAGATGAGATTCGGGCTATAATGACCATATGCGGCGCTCCCAAGAGTCCCGACCTTATGTACTCATCCTAATGGCTGCTTTACTCACGACCTTATTGCAGCTATCGCCACAGCCACATACAACCCACCAGGCGCTTGAAGATGCACAATCCGCCATGCAGGCTGGGACACCACTGGCTACCGCCCATCTGCTCATCCGGGCAGCCGAATTCACCCCCTGGCGGGTAGATTTATGGATCATGGCTGGCGAGGCAGCCCTCCAGGGAGGCGACCTGCAGATGGCAACCGCCTGCATCGAACGGGCTGCGGCTTTGGGAATTCTTTCTGCAGATCATTTCCTTGCACTGGGCGATGCATACCTAGCTGAAGGGGACGAAACAACCGCGCTCAGCCTGTGGGAGCAGGCGCTGACAACCAATGCCGTATCCGCCCAGGTGTACACGCGGCGGGCGGCGTTCTATGAACAGCACGGCGACTACCAGGCTGCTATTCAAGACCTGAAAGCCCAGGTGGTCTTGCAGCCCACAGATGCTGAAACGCTCTACCATCTGGGAATGATGCTGGCTGCCTTTGATCCGGAGTCTTCGTTGGCTTACCTGGCGCAGGCAGCGGAGTTTCAGCCAGCTTACGCTTCGGTCAGTCGTGAAATCACGCGGCGGGTGAATACGGCGCGCCTTTTCGAAGAACCTGCCTATATGCACCTGTCGGTCGGGCAGGCGCTGGCTGCACAGGGTGAATGGGAACTGGCGCTGCAAGCCTTCCGGCAGGCAACGCTAATCCGCCCCGATTATGCAGAGGCCTGGGCTTTCCTGGGTGAAGCCCGTCAGCACCAGCCAGCAGGATCCGACGAAGGCGGGGATGGCTTGCAGGAGCTGGAGCAGGCAGTTGTGCTGGATCCCGATTCGCTGGCAGCCAATGCGCTGATGGGAGTGTACTGGCAGCGCCAGGGAGATTACCAGCAAGCCCTGCACTACTGGGAAAAAGCAGCTGAAACAAACCCTGGTAACCCGACCTTGCAGGTGGACATTGCCCATGCGCTGACCGAGCAGGGCAACCTGGCGAGCGCGCAGCAAGCATACTACCAGGCAATTGCGCTGGCCCCTGGAGACCCCTTTTACTGGCGGCTTCTGGCTGAGTTTGCATTAGGCCAGCAGATCCAAATCAGGCAGATGGCGCTGCCCGCTGCCCGGCAGGCGATCCTGCTCTCGCCAGACGATCCGGCGTCGTTAGCTGTGATGGGTAAAACCCTGAGCATGCTGGGGGATTTCCTGAACGCCGAGCGCTTCCTGCGCCGCGCCCTGGAAGCCGACCCATCCTATGCGCCTGCTCACCTGTACCTGGGCCTGGTATATCTCTACCGCGGCGATGGCAGCAAAGCCTTCGAAGAGCTGAAGCTGGCGCAAACACTTGCTCCTGGGACAAACACCGCCGACCAGGCAAATAGATTAATGTTATACTACTTCCCATAATTTTCTCCGCCTATGCTAAAATTATAACAATGAACCCAGAACGAATTGGCCGCTATGAGGTCATTGCCGAACTAGGCCGGGGCGGGATGGCTACCGTCTACCAGGCACATGATCCGCGTTTTAAGCGGGATGTTGCCATCAAGATGCTGCCAGCCGCCATTATCCACGAAAGCACCTTTCGGGCGCGCTTTGAGCGTGAGGCGCAAACCATCGCCGCGCTGGAGTATCCGGGTATCGTGCCAGTATATGATTTTGGCGAAGAAAACGAACAACCATACCTGGTGATGCGCTATATGACCGGCAGCTCGCTTTCGCAGCGACTGAAGGATGGCCCCCTATCCATCAGTGAAACCAGCCAGATCTTCTCGCGCCTGGCAGCCGCGCTGGATTACGTGCACTCCAAGGGCATCATTCACCGCGACCTCAAGCCCGCCAATATCCTGTTTGACCAGCATGGCAATGCCTATCTCTCCGACTTTGGCATCGCGCGCATTGCCGAGGCTACTGTAGCCCTCACCGGCGATGGATTGATTGGCACGCCCTCGTACATGAGCCCTGAACAGGCGCGCGGGGACCCGGATATCGACAGCCGCAGCGATATCTACGCTCTGGGGGCGATCGTATTCGAGATGCTCACCGGCAAGCAGCCTTACGAGGCCACTACACCGATGGGTGTAGCAATGAAGCACTTGATCGAGCCGGTGCCGCGCATCTTGAAGGTTAAAGCCGATCTTCCAGCTGAGTGCGAGAACCTGATCTCGCGGGCAATGGCAAAAGAGCGCGATAAACGCTTCCCCAATGCCACAGAGATGGCACGCGTATTGGAAGGAATCAGCCTGCGCGCCGAAACGGCGCAAGGTGGACGGGAGAGCAAGCCTGTTGTAGCGCCCCCACCACCAGCCACACCCATCCCCCTCCCCAGCCAACCGCCTGCGCAAGAAGCGTCACCACCAGTCAGCGCCGAGCAAAAGGCAAGCGTCAGGCCAGTGGTCGACAGCCATCCTGCGATGGTGCAAGCGCGCCCGCTGACGCCTCCACCACCGGCTGGCATTGCGCCGCAGAGGACCGACCAAGCGGGAAGAGAAGCTGCCAGACCAGGCACGCCTCCGCCGCCCATCGGGCAGCCTCATTTCACACCGCCGCCCAATACTCCCATGCAGGGGCGGGCAATCCCCGGCGCTTATCCAATGAGACCGGTCAAGAAACAACGCGGCTGGCTGTTCTGGCTGGGAATGAGCGGGTTGGTGATCCTGGCCATCATCGGCTGCATCACGCTTGGTTTCGTTGGCGGATTGGGCGGTTTGCTTGGGCTGGGGGCGATCATCGAAGCCTCGGCGCCAATAGATCCGGGCGTCAAACCCACAGAAATACTGGGCATGGTGCCAACCGAAAATCTACAGCCGTTATCCACGCCCGTCCCGACTTTAGGTTTATTTACCTTTGCGGATGATTTTTCTGATCCCAGCAGCGGCTGGTCAACCTACCGCGGTGATGACGGCATCACCGATTACGAGAATGGCTTTTTCCGCATCTTTGTCAATGTGCCAGATACATCGCTTTACGCGACCCCTGGTATTTACGACGATGATGTGATTATTGAGGTGGATGCTACCAAGGCCGCTGGGCCGGATGATAACTACCTGGGCGTCTTATGCCGTCTGGTAGATGCCGATAATTTCTACTACCTGATCATCAGCAGCGACGGCTATTACGCTATCGGCAAAGTAATCAATGGCAGCAGCACACTGATCCAGATGGACACGATGTATTACAGCGACATCATCCACCGCGGTGCAACGACCAATTACCTGCGCGCTGATTGCATCGGCGAAACCCTCACACTTTACACCAACAATATGCTGCTAGCCCAGGCTCAGGATTCCGATCTGAGTTATGGCGATGTTGGCCTGTTGGTTGGCACCTCCAGCAACAATTACGGCAGCGATATCTTGTTTGACAATTTCTACATTGCGCAACCTTAGCGCTGATGTTGGGTGGAGATGAGGATGCTAATGAAACAGCCCACTGGTTTTCGATGCCTATTACTTATCTTGTGCCTTGGCCTGCTGGCTTGCCAAGCAATCAGCCTGCCGCTTGGGGAAGGCGATAGCCAGGATATCCCCTCACAAAAGCTGCTCTTCCAGGATGATTTCTCCAACCCCTCCAGTGGTTGGGATCGCATCCAGGATGCGGAAGGCACCAATGACTACCAGGATGGTTCCTACCGTATCCTGGTGAACATCGCCAACACCTATTTTTGGAGCACCCCCAGCCTGAACTTTAGCGATGTGATCATCGAAGTGGATGCGACCAAGGTTGGCGGCCCGGACGAAAATGATCTGGGCATCATCTGCCGTTATCGCGACAATGAGAATTTCTACTTCCTGACCATCAGCAGTGATGGGTATTACGGGATTGGCAAGTTCCAAAATGGCGAAGAAAGCCTGGTGGGGATGGAAACTTTACAATTCAATGACCAGGTGGTCAAAACTGGCAACGTGTTGAATCATCTGCGGGTTGAGTGCCGAGGCGACAACCTGACGTTGATCGCGAACGGGCAAACGCTGGCAGATGTGAAAGACAGCAGCTTTACCTCTGGAGATGTGGGCATAATCGTTGGCACATATGACGAAGCCGGAGCAGATGTGCTGTTTGATAACTTTATTGTCACCAAGCCATAGGCGAATCATTTCACAAAAAAAGGAGAATTGATATGAAAAAGAATTTCGGTTTTTTAGCGATGCTGTTCGTTCTGACCCTGGCGATTCTTGCCTGCGGCGGGAGCAGCCCCACCCTGCCAGCAGGTGTTCTGTTTCAGGATGACTTTTCCAGCAGCAGCAGCGGCTGGGATACGGTGCGCGTGGATGATGGGATCACCGATTATGAGAACGGCGTTTACCGCATCCTGGTCAATACCACTCAGATGGATGTGTGGGCTAATCCAGGCCTGAACTTCAGCGATGTGCGGGTTGAAGTTGAGGCGACGAAGGTGGGCGGTGTGGATGACAACGATTTCGGTGTGATCTGCCGCTACCAGGATGAGAGCAACTTCTACTATGGCATCATCAGCAGCGATGGTTATTACGGGATTGCCAAAGTGAAGGACGCCTCGCAGGAGCTGCTGGGTATGACGGAACTGCCATACAGTGATGCAATTGCACAGGGTAACGCGCTCAACACCATCCGCCTGGATTGCGTTGGCTCAACGCTGACCCTATACGTCAATGGCACACAATTAGCCCAACAAAGCGATTCGGAATGGTCATCCGGTGATGTGGGTCTGATTGCGGGCACCTACGACACCCCCGGCACAGACATCCACTTCGATAACTTCAAGGTGCTTCAGCCTTAAGCATCATCCTGAAATTCTAGAGTGGTGGGGTGTTGGCTGCATAAGCGCCGCCGACACCCTGCTTCTCTCAGTTGCTAGCATGAAAATCTACCTGGATTCGGTTGGTTGCCGCCTGAACCAGAGCGAGATCGAGCGCTATGGGCGCCAGTTCCGTGCAGCTGGCCATATGCTGGTCGATGACGCCCGGCTGGCTGACATGGTAGTAGTGAACACGTGCAGCGTCACCGCCGCGGCGGCATCTGACTCGCGCCAGAAAATCCGCCAGGCAGCCCGCCGTCTGGGTTCGGCTGAGAACCGGCAGATCATCGTCACGGGGTGCTGGTCGAGTCTGAACCCCGAGGAAGCCTTGGCGCTGCCGGGTGTGAGCCGGGTGATTGAAAATGCCCACAAAGACCAGTTAGCGCCCATCGTCCTGCAGCGCCCAGCGGGTGATCTCGATCTGGAATACACTGTGCGCACGCCCCTCCCCGGTGCGCGATTACGAACGCGTGCCTTCATCAAAGCACAGGATGGCTGCAACGAGCACTGCACATACTGCATCACCCGCCTGGCACGTGGGCTCGCTCACAGCCTCAGCACGTCTGAAATCCTGGCGGATATCCGGGCTGCCTGCCAGGGAGGCGCGCAGGAGATCGTGCTCACGGGTGTGCAGCTGGGCGCATGGGGCGCAGACTTGGAGCCGGCGCAATCGCTCAAAGCATTGGTGCAAGAGGCGCTGGCTAAGAGCCAGGTGCCGCGCTTGCGCCTTTCTTCCGTGGAACCTTGGAACCTGGATGAGGATTTTTTTAACCTATGGGAAAATCCCCGGCTCTGCCGCCACCTGCACCTGCCGTTGCAGTCTGGCTGCCCAACCACGCTGCGCCGTATGGCGCGCAAGACCACGCCTGAGCACTACGCCAGCCTGGTTGAGGCTGCCCGCGCGGCCATCCCAGACCTGGCAGTGACGACGGATATCATTGTCGGCTTCCCCGGCGAAAGCGACAGTGAGTTTGCGGAAAGCCTGGCATTTGTGCGCCAGATGAGCTTTGCCGACGGGCATGTATTCACGTATTCTGCCCGTCCTGGTACTCCTGCAGCGCGCATGCCGGATCAAATCCCCCACTCCGTTCGCAAAGAGCGCAATGCGGCGATGCGGCAGGTTTTCAAGCAGGCTGCGCAGGCATACCAGTCCCGCTTTGTGGGCCAGCAAATGGAGGTGCTGTGGGAAAGCGTCAATGCCCAGGGTGAGCAGGATTGGGCGCTGAGCGGGCTGACCGGCAACTACCTGCGCATTGCTGCGCGGGCGAGCACACCTCTCTGGAACAAAATCACTCCCGTTCGGCTGACCCGCCAACTGCCAGACGGGCTATATGGCGAAATACTCTTTACACCCGCCTGATGGCGCAGAAAGACTAGAGCCTTAATGACAGATTGTGCCTTCTGCAAGATCATCGCTGGGCAACAACCCGGCAAGATTGTATATCAGGATGAAAGCATTACCGCATTCCAGGATATCCACCCTGCCGCGCCAGTGCACATTCTGATCGTACCCAACCAGCATATTGGCTCGGTGAATGAAGCCACAGCAGAACACGTAGCAGTGCTGGGCAAGCTCTTTACTGTGGCGCGGCAGATTGCCGAACAAGAGGGTATTCAGCAAAGCGGGTACAGGCTGATCGTGAATACCGGGCCCGATAGCGGGCAGGTGGTTTTCCACCTGCACATGCACCTGCTTGGGGGGCGTCACATGCGCTACCCCGTTGGATAAAAGGAAATGGACCTTAAATCACAATTACGCAATTCTCTCCAAGAAGCCATGCGTGCTGGGGATACCACGCGCAAGAATACCCTGCGCATGGCGCTCACTGCAATCCAGCTTGCTGAAGTTGAAAAAGGCCAGTCGCTGGACGAATCCGGTCTGATGGGAATCTTACAGAAAGAGGTGAAATCACGACGCGAGTCGATTGCTGACGCGGAACGCGCCGGGCGCAGCGATCTGGTGGCAGCGGCAGAAAACGAGATCGCCGTGCTGGAAGCCTTCCTTCCCAAGGCCTTTTCAAATGAAGAACTGGAAGTCCTGGTGAAACAGGCCATCCAGGAAACCGGCGCCACCTCGATGCGCGAGATGGGACAAGTGATGAAGGTCTTGATGCCGCACCTGCAAGGGCGCGCCACAGGCGACCAGGCAAGCCAGGCAGTGCGCAGAGCACTGCAGTAAACTGGGATGGCGTGAACAAAGAGCTGTTCAACCGGCGCACAATTTTTCTGGCGGCCCTGTTGCTGCTGTTCAACGCGGTCGTTCTCTTTGCCTTGCTCTACCCGCAGGTAGCAGACCAGACGCAAAACCCGCTGCAGGTGGGAGAAGTAGCGCCTTACGATATCCAGGCGCCCTATCCCTACTCTTACGAAAGCCAGATTCTGACCGAGATTCAGCGCCAGGCGGCAGCAGATGCCTTAGCACCTGTTTACACTACCCCCGATACGAATATTGCCCGTAAACAACTAGAGCGCCTGCGCTCTGCCCTGGCATTCATTATCAGTGTGCGCGCTGATCTGTATGCCACGCAGGATCAGAAAATGGCTGATCTTTCCGCTTTAGAGGATATCGAGATCAAACACGATACCGCACTGGCCATCCTGGAGATGAGCGATCTGCGCTGGCAGGCGGTGAGCCAGGAAGCCATCATCGTGCTCGAGCAGGTGATGCGCAATACCATTCGCGAGAACCGGGTCGAAGATACTCGTCGTAGCGTGCCCACATTGGTCAGCCTTTCATTGTCGGAAGATCAGGCGCTGATCGTCGCCGAGCTGGTGACGGCTTTTGTAGCGCCTAACAGCATATACAACGAGGAAATGACACAAGCCGCCCGCCAGCAGGCACGCGAGAACACCCCCCCCGTGGTGCGGACTTTCCTGAGCAATGAGACGATCGTCAAGCGCGGCGAGGTGATCAGCGAGACCGACCTTGAAGCGCTGCAAGAATATGGGCTGGCCCAGCCTGCCAGCCGCTGGCAGGATACTGCCAGCGCCATTATACTCACCATCGTTAGCAGTGCTTTCCTCATCGCATACCTGCAACGCGCCACAAGGTTAGGGTTCTTTGATCATCATTTGCGCTCCATCACCATCCTTACCACCCTGTGGCTGGTATTTCTGGTATCTGCCCGCCTGATCATTCCGGAGCATACCGTGCTGCCTTTCGCTTTTCCGATTATGGCATACGGCCTAACGATTGCAGCCTTATATGGGGCAGAACTGACAATCGCCACCCTCTTTCCACTGGCAGTCTTAAGTGCCTTCAACCTGCCCTATGCGGTAGACCTGATTGTTTTTTATACCCTCAGCGGGATCTTTGGCATCCTGGCCTTGCGCCGCGCCCAACATGTGACTTCTTTCTTTTGGGCGGGTGCAGCGATTGCCGTTTCGGGGGCGCTGGTGACCTCCGTCTATCACCTGCAAAAACTCTCTGCCGATTGGGTAGGGCTGGCCACACTGGCAGCCGCGGCAGTGGTGAATGGCATGGTTTCAGCGGGCATCAGCCTGGTGCTGCATTATTTCCTGGCTCAACTGCTTGACCGCACAACCAACCTGCAACTGATCGAGCTTTCACGGCCTGATCACCCACTGTTGCAATTCATCTTGCGCAACGCTCCTGGCACCTACCAGCACAGCCTGCAGTTATCCAACCTGGTGGAACAGGCTGCAGAACGCATCGGAGCTGATGCCATGTTGGCACGGGTGGGGGCGCTCTACCACGATGCCGGCAAAGCAGCCAACGCTTTTTACTTTGTGGAAAACCAGCAGGTCAGCAACGTGAACCCTCACGACGATTTGGATCCGGAGGTTAGCGCGGCCAACATCCTGCGTCATGTGCGCGATGGGATAGAGCTGGCGCGCAAGTATCGCCTGCCCTCGCGCATCCAGGACTTTATTCTCGAGCACCATGGTACGATGATCACCCGTTACCAGTATGCGCGGGCGACGGAGGCGGTTGGGGACGATGAGAGCCTCGTGGATATCGAGAAGTTCCGTTACCCAGGCCCGCGCCCGCGCTCACGCGAAACTGCCCTGCTGATGCTGGCAGATGGATGCGAAGCGCGCATGCGCGCCGAACAACCGCGCGACGAATACGAGCTGGCAGAACTGATCCGCACCGTGATCAAGAATCGCCTGGATAGCGGGCAGTTGGATGATTCCGACTTAACGCTGCGCGAGTTAGCGCTGATCCAGGAATCCTTCATCGCCACCCTGCGCGGTGTTTACCACCCACGCATTGCTTACCCAAGCCTGGCCCAGGATGCCGCGCTGCCAGCAGGCCAAGCGCCTGCGCTGCCCGAAGGAGCTACCCAGGGGATGGAAACCCCACCCCATGATCAACCTGCAAATTAATCCCCCCCTTCAACTCCCCGTCGATCCTGCACTGCTGGAGCAGGCTGCCCTGCAGACGCTGGCTTTTGCGGGTAACGAGGCAGCAGAGGCCACATTAGTGATCGGAGACGATGAGCTGCTCCAACAACTCAACCTGGAGTATCGCAGCATCGATGCGCCTACAGATGTGCTCTCTTTTGCCGCGGGGGAAAAAGACCCGGAAACTGGCGCCCTCTACCTGGGGGATGTGCTGATCTCGCTGCCGCGCGCCCGCGCCCAGGCTGAGGCGGGCAAGCACCGGCTGGCAGACGAACTGCAACTGTTGGCAGTACACGGCTTACTGCACCTGCTCGGGTATGATCACGGAGAAGATGCTGAGAAGCAGCGCATGCAAGCTGCCCAGGACGCCGTGCTAGCACTGCTCGGATGCGCCATCCGCCCTCAACTATGACCACGATTGTTTCAAAAATTCGCGGCTTTTTTATCTCGAGAGGGCGATCTTTCCGTTATGCCTTCTCTGGCTGGTGGCATGTCATCCGCACCCAACGCAACGCATGGATCCATGCGGTGGTCAGCGTGGCTGTGATCATCGTTTCGCTATGGCTGCGCATCTCGACTCGCGATTGGGCAGTGATCTTCCTGGCTATTGCGATCGTGTGGATTGCCGAATTCCTCAACACGGCGCTGGAGGCGGTGGTGGACCTGGCAAGCCACAACGAGCACCACGCCCTGGCCAAAGTCGGCAAGGATGTGGGCGCGGCGGCGGTGCTGATCGCGGCAGTGGCGTCGATGATGATCGGGCTGCTAATCCTGGGGCCTCCGCTGTGGGGAAAAATCAGCGCGTTTTTCGGGAAATAGAAAAAAAAAGGATGTTTGCAAAGGATGGCTTCTTTGCAAACATCCCAGACAACCTTGCACAACCAGGTTTTCTCTATTTTACCTGAGCAAAGTAAATGACGATCAGGTTCTTCTCGCACTCAGCATAGGTGTCAAAATAGACCTTATCCGAGAGGGGCAGGTTCTGTTGATCCAGCAGTTGCACCCACAGCGTGCCCTGGGAGGGGATAGGACGATCGGCAAGGGTGAATTCAAAGCCTGCCTGCCCGTACTGGATTGCCGTACCGGTCATGGTTAGCATGGTTTCAAGGGCCCTGCCCTCCAGGCTGCCGCCCAATTGAACGAACAGGCCAATCACCGGCTGCCCGCTCAGGCTGGTGGCCTGTCCCGCCACGCCCATCCAGTTACAACCTACATCGGGGTGGAAGCCCTGCCCGGAGATTGCCGATGGGCTGCCACGCTGCACCACAAAGGTAAACCCGCCAGGGGTGGGAGTTTGGGATGGCACAAAGCCGACCGGCGTATCGGTGAGGATCGGCGTCGCTGAAGGTCGGGGGGTATTGGTGGAGGTGGGAACTAACTGCTCCACCGTAGGGGTCCAGGAGGGCTGCAGGGTGATGCGCGGCGTGACCGTGGGGGTGGCGGTGAAAGGCAGGGTAGGGATCACGATCTCAGTCGGCGGGGGCCAGGGGTTCATGGTACCGCTGGGATTGGCAAAGATCAGGATGCCGATGATCCCCACACAAGCCACGCTGAACAAGATCAGGATGGTAATTACATTCCACACCACATCGAATGATCGCTTGCGGCGCTTAGGTCGTCGTTTTTCGCTCGATTCCATAGTCTCCTCTCCCCAATCAGAGTATGTCAGGGCAGCAACACCATAATCTCACTCTGGGCGCGGCGCTGCTCCAGCCAATCACGCAGCGCCTCTGCTTGCAGCGCCCGACGGGCATCTGGCAGCAAGGGGTGCTGCGGGTCAATCTCGATCAATTGTAAAATGTGATAGCCCAGGCGAGTCTCGATCACAGGGCTATATTCACCTGGTTCCAAGGCAAAGGCTGCATCCTCCAGAGATGGCTCGGTGAGAAAGCCTCGCGGGAACCAGCCCAGGTCGCCGCCGGTCATGGAGTCGTATTGACTCGCCAACTGGGCAAAATCTTGCCCGCTCTGCAACAGCGCGTACACCTGGTCCGCCTGATCAGAATTATATAGCAAAATCTGGCGCACGTGTGCTTGTTCGGCGACTTCTGGCACAGCGGCGGCAATCTGATCGCGCATCCAGGCTGCAGCGATGGCACGCGCCAGCGCCAGGCGGAAATCCGGCTCGCTGTAACCGTAACCAGCCATCCAATCGTTCAATGCCTGTGCACCACCTAACTGCCCGGCTAACTGGTCGATGCGCGCCTGGAGCAGCGCCTCATCGACAATGAACCCTTGCTCCGCGGCAGAAAGAGCGAGCAGGGTCTGGTCAATCAACTCATCCAGGACAATCTGCTGTATATCGGCTGCAGGATCTGTGCCAGGCGCGGACTGGTAGCGCGCCACTTCGGCCTGGAATTCCGCCAGCGTGATCGGGGCACCATCGACCAGGGCTGCCAAGGGGACGGGAGTGGACGTGGGGGGGATAGGGGTGGAAGATGGCTGCGGGGAGGCATCTGGGGAAGCGAGGGTCTCCGTGGGGAGGGCTGGGGAGCCAGTGGGCGGCGGCGTAGCGGTCCCGTTGCAGGCTGCGAGCAAAATCACCAGGAAGAGCATCCCCAGGCATCTCAGCCAGGGTGAATGTGCGTGATGGGTCATCATGCCCGATTATACACGCATCTGGGAGAATCGTTGGTGTGTGCGGGTAGTCTCTTGCCCGCACACACCATAAGCCGAATTGTATTTCGCCTATTCAGGCAGGCCTGCTCACTTGATCACGATTGGCATGGCTGTCGTGTAATACTGCTCCTGGTAAGCCACCTTCAGGATATCAACCTCAGGATCATCATAGTCATCGGATTCTTCATAGCCGATGGTGATCAGCCCATCGCTGTCGACCCCCACTGCAGTGAAGTTCGCCTCATCGATAGAGCCAACCTGACCACCGCCTTGATCGATGATCTCACACTGCCAGTAGGAAAAGAGCATGCCGGGAGAGGGGAGAGGGTCTCCGCAGTTGCCAATCCCGAAGTTCACCCCAGCCCTGCCGGCGGGCCGGGCCATTTCGAGGCTGGAGGGGGCTAGATCATCATTAGCGCTCTGGTAAGCCAGCACCGGGTATCCCGCCTCATCCAGAGCCAGGGAAATAGCTGGACCACCCACCCACCCCGCTAAGAGCGTATCCACATCGTCGCAGCGCCATAACTGCTGGTTAAAGCCCTCAATCGGGCCGCAGTTGGCCTCAGCACCCTGGTAGAGACTGGCTGCCCGCGCCCAGCGCAATGCGCCATTGGCTTTATCATAGTAAAAGATGTTGGTGTAATACTCACTCCCAGTTTTTTGGATATAGATCTGCGGGCTCAGCCCGGTATCGATCTCTGGATTCGGATCCGTGCCTTCGATGGCGTCACACTGCCAGGTAGGGCCAATTTCACAACCGGAGCCGCTTTGGTTGACAAAATACGCCAGGTTCAGGTTGCCGCCGAGCGTAGGATCACTCTTCTGCGGTGAATCATAGTAAGCGATGAACGGAGTCGGAGTGGTGGAATTGCCAAAATACAGCAGCGTAAGATCGATCCCTGGGAAGCCATTGGTGCTGTTATTTGCAAGAGCTATTTGTACGGTATCACACTGCCAGTCAGTGATACCCATGTCACAGCCGGTGCCTCCGCTGCCCACCTCGTGCGCATAGCGCAAATCATAAAAATCCCAGGCGGATCCATAGTCAAAAGCCTGGTAGGCAATATGCCCTTTGCCACTATCGTCATAGACGAAGGAAACATAGGTTCCCACGACATCTCCGCCCCCCCCCGAATCGATGGTTGTGAAAAACCAATCACAACCCATGAGGGGGTAACAGATATACTCCGCAAGCTTGAGCGCGTGATTGGTTGCATCATGATAGGCGATACCTAATTTCCAGGAGCCCAGGATTGTGGAACTCCGATATATATCGATCGAAGTATACCTGCCCACATCGCCCTGGGTGTCCACCGTGCGGCAGTCCCAGTTATCGGACGGGCCGCAGTTGCCCTCGCCAGGCTCTACGGGGCTGGTCAGGTAGAGATCGCCATCGGTGAAGTTGTAATAGGCAATATAGGGTATATTATCGACCACGATCGAAGTGTAGCCGCCCGTCTGGGTAGCGGTATCCACCTCTTCGATGATCCAGCGGGTATCCAAACCTAAGGTCGCCGCCTCTGCCGGCGGGGAATCCTGTGCCATGCCTGTCCCCATCGTCAGGCCGATAATCAGAACAGGTGCCAAAATTCCGAACATGAATCTTTTTCTCACAATAGCCTCCTTTGGAAAATGTTGACGGTTGGTTTGAAAAGTGCAGTCTTAATCCGCCACCCCCTGACGCTATGTTGGATAACATTATCATATACCTAATTCCAGGCAATGTCCAGCAGAATTAATCTTCTCATCCTTGACAGTCTGCTCATTTTGCGGATAATAAGGGCAACAACCAACCACCAAAAACGGCAGCGACAGAGGAAAGTAGCCAGGCGAAAGCCAACAGGGAGGCGGCGGGCGCAGACTGAGACCCCCGCCAGGTGGAACCCCGATGAAGTTCCCTCCTGAGCCGTCCGGGTGAATGGAGCAGCAAGCTCTCCTAGTAGCTCGGAACGCAATCCCAGCGTTAGCAGGGAAGCCAATCGCCCCAAGGGGCCGTTGGCGGAAAGCGGGCTGCGAAGACGCGGCCAATGAGGGTGGTACCGCGGGAACCACATCCCGTCCCTTGTTTGGGAGGGGATGTTTTGCTTATTTTTGGAGGTGAATATGCTCAACCAACTCGACCAGATCGAACAGGCTGCCAAAACTGCGCTGCAGGCAGTCGAAGATGAGGCGGCGCTGGAACAGTGGCGAATTGCCTACCTGGGACGCAGCGCTCCATTGATGCAGATCTTTGACCAACTGGGGCGACTCTCCAAGGAGGAACGCCCACAGATCGGGCGGCGCGCCAACGAGGTTAAGCGCGCCCTGGAAACGGCGCTGGCTGCGCGCACCGAGGAGATGCGCCAGGCAGCATTGCAGCGCTCGCTGGGCAGCGAACGGCTGGATGTGACCCTGCCCGGGCGCCCCACACCCTTAGGTCGCCTGCATCCCACCGTCGCCACGCTACGCCAGATCATCCGCGTGTTCCAGGATATGGGATTCCAGGTTTACCGCTCACCGGAAGTGGAAACGGATGACCTTAACTTCGGACTACTGAACATGCCTCCCCACCACCCAGCGCGGGATATGTGGGATACTTTTCACACCACGCGCCCCGGCGTGCTGCTGCGCACGCACACCTCTCCCGGGCAAATCCATGTGATGCGCCAGTACGCCCCCCAACCGGTGCGCGCTATCCTGCCGGGTATGTGCTACCGCTACGAGCAGGTCTCGGCGCGCAAAGAGACGCAGTTTAACCAGTTGGAGGTGCTGGTGGTAGGGCACAACATCACCTTCGCCGACCTGAAGGGCACGATTGGCGACTTTGCCCAGCGCATGTTCGGCGAAAGCATTCGCACGCGCTTTCGCGCTTCGCATTTCCCCTTCACCGAGCCCAGCGCTGAGGTCGATTTCGAGTGCTTCTTGTGCCACGGGCAGGGCTGCCGGGTGTGCGGCGATAGCGGCTGGCTGGAGATCATGGGCTGCGGCATGGTGCATCCCACCGTGCTGGCAAACGGCGGCTACGACCCCGAACAGTTCAGCGGTTTTGCGGCGGGAATCGGACCTGAACGCGTCGCGATGCTCAAACACATGATCGAGGACATTCGCTATTTGTGGTCGAATGACCTGCGGTTCCTGGAACAATTCTAAGCGGAGGTGCACGATGCTGGTACCGATAAGCTGGTTAAAAGACTTCGTTGATATTACCATCCCCATCGATGAGCTTGCCCGTCGCCTGACGATGGCCGGGCTGGAGGTGGAGAATATCACCTATATTGGACTGCCGATGCCAGAGAGCCATGGCAACCTGGAGGTGAAAGTCTGCGGATTGACCTGGGAAGCAGATAAGATCGTCACCGCCTCCGTCTCGGAGGTATTGCCGCATCCCAATGCGGACCGCTTGGTGCTGTGCAAGCTCTTTGACGGCATCCAGGAGCATATTGTGCTCACTGGCGCGCCCAACCTGTTCCCCTACAAGGGTATCGGCGCGCTGGCGAAGCCGCTCAAGGTGGCGTATGCCAAGGAAGGCGCTCGGATTTACGACGGACACCAAGCCGGGCAGGCGCTGACCACGCTGAAGCGCACCAAGATACGCGGCGTCGAGTCCTACTCGATGATCTGCTCTGAAAAAGAGCTGGGCATCTCCGAAGATCACGAGGGGGTGATCATCCTGGATGAGGATGCGCCGGTAAGCGTGCCGCTGGCAGAATACATGGGCGACGCGGTGCTGGATATCAGCATCCTGCCCAATATCGCCCGCGCCGCCAGCATCCTGGGGGTGGCGCGCGAGGTAGCTGCCCTCACCGGGCAGGAATTGCGCCAGCCCAGCTACACCTTCGAGGCCAAAGGGCCCTCGATCGAGGGCAAAGCCTTCATGCAGATCACGGAGCCTGCGCTCAACCCTCGCTTCGTGCTCGGCCTGATCCAGGACGTAGAGATCAAGCCCAGCCCATACTGGCTGCAGCGCCGCCTGAAATTGGCAGGGATGCGCCCGATCAACAACATCGTCGATGCGACCAATTACGCCATGCTGGAGATTGGCGAGCCGCTGCACGCCTTCGACTACGATGTGCTGGTGCAGCGCGCGCAGGGCAAAGCGCCTACGATCATCACGCGGCGCGCCAAACCCGGCGAGCGCCTGACCACGCTGGACGGGGTGGAGCGCCCGCTGGATGAGTTCACTGTGCTGGTATGCGATACTGCCGGAGGTCTCTCCATCGCCGGCGTGATGGGTGGGGCTGAGTCTGAAGTATATGATGCCTCGCAGGAAACGCTGGACGCCACAGGCATTCCGCTGGACGAGGAGGCACCTCAGCTCGGAAAAGCCTCGGCGCGCGGCAAGAGCACGATCAATATCCTGCTGGAGGGGGCTGCCTGGAACTTCATCAACATCCGCAAGACGGTGGCGGCGCAAAAGCTGCTCTCTGAGGCAGCTTACCGCTTCTCGCGCGGCGTGCACCCTGCCGTGGCGGAACGCGGGGTGAGCCGCTGCCTGGAGTTGATGCGCCAGCTCGCCGGTGGCGTGATCTGCCAGGGATTGGTAGACAATTACCCTCTGCCCCCGCATGATCCGACCGTGGAAGTGAGCGAGGGCGACGTGCAGCGTGTCCTGGGCATCAGCCTGAGCGCCGAGCAGATCGCGGACTTGCTGCGCGGCCTGGAGTTCGGCGTGGAAGTACAGGGCGATACCGTGCGCGCAACCGCTCCCGATCACCGCCTGGACATCGGCGAAGGGCAGGCAGGTAAGGCTGATCTATTGGAAGAGGTCGCCCGTATTTACGGATACGAGCGAATCCCCGAAACGCGGCTGAGGGATGAGCTGCCACATCAGCGTAACAATCCCGCGCTGGAGGGCGAGGAGCGATTGCGCGACCTGCTGGTGGGCGTGGGCTTGCAAGAGATCGTCAGCCACCGCCTGACCACGCCAGAGCGCGAAGCCCGCCGCCGTATCCCAGGGATGCCGGATGAGCGTCCGTACCTCACCCTGGCGAATCCGATCTCCAGTGACCGCACCGTGCTGCGCCACAGCCTGCTCTCTTTCTTACTGGAGACCGTAGAGCGCAACGCCCGCCTGCGCGAGCGCATGGCGCTGTTCGAGATTGGCCCGGTATTCCTGGTGGAGGAAGGGCAAGAATTGCCGCGCGAACTGCAGCGCCTGGGCATCATCCTAACAGGACCGCGCAGCCTGCCCGGCTGGCAGCCCGCCGATACGCAGGCAATGGACTTCTTCGACCTCAAAGGATTGCTTGCAGTGCTGTTGGACGCGCTGCACATCCCGGCGCTGCGCTACGAGCCAGCCGAGAATCCCAGCCTGCACCCGGGCAAATGTGCGCGCATCCTCTCTGGTGAGCAGGAGATCGGCGTGTTTGGCGAGCTGCATCCCCTGGTGTGCGAGCAGTACGACCTGCCCCCCACACCGCTGCTGGCTGCCGGAATCGACCTGGAACTATTGCTACCGTTGATCCTGGAGCAATACGAGACGCGCCCGGTGCCCGCATATCCCCCCGCACTGGAAGACCTGGCGCTGGTGGTGGATGAAGACATAGCGGCTGAACAAGTGGCTGAGAGCATTCGCAACGCGGGCGGTAAATTGGTTGCCAATGTGCGTCTGTTTGACATCTACCGCTCCGAGCAGATTGGGCAGGGCAAGAAAAGCCTGGCATACAGCATCACCTACCAGGCGCCCGATAAGACGCTGAGCGATAAAGACCTGGCTGGTATCCGCCAGCGCATCTTGCGCCGCCTGGAGCAGGAAGTGAAGGCGCAGTTGCGCAGGTAAATATCAAAAAGGATGTGCTACGCGGCAAAGCCACACAGCACATCCTTTTTGGCGCTTTCTTAATGGCGCGTGACAAGGGGCAGGAACACACGAAGTGGATTAACCGTCACGCCGCAGGTGTCGCTGTTTTGTGCGCTATCGCTGTCTTCCAGGGTGATGGTCACGGTATAATTGCCCGGCTGGCTGTATTGGTGGCTGCCTGAGACTGTGCCTGCGAGTTGATCAACCAGCCCAGGCTCCACCACCCCATCGCCCCAATCAATTGTGGCGGTGTGGGTATCCTCTCCAGGGTCGATGAATGACGCCATTATCATCAACGACCCACCCATGTCGATTTGCCGGTCTGCTCCCGCATCCACCACAGGGGCCACGTTTTGCAGGCTGACCTCCAGGCTGTCCACATCGAGATATTCTCCATCCTCATCCTCCAAATCAACCCAGATCGTGCGGTCAGCAGGCCCATCGGCATATATGTGACCCAGGCTGCCACCAATGGCTGGCAGGCAAGAGGCGGTTGCCCCATCCCCCCAATGGACGGTGCAGGTGGTGAGCGTATCATTTCCCGGATCTGTAACAGTGCTTAGGGTCAACGTATACACAGCGCCTTCATTCAGGCTGGCTGCTCCGCCCAGGCTGAGCGCAGGAGCCACGTTGGATACGGTTATCTGCAGCGTATCGCTGACTATGCCGCCTTCCTGGTCGTCTACGGTGAGGCTAACCGGATAAACGCCATCGTCCAGATAGGTATGGCTGGGTGATAACTCACCGGAGGCAGTACCGCCATCGCCAAAGTCCCATTCAATCGTATGGCTTTGACCGCTATCTGGATCGGTGAATGCGCCGGAGAAGATCACCACACCCCCTTCCTGAGCAAAGCGGTCCGCACCGGCATCGACTTCGGGCAGGTCATTGACTGGCAGCACGGTCAGATTCACCGTGGCAGTATCCGTCAGAACCCCATCTGAAATCGTATAGAAAAACGAATCAGCGCCGTTGTAGTTCAGCTCAGGCGTATACAGAACCTGCTGCGTGCCGCTGATGACGGCGCTGCCACTCAGCGGTTGGGTAACGCTGATCACTGCCAGGGGGTTGTTATCCTCGTCGGTATCATTGAGCGTGACCTGGATCACCAGGGGAGTATCTTCATCCGTGGCAGGGGTGTCGTCGAGGGCGTTCGGCGCATGGTTGATCAGCGTGATGGTGCCGGAGGTAGTATTGGCTGCATATTCCAATTGCAATGGCACATCGACCTCACAATCCTCAGCGGAAGTGCTCGCTTCGGTGAGGTGGGTGATGCGGAACTGACTGGGAGTTTGCTGGTTGGCATCGGCTGTCAGTCTGGGGGCGATGAAAAAGAGGCTGGGCGCGCCATGAACCACGCGCACACTTTCCGCACCATCGGGCAGGGTCAGGCTTTGGACGCCAAGAGTCAGGTCCAACTGCTCTAATGTGGTGACGAGGGTGTCGACTGCCGGGTCGAAATTTCCTGAGCCGGTATCCAGGTAAACGCTCAGCTCGTCTATCAAGGCATTGGCTTCGGCGGTGGTCAGCGGGTTGCCGGGGCTGGACTCGAAAAGCAGCTCGATGGTTGCCAGTTCCGCATCATGGTCGCCAGTGCGCCCGTTGTGGGTGACCTGGATGCTCAGCATATCCTCCATCTGGCCAGGCAGAAACCCGCCAGCGGGGGTGGTATCGGCGGTTGCCAGGGCAAACTGCCCGCCCAGGTTGCGCCAGAGTAGCAGTTGGTCGAGGTCATGATTGGCACCCAGGATGTCAATGGCACCATCGCCGTCGATATCAGCGGCAGTCAGGTTGCGCCCGTAGAAGGGCAGCGCCAAATCGCGGGCAACCCATGTGCTGCCATCGCCAGCAGTATTTTCGAGCCAGCGCAGTGCCATCTGTGTTTCTGAGGGCAGCACGGCTACCACATCCAGGTCGCCATCCTGATCAAGATCCGTGGCAAATACGCCATCGGCGCTGAAGAACTGATCGGCAATGGTGTGCATCGTCCAGGTGTCGCTGGCATCGTTTTCAAACCAGACCAAATCGACCGGGGCCTGGCCCTCGGCATTCCTTGAAACAATCACATCCACATCACCGTCACGGTCCATATCGCCAATATGCGCCGATTGAGGCGAGGGAAAGGCATCCAGCCCACCGGAAATGTAGTGGCGCGTCCAAAACGTGCCGGCGGCGTCATTTTCCCACCATGCCACATAGCCTTTGCCATTGGAAACCCCAATCACATCCACGTCGCCATCCCGATCCACATCTGCCACTTCGATTTTGCGGATGATGTGGGCGTGCTCGTAGTGGACCACGTGCTCAGCCCAGCCGGTATCGGTGCGGTTGTTTTCCCACCACGAAATAGTGGCATTCTCTGAACCCCCTGCCAGCGCGTCCAGGTCGCCATCGCCGTCCACGTCGGCAATCGCCACGGTGTAAGCGCCGTCATACGTGGTGATCAAATCGTGACGCGTCCACGAGTCGCCAAGACCATCATCATTCTCAAACCAGGCAACGTCATCCTCCTGCCAGCCAGCCGCCAGGAGGTCCATATCGCCATCATCATCCAGGTCGCCGGCGCGCACCGCCACCGCACCGTCCAGCCCATCCACCAGAACCGGAACCTCAGTCCAGGCTGAGCCGGCGCCATCCACATTGCGCCACCAACTGAGCCAGCCATTGGTCGGCGTGGTGTGATCTGTGGCCGCGCCGAGGAGATCCAGGTCGCCATCGCCGTCCACATCCGCCGTGCTGACATCCCACACCGGCAGCGCCGCATCAATCACCTCGCTGGCGGTGTAGGCGGCATTGCGGTGGATAGCTGTGTTTTCCCACCAACACACCTGCTCGGTTGTTCCGTCTTCCGACCCCAGCAGATCGAGATCCCCGTCCAGGTCCAGGTCTACCGCAAAAACAGCACTCGGCTCATCCAAATTCTCTTCCACGATATGCTCTGCCCAGGCTGCCCCATCGCCGGCAGTGTTTTCCCACCAGACGAGATCATCGCCATAGGGCGTATAGCCCAGCGCGTCCAGATCGCCGTCCTGGTCCAGATCGGCGGCACGCACCACCCATGTGTAATCGTGGGAGGAATCAATCGTATGCTCGATCCAGGTTCCTCCAGCGCCGTCGCTGTTTTCCCACCATAAAGCCTGCTCTTGATCGCGGTGATCGTTTCCCAGAATATCCACGTCACCATCCCCATCCACATCACCGAGGGAAGTAGCGTGGCTGAAGCTGTGACTTAATATCGTGTGCGCGCTCCACACACTGCCATCGACAGCGCTGTTTTCCCACCAGATCAGCCCTGGGGCAGACGAGTCGGAAATCATATCGGCATCGCCATCACCGTCCACATCTGCCGTAAAGAGGGCAAAAGCCATTAGAAATGTTGTGGTAATTGCATGCTGGCTCCAGTTAGTGCCCTCACCGGTAATATTTTCCAGCCAGATCAGGTCTAGCACATCATATAGATTGTCATTGAACAGCGCGCCTGCTACATCCAGATCGCCATCCCCGTCCAGATCTTCGAGGCAGGCCGAGCTCAGATCCTGGTTCACATCTGTAATGATATGTGTGCTCCAGTTTTCCACAGCCGATGTGCCATCATTTTCCCACCAGACATATTCCCCGAAATAACCATTGGCAAAGATATCCACCTTCCCGTCACGGTTGATATCTGCCGCAAGGGGGTTAGATGCACCATTCAGTGTCGAGGTGAGGGTATGGGTTAGCCATCCACCATCCCCGGGAGTGCCATCGCTTTGCCACCACACCACGGTGTCCGCGGCGAGAGAAGCACCCAGCACATCCAGGTTGCCATCGCCGTCAATATCGGCTGCAGCCAAATCGTTCACATTTGGGATATTGTCGGCGAGAGTATGTTTTTCATAGATGGGAAGGGAACGGGCGGCTACCAAGCTGGGGATGGCGGCAGCCAAAACCAAGCCTCCCAGCAGCACCGCAATGATCAACAATGGATTACGTCGGAGAGTGAGTTTCATACGAGCCTCCTTGTATGATAACAATGAGCGGCAAAGGTATATTGGATTGATACGTATGCAATTAATGACTCATGCGAGACGGCAAAAGTGTTGGGGGTGCAAGTGGTTGCTCATAAAATTATATCGGACAATGGTCTCACTATCAAGCGTGAATTGCGCGCAGGTAAAGGCTGTCAGACAGGCAGGAGGCTAGGCAAAGCAATGGTCACACAAGGGCTAACATTGACCGCTGAGCCAGGTGGAATGGGCTTTGCGGTAGAGGCAACACTATCACCGACTTTTCTCGCTTCTTGCGCACACACGCAGCGAAATTGCTCACCCACATCGATTACGATATAATTACGACAGGAGGATCCAACGATGGACAAACGTACAACCGGCATTATACTCACAATTGCAAGTGTACTGCTCTGCGGCTGCCCGGGGATCAGCGTGTGCCTGTTTGGGGCGCTCTCCGCAGCCGGCCTGGGAACGTGGAATGTGGATCTACCCGGCATGAGCGAAGGCGGGCAGGTCCCCATGGCAACGGGGATTGGCCTCGTCTGCGTTGGGCTGATCTTCATCATCATCCCGCTGGTGGTAGGGTTCCTGACCCTGCGCAATAAGCCCGCTGCCCCGGCTGGGATCCAAGAGCCGCCTGCCCAATAGGCTAGAACACATCATTTACAGGTTTCGATGATCTCTGCTGCCAGCTCGTAGCGGTTGAACTGCGGCATGAGGTAGATTCCTCGCGCCCAGGCCCTGACCTGTTCCACTAATTCAACGGCTATACGCATGCCTTCGCGGGATGCCCCCTCCCCCGCCTGGCGAATCCGCACTTGCATCTCTTCTGGGATCGATACACCTGGCACTTCATTGTGCAAAAACGCCACATGGCGTGCACTATATAAGGGCAAGATTCCCACAAAGATTGGGATCTCCAGCCGCCCATGTTGTTCCTCATACATGTTAATGAAGTGTCTGGCTCCCTCCGGCTGGTAGATCGGCTGGGTCAGGATAAAATCTGCCCCGGCTTTCAGCTTGCGGCGCAGGTTCTTGATCTCCGCTTGGGGGTCCTGGGGCGCCAGGTTCAAAGCGCAACCGACAAAGAACGAGGTGGGCTGTCCAATATCTACACCGGCATGGTCTATCCCAGCGTTGAAATTCTGCTTAATCAGCTTGATCAGACCGGAGGGCACCAGATCATAGTTATCCATCGCATTGGGATAATCGCCAATGGCGGTGGGATCGCCCATCACCACGAAGACATTACGGATGCCCAGGGCATGGGCAGCCAGCAGGTCGCCCTGCACGCGCAGCAGATTCCGCCCCCGGGTGGGGAAGTGAAGCGTGGTCTCAATGCCAACCGTGCGCTGCACCAGGTCGCAGACCGCCCAGGGGCTCATGCGCATGCGCGCCATCGGGCTATCGGCGACATTGATCACATCCGCACCCGCTTCAGCCAGCAGGCTGGCGCCTGCCAGGAGCTTATGTGCGGAAAGACCGCGCGGCGGGTCCATCTCGACCGAGACGACGAACTGCCCGTCGGCTAATTTCTGTGCCAGGCGCGACTGGCGCTCGGGTGATTCGAGGCGCTCGGGGGTCTCCACCGGCATTGCCAGCTCACTAAGGGAGGGCGCGCAACCCAGAGAGTGCTGTGCTAAGGCGGCGTGCATGGCGGCAATATGCTGCGGTGTGGTGCCGCAACAGCCGCCGATTATGTTTGCGCCCGCCTCGCAAAAGGCCAGAGCGTATTCGCCAAAGTAGTCCGGGTTAGCCGGGTACATGATGCGCCCGCCAACCTGCTCAGGCCAACCGGCATTGGGCTTGACGGAAAAACGCCCGCTGGGCACAACCTGGCGCATCTGGCGCAGGATGCGCCAAATCTGCGCTGGTCCGCCAGAACAGTTCACGCCGATCACATCAGCGCTGCTTTCCGCCAGACTCTGCGCCACTTTTGCCGGAGAATCGCCCAGCAGGGTGCGGTCATCGCGGGTGAAGGTGATGGTTGCCACAATGGGCAGGTCACAAACCTGGCGCGCAGCGGCGACGGCCTCGCGCATCTCGTATAGGTCGCTGAAAGTTTCGATGACGAGTAAATCAGCCCCCGCCTCTGCCAGGGCGCTGATCTGGTCAATGAAAGCCTGGCGCGCCTGCTCGGCAAGGACGCGGCCAAACGGCGCCAGGCGCACCCCCAATGGGCCAACATCCCCGGCAATCCACACATCTTTATACGCGGCCAGCGCCACGCGCCGTGCCAGCTCTACCCCGGCGCGGTTGATCTCTTTGACTTTACTTTCCAGACCGTGCGCAGCAAGCTTGTAAGGATTAGCGCCAAATGTATTGGTTTGGATGATCTGCGCCCCTGCATCAATATAGGAGCGGTGGATCTCAGCGATCAAGCCGGGATTAGACAGGTTGAGGGCATCAAAACATTGGTCAAAGCCCACCCCGCGGGCATTGATCATGGTTCCCATAGCGCCATCTGCCAGCAACGGGCGGGGGGAAGAATCGAGCAGGGATAAGAATCTCGCTCGGGGTGATTGGGTGGCGGTGACCAAAATTTGCATAGGCGCTTTATTTCATCAGCTGCTCGAGGCGCGACTCGCCGATGTTAAAGTACTTGGCTTCGGGGTGATGCAGGATGATTGCGGCGGTGGATTGCTCTGGCAGCAATTGGTAGGCAGAGGTGAGGCTCATGCCCAGCTCGCTTTCTGCAGGAAGGAGGTCAAAGACGATGCGGTGATCCTCTAGCTCAGGGATGGCGGAGTAACCCCACGAATAGCGCTTACCCTGGCCCTCTGGCAGACCCAGTTCGCGGCGGATATGGCGGTGCAGGTATTCAGCCGCGGCCTCTGCCGTCTGTACAGCCAGGCCATGCACATAGTAGGCCTCCGAATAATCAGCGGCTTCCTGCAATTGGTCGAAACGCTGCGTCGCCTCTTCGCCAACAGTCACAACCTGCAAAGCGAGGATATCCTTCACGCCCGAGTCGAGGGAGGAGAAGTAATCAGCCAGGCAAAGGCGCTCGGAGGAAGGCTGGCGCGGGAAGGTGAAGCGGGCGATCTCCTTCTCGCCATCCTGCGCGTCAAAGATCACCAGGTCATTGCCATCTGCCTGGCAAGGCCAGTAACCATACACGGCCTGTGGTTTAAGCCAGCCGCTGCGCAGCGCCTCACGCTGCATTTTCTCCAGGCGCTGTTCAAACCCGATCTTGATCTTCTCCCATTCATCGCCCTGGGCATTCTTTGCCCCCCAGGAGAGGCGGAAGAGCTCGTTCTTGAATAAATGCTGAAAAACAAGCTCCAGCGGCATCGAGCGCACGGTGCGCGGGCCGGGAAGCAGGCCGGCGGGGAGACCGCGCGGCTGGGGAAGAACTGCCGAGCGAGCCGCAGAAGGTGCTTTCTTCTCCCCTGGAGAACGACCCATCTCAAAATCCGCTTCTTCACGAATGCGTTGCAGTAAAGCGGGGCGTTCTTGCGAGTTGGAAAGGGCTTCCATCACCGCCAGGCCCTCGAAAGCATCCTTGCAGTAGAAAACACCTGGTTCATAAGGGATGTTCTCTTCGGTATAGAGAATACGCCAACCAAAGCGGCGGTTGATCGCTGCCCCGCCCACCAGCACGGGGAGGCGCAGGCCGCGGCGCTGCAGCTCATTGACGATCAGCGGCATCTGCTTGGATGTATTCACCAGCAGCGCGCTGAGGCCGATGGCGTCTGCATCCACCTCAACCGCCTTCGAGATGATCGCTTCCGCAGGAACCTGCTTGCCCAGGTCAACAACGGTATAGCCGTTATTCGATAAGATGGTTTTCACCAGGTTCTTGCCAATATCATGCACATCGCCATACACCGTTGCCAGCACCACAGTACCTTTGGTGGTGCCCTCTTGCTTTT